>NZ_JBHIND010000060.1:0-311165 GCF_042194695.1 Bartonella sp. CM86QHHN
CATTAGCACCAAAGCTAAAACAGCCCAATGATAGGAACCGTGTGCCTATTAATAAAACAATCCCTGCCGAAATCAAGCGAGGAGACAGATGAAAACAAAACAAGCAAAACCAGTGAAAGCCGAACAACTTAGAAGTTATTATGAAGAAAGCCGTGGCTTAGAACGTGATCTTATCAATGAATTTATAAGGTCGCGCAGAACGGCATGGCGTGTTGCGAGTACTGTGGGTCTTTTTGGCTTATTCGGTATGATATGTGGAGTTGTTGGATTTTCTCAACCAGCTCCAACTCCCTTAGTGTTGCGCGTTGATAATACGACGGGTGCAGTTGATGTTATCTCAATCATGCGTGAACACGAAGAAAGCTATGGCGAAGTTGTAGATAGATATTGGCTAAATCAATATGTGCTTAACCGCGAAACTTACGACTACGATACTATTCAACTGAACTATGACACAACAGCACTTTTAAGTGCGGCATCTGTTCAACAAGAATATTATAAAATCTATGATGGAGAAAATGCACGGGACAAAGTGCTTTCCAACAAAGCACGTATCACAGTTAAAGTACGATCAATCCAGCCTAATGGACTCGGTCAAGCAACTGTACGTTTTACGACTCAGCAACTTGACAGCAACGGTGCTGCTACTGGACCAAAACAGCACCAAATTGCAACAATTGGTTACACCTATGTTGGTGCACCCATGAAATCATCTGATCGATTGCTTAACCCCCTTGGTTTTCAAGTAACAAGTTACCGTTCTGACCCAGAAATACTGTTGAATGATTAAGGAATTGATTGTTATGAAAAAACTTGCGTTCGTTGTTCTATTGTCTTCGTTTTCTTCTCTTTATACAGTACCTGTTCAGGCGCTCAAAAGTCCATCAAATTCACAATATGATCATCGCATTCGCTATATAACATATAACGAAGCCGATGTGGTTCAAATTGAAACAGTTCTTGGTGTGGCAACACATATTATTCTTGAAGAAGGTGAACAGTACATAACTCATGCCTTTGGCGATTCTGAAGCCTATGCCTTTGCTCATAAAGGGCGGCATATTTTTATTAAACCAAAAGCAGAACTTGCTAATACCAATCTCATCGTTGTAACCGACAAACGGAGTTATAAATTCCGACTACAATTTCGGAATGACCGTGCGGGATCAACATATGAATTGGCTTTCCATTATCCCGATTCAAACGATGAAAAGTCAGAAGAAAACAATCGACGCCTTGCGATTGAACGTGGTTTTCACCAAAGCGTCAACGGCTATAATCTCAGTTATACCATGAGTGGTCACCAAGATATTGCTCCGATAAATGCTTGGGACAATGGGCGTATTACTTACTTCAAATTTCCCGCTAACATGGATATGCCATCGATTTATGTCGTAGATGCTGAAGGCAATGAAAGCTTAATACCACGCACCGTTATCGGCAGTTCTAATGATATTATCGCCGTTCATAAGGTCAATCCTAAATGGCTCATACGGCTTGGTAAACGCGCTCTAGCTGTTTTTAATGAAGCCTATGACCCCAATGGCGTACCAAACACAACAGGGACAGTATCTTCGGTGGTTTATCGTATCAATAAAGGAGGAAAATGATGTTTGACAATAAGGAAGGAGAGGGAAAAGGTACAAAACTGGACAACGTCGATCAAAAACATATTGAAGGTGCCTATGGAGGGTCCGAACTAGGTTCTGAACGTCGTCCGACAATTCCAGGTACCCGTGCATTGTTAATGGTAGGACTTATTGTCATAGTAGCGATACCGATTGCCTTGACTTGGAAAGCTTTTAAAATGCGTAATACCGTGGAGGTTGAGGAAGAAAAACCACAACAAATAGTACAGCAAATTATACCAAACTATGTCCCTCGAATTATAGAAGAACCAAAGATTGTAGAAGAAGCAGAAAAATCAACACAAATAGAAGATTCAAACTTGGATATTCCACCGGCCTTAAGTAAGCTTCTTCAAACAGCCATTCCTCCACATATGCTCCAAGATTCTGAAGAATTAGCACGCAAACGTATGCTCAGTTCTAGCCTTAACAACGGTGGTAGCGAAGGATCTACAGATACAAATAATAAAGCATCGAATAATGATAGAGGTAATGGCGTATTATTTGATAACCTTCAGCCCGTGCGTTTAGGTCAATCACATGCGATGCAACTTCGTAACCGTGACTTTTTGATTACACAAGGAACGCAAATAGATTGTACGTTAGAAACAAAAATCATTACATCACAACCCGGAATGACGACGTGTCATTTAACACGCGATATTTATTCCACGAGTGGACGTGTTGTTTTGCTTGACCGTGGTTCTAAAGTTGTTGGTTTTTACCAAAGTGGCATACAACAAGGACAAACGCGCGTGTTTGTGCAATGGTTACGCATTGAAACGCCTTCTGGTGTTGTTGTCAATCTTGACTCACCAGGCACAGGTCCTCTGGGTGAAGCGGGTATTGGTGGCTGGGTTGACAGACATTTTTGGGAACGATTTGGTAGTGCAATTATGGTAAGCATTATCGGTGATTTAGGAGAATGGGTAAGAGGAAAAGTTGGTAAAAGCAGCAAAGAAAATAAAGATAACTCACAAAATAAAGGAGCTCAGAATGCTGAATCTATAGCAATCGATGTTCTTCAAAATTCCATCAATATCACACCAACACTTTACAAAAACCAAGGCGAACGAGTAAATATTTTTGTTGCTCGTGATCTGGATTTCAGCGATGTCTACAGTCTCGTCACACGTTAACCCGATACAAAAAGATCAAGCAGTTTTTCAGCTTCTGCAACCGCTTGATTGTTTTTTAGAAGATCCCACGATCACTGAATTATCGATTTGCCGCCCCTGTGAAGTATGGACGAAAAGCTTTAAGGGTTGGCAAGTACATAGCGTACCAGAGTTAACAACCACTTTTTTGCAAACGCTTATTACAGCTATTATCGTTTATAACGGTATGGCTCCCAGAAGTATTAATTATGTGCTCTTGCCTGGTGGACAACGTGGTACAATTATACAAACACCAGCTGTTGTTGATGGTGCTCTTTCCTTTGTAATTCGTAAACATTCTCTCATAGTTAAAACGTTAGAAGAACTCAAAGAAGAAGGGGCATTTGACGATTTTTCTGATGTAAGTTTTAATAAGCCTTCAGCAAAAGAAACCAATAACTTGTTATCGAGGCAGGACTTCACACGGTTGGAACCATTTGAAGTTCAACTCTTACAAAGTAAACGTGAGGGAAAAATTCTTGAATTTTTGGAAGAATGCGTCCTTCACAAACGCAACATTATTATTGCAGGCAAAACAGGATCTGGTAAAACAACATTTGCGCGCTCTTTAATTGAAAAGGTCCCTGTAGAGGAGCGTATTATCACAATTGAAGATGTTCATGAGCTTTTTCTACCCAATCATCCCAATCATGTACATATGATTTATGGTAACAATGTAGGCCGTGTTTCAGCTGAAGAATGCCTAGATGCGTGTATGCGTCAGTCGCCTGACAGAATTTTTCTCGCTGAATTGCGAGGCAATGAAGCATGGGAATATCTCAATTCGCTCAACACTGGTCATCCCGGATCGATTACAACAACGCATGCCAACAGCGCTTTGCAAACATTTGAGCGATGTGCCACCTTGATTAAAAGATCAGAAATTGGCCGGCAACTCGAGTTAGAAATGATAAAAATCGTTCTCTATACAACAGTTGACGTAGTGTTGTTCTTTAAAGATAGAAAACTCTCTGAAGTCTTTTACGACCCGATTTTTGCTAAATCAAAAATCGCTTAAGGGGAGCTTCCTCTCTCGGTAATATGAAGCAAACAAAAATAGCCGTAACTAATTGTTACGGCTATTTATTTAACTTTTCCTATTCTCTTTGCTTCTCCAATGGATTTTCTACACTCTTCATGAAGAAAAAAAGAAAAAAGTTAATAGACAACAACTCTACGAGAAAACCAAATTATACATAAGGCTCTCTTTATTCTCTTGCCTTTGATCATTCTTTCCATTTACCTTTTGAAAAAGTATCTCTGATGCAAAAAAGAAAAAATAGCTGCAAAATAAATATTTAAACAAAAGAAAAGAATAAATTTTGATTCGCCTATCAATGAAAGCTTTGTAAAATAGGTACTTTCGATCACCACAAATAATTATCGTCATCAAGACCAAAACTTATCGTTTAAAAATTCTAAGCGCTATTTTCAAGTGATTAATAAATATGTTTTTTAACCAAACAATCTCCAAATACGGAAAACCTCATACGAAATAAATTATCATTTCGATTTAGCATCCATAAACCACGTTCTATTTGGTAATAAAAAGTATAGTGGTATATAGACGTCTTCTTCGGACGAAGAAAGATTCTTAACCTCCAGTTGTTCGTAAACAACCAAATTTCTCTTAAGCAAGCTTTGCTAACCATATCACGTGGCTTATGTCCCTCTCCTAAAGACGATATCCATAGACTCCATAAGGTAAGCTCTACTCTGAATATTCCTGCTCTCTTCTCTGCACCACAAAAAGCAAAAATTCCTAAAAGAACAGATCTACAATCACTCTTCTTAAGCCACGTCACATTGACTTATAAAGAGTGTTCATTATTTTGCGTGTTGGATAAAAGATCTTAGTACCGTAGGATTCTCTCATTTCAAAGCTGTTTATTAACCAAAACCATGTCTCTTGCACATTATAAGTAAATAAAGCCGTATAGAATGAAACTGTACAAAAAGCACTAAAAATGCCTTTTATAAACCATCCAAAATGCCCAAAATTGTCACAACATTGGGAGTTTGCAAAGTATCTAATGGCGCCCAACTTGCTCTTTTATGAAGTGTAAAAATGGAGATGCTCTATAAATTTTATATTATTCACCGGGGCTTTACCATTATACCATCCACGAGCTCTGTAGTGAAATAAGCTTAGGCACCTTAAAGAAAGGTTTCTTAAAAACAAGCGTGTAAATTGACAAGCAAAGTGTATTTGGCTCGGGGCGTTCTGTTTTACATAAGGGTTTTGATCTTATTAAAGAACGAGAGAAACAAAAGCGTGAAGCAATGCGTAATCTCTATTATTTAAAAGACATTACTCTAGATGCTTTTGAAAGTCGTAAAGCAGAATTAAAAAATGATGCTAAAAATGGAAACTGGTTTGCACCTTTACAGCTTCATATTCTCCTCAAATTAGGAAGCTGTAAAGCGACTTTCAAAGATTGCGCCAACAGAGATACATAATATTCTTAACTCCCATCTGATAAATAAAAGCTGCAACAGCAAAAGCTCTTTTAGAAAAACAACGCCATAAAGTCATTAATAAACCGGCAATGAATTGGAGAAATGTTCCAGATTTTTATCAAACACTCTGCAAAGCAACAATAATGATACAACTGGCTTTGCATCTGCTTATTCTTACAGGTGTTCGTACCCATCTCTTGCATCAATTCGTGAAGATCAGATTGAAGAGGATATATGAACAACTCTTGGCTCGAGAATACGAACGGTCTGCGTGATACTACAGGAGATTTCGCATGTCACTATGATCACAAATATTAAAAATTTTAAAACAAGCACGCTTGTTTTTTCGCAATGATTTCTGTTTTCTGTAACCGGTCGTAGTCCTTATTAAGGTGAATTTCCTATCACAATATATAAGAGAGGTTAGGTTAAAAACCTGTCCACGTAGATTTCGCTCTCATTTACGTAATTGGCTAACAGACTCCACCTATCACACCTCAAAGGACGAAGCCTCTTAACACGCCACTGATCTGCAAACAATCCGCCCCCTCACTTAGCAGATTTCACCTTCTAACCACTCTAATTACCACATCCTAAATAAGATAGTGTTTTACAGCACAACAGAATAAATACCAAAACAATGGCTGATTATACCGTTAATACTTGGACACCTCTCTTTCATGTTAAGAAATATCTTTTATGCTAAAAAATAAAAAACACTTTTACTGCTTAAATAACTTTCTTCAGCATATATACAAGAACAATGAAATACCCTAACATAATAAATAAGACCTAAACCTAGAAATCTCTATTTTTTATAGATAAAAACATATAAAATCAAAACCTATGAAACTCATAAAAACACAACATGTTTTCTTTGATGATTGAATTCATTCAACTCAAACGAACCTATAAACATCCCTATTCCACATTCGCAACACGTGTTCTTAGAATTCTCACTAGCCTTTTCTAAATTTTTGGAAAAAACTATAAATTTGATATTTTTTAAAAACGCCTTATTTGCTCTTTAATGAATTTAAATCTATGACGTTACAATAATTTTAAATTACTTCCCCCTTAACTGTATGATCTATCTCTACAATAGAGAGGGATTTTACGTTCTCCATTTTTTAAGAACTATAAATTTTGCTTTTTAATGCGATTAACAATCCAATCTTTAAAACAAAAAATATGACCTTTATATATATAATGATATTATCAAAAATTCCTAATCCTTGAATATTAGCAATGTTTTCGATATTACAATAAATGTGTCGTAAAATGACGAATTGTCATAATGATCACTCCTTTGTATTTCATTTAGATAATTTACATGCGTTTAATATTTGTATCAGCATTTATTTTTTGTTCTATATTTATACAGAGTAATCATTTTTTATAAAAAATGATTACTTGAATCTGCATCAAAGTATAAATTATGATGCGAATTTAATAAAAATAAAAACACATGGCATATTGATTTTATTGTTTTTACATAGAACGCTATTTAAAGTATAGTTTACTCGAAAGACTAATGCCTTTTTAAAGGCAATAATAACTATACTAACCACCTCATAGAAGCCAATAAATTTTTAGAGATTAAGCCTCAAAGAGGCACAAAAACACGCACAATTTTCTATTTTTCTTTTTACTGTTCGTTAATCGGTCAAATTTCAAAGATAATATTCAACTATGAGTTTTCTGCTCAGCCATTGCAAGGATTGCTTAATTTTTTAGGGATTACTTCACTTTTAGAATGATTATAGCTACTGCACCCTCATAAGCAGCCGATCTTCTTTTAGAGATTTAATTGCTAAAAGGAGATACAATTTTTTCCACCTTACGCTTTATTTTGATCAATCAGTAAATTTTCAAAGGCGGCGTTCAACCATGAGTTTTTTAATTTCAGCAATCGCTTTCGCTGGATTTAATCCCTTTGGACAAGTTTGCGCACAATTCATAATCGTATGGCAACGATAAAGGCGGAAAGGATCTTCTAAATTATCAAGACGTTCACCACACATCTCATCACGTGAATCCGCAATCCAGCGATAAGCTTGAAGCAAAACAGCGGGCCCCAAATAACGATCACCGTTCCACCAATAACTTGGACATGAAGTCTGACAACACGCACACAAAATACATTCATAAAGGCCATCGATTTTTTGGCGATCGGAGTGACTTTGTAACCATTCTTTTGCAGGTTCAGGAGAAACTGTTTGCAACCAAGGCTCAATGACTCGGTGTTGTGCATAAAAACGCTTTAAATCAGGAACCAAATCTTTAACAACCGGCATGGAAGGCAACGGATAGACCTTAATGGGATGTTTTACATCATCCATCCCTTTGGTACAAGCTAATGTATTGGTTCCATCAATATTCATCGCACATGAACCACAGATGCCTTCACGGCATGATCGACGAAGTGTCAAAGTTGGATCAATATGGTTTTTAATAAACAAAAGCCCATCAAGAATCATAGGACCACAAGCAGAACGATCCACATAATAAGTATCTAAATGAGGATTTTCCTCATCATCAGGCGACCAACGATACACGTGAAATTCCGTCAGCTTTGTAGCACCTTCAGGTTTAGGCCAAACCTTTCCCGGTTTTACTTGAGAATTTTTGGGAAGCTTAATTTGTACCATATTGCATTCTCCCCTTAATAAACCCGTTTTTTAGGTGCAATGCGCTTTAAATCGATCCCACCATCAGCTTCAGATGTTAACGGATCCACATGGACAGGTCGATATGATAATGTCACCTTACCCTCTTTTGACAAATGTGAAATCGTATGTTTACGCCAGTTTTTATCATCACGCTCTGGATAATCTTCACGAGCGTGAGCGCCACGGCTTTCTGAACGTGCTTCGGCAGAATGAACAGTCATGATTGCATTCGCCATAAGATTTTCAAGCTCTAATGTTTCAACCAAATCAGAATTCCATATCAGAGAACGATCTGTGACTTTGAGATCCGACAATTCCCCCCAGATTTTATTCATCCGTTGACATCCCTGTTTCAAAGAATCTTCTGTACGGAAGACTGCTGCGTCTTCTTGCATCGTGCGTTGCATTTTTTCACGCAATACAGCTGTTGGTATTGCCCCTTGTGCAAAACGTAAACGATCAAAACGCGCTATAATTTCGTCAACAGCTTCTTCATTGATGGGTGGAATTTCTGCATTCCGATCAATAACTTCACCCGCGCGAATGGCAGCAGCACGACCAAACACCACAAGATCAATTAATGAATTTGACCCCAAGCGATTAGCACCATGAACAGAAGCACATCCTGCTTCTCCTACCGCCATCAGCCCTGGTTGAATACGATCAGGCGAATCAGCCGTTGGATTGAGAACTTCCCCGTAGTAATTGGTAGGAATCCCACCCATATTATAATGAACCGTTGGCAAGATGGGGATAGGCTCTTTTGTTACATCCACCCCTGCAAATATCCGTGCTGATTCTGAAATCCCTGGTAAACGCTCATGCAAGATTGCAGGATCAATATGATTGAGAACCAAATGAATATGGTCCTTCTTAGGTCCAACGCCACGTCCTTCACGAATTTCAAGTGTGATACAACGCGAAACCAAATCACGTGAAGCCAAATCCTTAAAGGAAGGTGCATAGCGCTCCATAAAGCGTTCACCTTCAGAATTGATTAAATAGCCTCCTTCACCACGAGCTCCTTCTGTAATTAAGCAGCCAGAACCGTAAATCCCTGTCGGATGGAATTGCACAAACTCCATATCCTGAAGTGGCAATCCAGCACGTGCGATCATTCCACCACCATCACCCGTACAGGTATGCGCCGATGTCGCAGAAAAATAAGCGCGTCCATAACCACCGGTTGCAAGAACAACCATTTTGGCAGAAAAACGATGTATTGTACCATCATCGAGATTCCATGCCACAACCCCCGTACAAACCCCATCCGTCATGATGAGATCGAGTGCAAAATATTCAATAAAAAATTGCGCATTATGCTTTAAGCTTTGTCCATAAAGCGTATGCAAAATGGCATGGCCTGTACGGTCAGCTGCTGCGCAAGTACGCTGAACAGGCGGACCTTCACCAAATTGTGTCGTATGTCCACCAAAAGGACGCTGATAAATTTTGCCTTCTTGCGTTCGCGAAAAAGGAACACCATAATGTTCTAATTCATACACAGCAGCAGGAGCATTACGCACCAAATATTCCATTGCATCGGTATCGCCCAACCAATCAGAACCTTTCACGGTATCATATAAATGCCACTGCCAATTGTCAGGTCCCATATTTGAAAGCGATGCAGCAATTCCCCCTTGTGCTGCAACCGTATGTGAGCGCGTTGGAAAAACCTTCGTAATACAAGCTGTCTTTAATCCTTGTTCTGCCATACCCAGTGTCGCACGTAATCCTGCACCACCTGCCCCAACAACAACAACATCAAATTTATGATCTACAGTGCGATAAGGGGCGTTACCTGCTTTAGCACCCAGAGATGATCCTGTACCCGCCATACTTGTTTAACCCCCTAATGCAATTTTCAAAAGAGAAAAAATAATGATACCACCTATGAGAAAACAAAATAAAATATTTAACGTCAAAAAGAATATCCGAAAACCTTCACGTGGAATATAATCTTCAATCACTACCTGCATACCAAGTTTCATATGATAAAGGACCGAAAAAGTCATCAATCCCATCAAAACAGCAACAATAGGATGTGCAAGTCTTGCACGCACAATACTATAGTCCTTCCCCACAAGCGAAAGAATAAGAACAATAAAAAATATCAAAAGTGGTAGATTGATAAACCCCGTCAAACGTTCTAGCCAAAAATGCTCTGTTCCTTCATGAGCACTGCCACGCCCCCGTACTTTTCCAAGTTCCGTTCGAAAATCTTTTTTCATGTCTCTTTTCTCCCCCAGCTAAACAACGGTATATCCAATAATCCAAATCGCAAAAGTAACAATAAGAGAAATAAACACTGTCGCCCAAGCAGTGACTGTTGCCTTTTCTTTTGCCAAAAGGCAAGGCTTCAGATCCCAAACAATGTGGCGAACACCACCAACCATGTGATGAACCCCTGCCAAAGTATAAAGAAACAAAATACACAATCCAAACCAAGAACTATAAATTTCGTAAACTGTTCTAAATGTCTCCTCGCCACACGCAATAGCAATTAACCAAACAGCAAGAAAAACCGTTCCAACATAAAGCGCCATACCCGTAATGCGGTGTGCAATGGACATGGCCATAGTAATTGTCCAACGATAAATACTTATATGAGGGGAACGAGGGCGCTCTTTTATCCTAGTTGTCTCTATCATAAAATATCCTGACCTGGTTTATCATAAAATATCCTGACCTGGTTTTTGCAACCGCAATGAACGAGAAAGTTCGCGCAAAACGACTAAACATACTCTCTCGTTTTTACTTGTTTGGCATCTCAAGATACCGATATTATAGGTCGGTTGTCTCAAATAACGGATTAAAGGTCACGCATAAAAAAACCGATTACTCCCTGGATATGATCCGCAAAACTCGCCTTAATCTAATACACTTTTATCTTCACGTCAAAGGTCTAAAATCTTTTCCAAATATAAACAGACATTTTTTCAGATTAAACTTATCCTTTTGAGTATTCACGATATATGCAATAGTCTCTTAAACTGCACCCATAATTAAGAATAAAAAGAGGAAAAATTGATAGATTGAACATTTTTATGTCCACTCCAAGCCTTTTAAAAGGCAAAACGAATCAAGAAAGACACAAATAAGCGGCATAAAAGCCGCTTTTGCATAAAGTTTAGCCGATATAATCTTTACTCAGAAACTTGCTTTTCAACATCTGTGCTGACAGATGCTGCTTCTACTTTCTCAACAACCTTTTCAGCTTTTTTCCGATAATCTCTCTTTTCAGCGATACGTGCAGCTTTACCTCTCAAGCCACGTAGATAATAGAGTTTTGCACGGCGCACTTTACCACGGCGCACCAGCTCAACACCTTCAATCAAAGGAGAATAAACAGGAAATACCCTCTCCACCCCTTCACCATAAGAAATCTTGCGTACTGTAAAGGTCTCATTCAACCCACCGCCTGAACGCGCAATACAGACACCTTCATAAGCCTGAACACGCGTCCGTGTACCTTCTGTCACACGCACCATAACACGGACTGTATCTCCTGGCTGAAATGCTGGAAATTGGCGCTTTTCTTCAATTTTTGCACATTGTTCAGCTTCAAGCTGTGCGATAATATTCATTTCTTTTATCCTTCATGTTCTTTATCGAACAGTCAGAGCGCTCAACTCTTACCAAAAAAGCCTTTATTAAGAATAAGGAGCTCTTTAGGCTATGTCTTACACAGGAGCGAATACACCATTCCTTCATTTTAATTTTGGAACTACAGAAAACCTTTTATAAAAAACTCTCTAAAAAGAGAGCCATGCAATACACCACCTTATCATATGAATCAAGTTTTCTGATGATTTTTATTATAACGCGCATAAAGATCAGGGCGACGTTGACGTGTTAACAATTCGGCTTGGCTTTGACGCCAATCTGCGATCGCTTTGTGATGACCTGAGAGCAATACAGGCGGAATACCCCGCCCTTCGAAAAGAGAAGGGCGGGTATATTGCGGATGTTCCAGCAAGTCATTTTCAAAACTTTCACACCTTGCAGAAGCTGCATTCCCCATCACTCCAGGCAGAAGACGTATAATAGCATCTAAGATAACCAATGCAGCTGTTTCACCCCCTGAAAGAATATAATCACCAATAGAAACTTCTTCTAATTCTCGTGCTTCTATGACTCGCTCATCAACCCCTTCAAAACGTCCACAAACTAACGTTACACCCGTATCACGAGCCAAGCTATGCGCGTAAGCTTGGTCAAAAGGACGCCCACGTGGACTCATCAACAATCTTGGCGAATCCTGTGGACAGCAATCAAGAGCAGCCGCCAATACATCCGCCCGCATTACCATACCAGCTCCCCCACCAGCAGGTTTATCATCAACGCTATGGTGTTTGTCTAAAGCAAAATCCCTAATCTGTACCGTCTCCAGTGACCAAATTCCACGCTCTAAAGCTTGCCCTGCTAAAGAATACCCTAAAAAACCAGGAAACATTTCAGGATAAAGGGTTAAAACGCGCGCCTGAAATTTCATTTTATTTCTTATCCTTATTTTCTTAAACAGACTCTTAATAGCAAAAATAGCACAAACAAGACTTTTAACGCTATAGCGTTAATCTGAGTCTTCTTGATTTGCGCCATATTTAATACGATCCTTCTAAATACTTGCACTAAAAAAGACTCTAAAAATTCAGGACTATTTCGAGATAAAGTGCGTACAATATCTGCTCAAAAGAGCATTTTTAATATTTTCACACATTCCACTTTTTATTGACGAAATTCATCTGTTGTTTTTTACCTTCATCTTTATTTTTAGATTCAAGCTATTTCCTTTTTATCATTGTCTCCCCCATCAATTAAACCAGCAGCCATGGGATCAACAACAAGAAAACCAGAATCCATACAAATTTCTGGTACCGCCGCCTTACTAAAGGGAATAAGAACTCTTTTACCTGTATTCAAACGTATTTCAAGCAAATCACCAGCCCCGAAATTAAAAAAACCACACACTTCACCTAAGATTTTCCCCCCACAATCTTGGACACACAAGCCTATTAAATCGACTTGATAAAACTCATCCTCCATCAAATCATCAATTAATTGATCACGCGTCACATAAAGGCGAATACCTTTTAAAGACTCAGCCGCATTACGATTTTCTACCCCTTTAAAACGTACAATCGCCTTATTTTTTTGTATGCGAAGAGTTACAATTTCATAAGAACGCCCCATATCATCATAAAGAGTGCTGTAAAACTTGAAACGCTGTGGCTCAGCACTTAGAATTTTAACAAAAACATCTCCTTTTATACCATGAGGCATACCAATAATGGCAAGATAGACTTTATTTTTAAGCTTTTCTTTATTATACTTCATGCAAAAATATTATCTCTCAAAAATGAACCCTTCAATCTTATAGTTTTCTATTCAATCTTGTTGCCATATGAGACAATCTTCTAAAAGACCTTTCTTGGTAACAAAAAACAAATTAATAAAGGAGAAAGTCTTATGGCAAATATTATGCTATTTTACAAAGATATCACACCAATCAACAAAATTTCCCATAAAAATCTAAAATTTGCTCCTCCAACTGATATGTCTTTTGCCAAGGATACTCATTGGGTTCCTTTAGCAAGTACTGAATATTTTCAAGCAGCGCTAGACTATCCTATTTTATTTATGTGCGCCGAAGATGAACAAAAAAAACGGCATTACACATCCGCAGCTCTTGTCGGTCTTTCTAATGACGAAAATGACTATATCGCTTCTGATAAAAGTTGGAAAAACAATACTTATGTTCCTGCTTTTGTCCGTCGCTATCCTTTTGTTTTGGCACAAATTAGCAATGAAAAAGAACTTTCTGTGTGCTTTGATCAACAGTCCGGTATGTTTAATGAAGTTGCAGGAACAGAACTTTTTAATTCCGATGGCTCTATTTCTCCTTTTATGGAAGAACGTATTCGCTTTCTTGAAAGTTTTAAAATCGCTATGGAGAAAACCTCTGAGTTTATTGATGCTCTTGTAGAAATGGATCTTCTAAGCCAAAAATCCATCAATGTGAAAAACGATAAAGGTCTCTCAGCGCAATTGGAACATTTTTGGGTTGTTGATGAAGAAAAATTGAATAAATTATCAGCAAGCCAACTTGCCAAACTTCATAAAAATGGCTTTTTAGGATTAATTTTTGCGCATTTGATGTCAACACACAATCTTGTGAAAATACTCTCTCTCAAAGGTGAAAAGCAACTTATCAATCGTGAAGAGCAACCCCAAAACAAGAATGGTCATTCTAACGATGAAAAATCTAAAAAGAAAGAAACTCTCAACTAGATAATGCCTATCAAAAACGACAAGAGAAAAGATGAAAATATTCCTCTCATTCCAGCAGACCATGCAATTTTAAAAGCAAGGAAAAATTGGTTAGAGTGTCTTACCCAAACACGTCGTATGTCAGCACAAACAGTGCAAGCCTATGAACGTGATACGCGGCAATTTTTGTCTTTTCTCTGTCAACACTTAAATCATACACCAACCCTTACAGATCTTGCTCATTTACGCATCAGTGACTTGCGTGCTTATCTTGCTTATCGGCGTACAAACAATGTAAGTGCGCGCTCTTTAAGCCGCGGAGTAGCAGGCATCCGTTCTTTTTTCAAATACTTATCACGTGAAGGAATCGTTAATGTTCCCGCGGCTCAACTTATCCGAAGCCCCAAACACCCCAAATTGCTCCCAAAACCTTTAGCGATAAAATCAGCACTTCACATAGTCAAACAAGAAAATCAACTGGAAAATGAACCTTGGATTAGCGCTCGTAATGCTGCTGTCCTCATGCTTCTTTATGGCTGTGGAATGCGAATATCAGAAGCCTTAAGCCTCACACCAGAACAATTTTCTGATCCTAAAAAAACAAGTTTATTTATAACAGGAAAAGGCGGCAAAACACGCCTTGTTCCTCTCATCAAAATTGTTTACGAAGCTGTACAAAATTATCTCAAATGTTGCCCATATCCTTTATTGGATAACCAACCCATATTTCGCGGGGCACGAGGCGGTCCCCTACAGCCCGCCATTATTCAGAAAACTGTACGCAACTTACGAGCAAGCCTTGGTTTACCAGAAACTGCAACGCCTCATACACTGCGCCATTCTTTTGCCACCCATCTTTTATCACGGGGGGGAGATTTGCGCACGATTCAAGAACTTCTTGGGCACGTTAGCCTTTCCACCACACAAATCTATACCCACGTCGATACAGACCATTTGTTAAAAATCTATCAAAAGGCCCATCCCCGTTCCTAAAAACGTCTCATCAAAAAATTAGAGTGTTTCAACCTCAAGTGCCAAAGCATGAACACAAGTAGCTAACTCTTCTTGTAAAACTTTATAAATCGCTCGATGTATTTCTACGCGTGTCATATTAGAAAAAGAAGAAGATAAAATTTTCACTCGAAAATGTGTTTCTCCTTTACCATCAAAAGCATGTTCATTATGAGGATGCCCCTCATGAAGATGACTTTCGTTAATCACTTCAAGCTTTTGCGGATGAAAAGCATCCTGAAGCTTTCTCTGAATTATTGTTTCTATAAACATTTTTCATTCCTCAAACAAAATGAACGTGCAAAAATACACCTTTTTCATAATAGAATAAGTGTGAAAACAAATTTTTCAAAAGTCAATTCTTGTAAAATTAATCAATTTTGCATAAACCAATAATATGACAATAACATCTAAATTATTCGATTCAATTCGCATAAGCTCAAATAAAAAACAAAAAGCTGAGCCAGAAGCACAACAGTGTCAGTGGGAAGGTTGTGAAAAAACAGGGTCCCATAAAGCACCAGCAGGTCGAAATCACGAAGGACAATATTTATATTTTTGTATTGAACACGTACGCGCCTATAATAAAAATTTTAATTACTTCTCTGGTCTTAGCAATAAAGATATCGCAAAATTTCAAAAGGATGCTCTCACAGGACATCGTCCGACATGGCCTACAGATCTGAGCAA
The DNA here is from genome assembly GCF_042194695.1 of Bartonella sp. CM86QHHN. Lineage (NCBI taxonomy): Bacteria > Pseudomonadati > Pseudomonadota > Alphaproteobacteria > Hyphomicrobiales > Bartonellaceae > Bartonella > Bartonella sp. CM86QHHN. The sequence goes on from NZ_JBHIND010000060.1 coordinate 15,889, forward strand.
TGGTACATCGAAAAAAACAGCCGCGAATTATGCAAAGATTCGCTCTGGAACAGCTGCCTATCAAAATCGCATGCGCGATCCCTTCACGCTTTTTACTGGGCAGCATTCAAGCAATAAGTTTTCACGAAAATTAAAGCCCTTAGAAGCAAAAGCTTTTGATACACTGGGACTACAGGCAAACGCTTCAGCAGAAGACATCAAAATGAAATATAAAGAGTTGGTAAAAAAGCACCATCCTGATTCCAATGGTGGTAATCGTGCTTCAGAAGAGCGCTTTCGTGATGTTTTACATGCTTACAATTTGCTAAAAAAGTCTGGTTTGTGCTGAAAATATGCGCTTATATGAGTCTATTTTCATTTAGACCATCATTATTTGCGCAAAATGTTACTTTTTTTGCAAAACATTATAGAATACGTAAAAAAATCTTTCTTTAATATCTAAGGCTCTCATTATAGAGCATTGCATAAATACTTTAACTCTTGTATCGTTTCTAATGAATAAATAGCGTCCTCTCCCTTCCAGAAACATAATGACAAATCTTACCGTTGAAAATTTGCCCGATATTACACTTTGTGCTCGCGATCTATTTCATATTGAAACAGATCTGAAAGTCCCTGCTTTTAGCACAAAAAGTCCCCATGTTCCTGATATCGATCCTGATTATCTTTTTGATCAGCAAACAACTTTAGCGATTCTCGCAGGTTTTACCTTTAACCGCCGTGTAATGGTTTCTGGCTATCACGGTACAGGGAAATCAACGCATATTGAACAAGTTGCTGCACGTCTTAACTGGCCTTGTCTTCGCATTAATCTCGATAGTCATGTAAGTCGTATCGATCTTGTAGGAAAAGATGCTATCGTTTTAAAAGATGGTTTACAAATCACTGAATTTAAAGAGGGCATTTTGCCATGGGCTTATCAAAATAATATTGCTCTTGTTTTCGACGAATATGATGCGGGGCGTCCCGATGTTATGTTTGTCATTCAACGCGTTCTTGAAACTTCTGGAAAACTAAGCTTACTTGATCAAAGCCGTGTCATCTCTCCACATCCAGCGTTTCGTCTTTTTGCAACAGCAAATACCATTGGTCTTGGCGATACAACCGGTCTTTATCATGGTACCCAACAAATTAATCAAGCTCAAATGGACCGCTGGTCTATTGTTACGATACTCAATTATTTACCCCATGATAAAGAGGTTAATATCATTTGTTCAAAGGTCAAATCCTTTCAAACGACTGAAGGAAAAAAGATAATTTCACAAATGGTTCATGTTGCTGATATGGTACGCCAATCTTTTATCAATGGAGATCTTTCAACTGTCATGAGTCCACGTACCGTCATTACTTGGGCAGAAAATACAACAATTTTTCAAGATGTCGGCTTTGCCTTCCGATTAACCTTTCTCAATAAATGTGATGAACTCGAACGTGCCACTGTTGCAGAATTTTATCAACGCGCCTTTGGACAAGAGCTTCCCGAATCACTCATTCATGGTGTTTCGCCTTAAGGAATCTGTCACTCATGGCTACCGATATTGGCGACAACAAAAATCCGGCAAAAGATTCTTCCAACAACACTCTTAATGCTGAAGCTTTTAAAAAAGCACTTTCCACCTGTATGCGTGCGATTGCAGGCACAAACAACCTTGAAGTTTCCTTTAGTCATAACCGACCATCTTTAAGCGAAAGTTGCGCGCGTTTACCAGAATTACCTCAATACGCAACGAATAAAGACATCACTATTACCCGCGGACTAGGTGATTCCATGGCTCTGCGCAAAGCATGGCATGACAACCGCATTCACATGCAATTTTCTCCACTAGAATCAGAAGCACGTGCTGTCTTTGATGCCCTCGAACAAACACGTGTTGAAGCAATTGGTACTTTAGCCATGGAGGGACTTGCAAAAAATCTTGATGTCATGCTCGCCGATAAATACAAAAGAGCCCATTATCATAAAATTAGCAACCAAAGTGAAGCCCCCATCCAAGAAGCGATTGCACTTTTATTGCGTGAAAAAATAACAAAGCGCGCAGCTCCAAGAGAAGCGGGTTCTGTCTTAGAATTGTGGCGTAAAGAACTCGAACAAAAAGCAGCATCACAACTCAATGAACTCCCACATCATATTTACAACCAACAAGCTTTTGCACAGATTGTTCGCCAAATGCTTGTTACACTCAAAATGACAGTGCAACAAGCTGAAGCTTCTAACAGTGAAAACAATAAAAAATTAAAAAATGCGTGTGAACCTCAAGACCAAAGAGAAGAAGAGAGTAAAAACAAAAAACACGCTCAAAGTGAAGAACAAACCAGCACTGAACAAGAAAGTGATGTGCAAGATGATGGAAAAACACAAGCGACACAATCAAACAACAATGATCAAGCTGACGGCGAGCAAAAAAATGGACCTTGGCAAGAAAAGCCGAGCAAACCCAAACACCTTTTTTCTGATTCGGAACAAATGCAAAGACTTGGCAATTATAAAATCTTCACCCGTCAATTTGATGAAATTTTGGAAGCAACAGATTTTTGTTCTGAAAACGAGTTAGATCACTTACGCCGTTATCTTGATAAGCAAATCAATCATCTGCAAAACATCGTTGGACGTTTAGCAAACCGTCTCCAGCGCCGCTTGATGGCGCAACAAAATCGCAACTGGAACTTTGACCTTGAAGAAGGATATCTTGATACAACACGGCTTCCACGTCTAATTATTGACCCCATGCAACCCCTTTCTTTTAAAATGGAAAGCAACACCCAATTTCGGGACACAGTTGTTTCACTCCTCATTGATAATTCTGGCTCAATGCGCGGACGCCCCATTAGCGTTGCTGCAAGTTGTGCTGATATTTTGGCACAAACTCTTGAACGTTGTGGTGTCAAAGTTGAAATTTTAGGTTTTACCACCAAAACTTGGAAAGGGGGAAAATCGCGCGAACAATGGCTTACCCAAAACAAACTCCATAATCCTGGACGCCTCAATGATTTATGCCATATCATCTATAAAAGTGCTGATACCCCATGGCGTCGCGCACGACGCAATTTAGGTTTAATGATGCAAGAAGGATTATTAAAAGAAAATATCGACGGAGAAGCTTTGATTTGGGCTCATCAACGCCTTTTATCACGGCGTGAACAACGTCGCATCCTCATGGTCATTTCTGATGGTGCTCCTGTTGACGATTCGACACTATCGGTCAACTCCAGCAATTATTTAGAAAAACACTTACGCGCAGTGATTCAAGAAATCCAAACACACTCCCCTATCGAACTCATTGCCATTGGAATTGGTCATGACGTCACACGTTATTATCAACGTGCTGTAACAATTATGAATGCTGAAGAACTCGCCGACGCCATAACAAAACAATTAGAAATACTTTTTAGTGATAAAAGAACTCATATTCATAAGAAATAAACCTGCCTTGAATTAGCAACGATTACATTTTAAAAAATTATCTCTATCATTAAACCATCGGAATTTGATGGCTAACAACCTGAGAAGATAATCCCACAAATTGAATATCGAATTTTAAAGAAGCTTCTACTTTACTGGATGCATTATGAGCTCTAAAAGAAATGCTCCAACCATCTTCAAAAATTGTAATGAGTTTGTTTTTACTTTCTGGTTATATTGCGACTGATAAAGTTTTGCTTAGAACTTTCCATTTACGACCATATCCCAGAGTACCATTCAAATTCAAAGACTGAATAATCACCTATTTTTGTCTCGATCTTGTGTTATTTCATTATATTGAAATACACGTATATAGAAAAATATCTCCACTAGACATAGCTCTAAAATGCTGCTCTCACAGAAAATATAATACCTAAACTTTCACCTTCAGTAATACAAAAAGATAAAAGTTGTATTTATTATACGAAAAAAAAGAGGATATTTTAAACACTAAGAATTTCTTTATAAAAGAATCGGCATAAATGGATTCATAGCAATTTTTCGGCAAAAATTGCTAAAGCAAGCGAAAGCCAACCTGTCCCCTAACCTTCCCAAAACAGTACTCACCACGGGTGATCTATCAACATAAGCTCCCATCTCATGGATAAAAGAAAAAATCTTTACTCACATAAAATATAAGAAAAACACGAAAAAAAATATTACTTCATTCACGAAAAAGAACACACCATTATATATCTTATCCGCACTCCTACTTTAAAGAAACATTCTTCCTTGCTTCCAAGCTTATTTCACGACAGCGCCCATATATGGCATAATGCAAAATCCAGAATCATCCTTTACTTTACAAGCTACAAGCCAAAAGCAGAATCCTACTTTCAAGTTTCCAATGTTTTCAAGATAAATCAATATACTTTCAGCGCCTAATATTGCACTTTTATTGCATTAAAGCTCTTCATAAGAAGTATTTCTTTCTCAAATGACGTTGTCCGCACGCCAATTCCTCTTATAACATAGGCAAGCAAATGATTTTTATTAACTCAATATAAGAGTATTTAAAACGCGTAAAATTTTATGATATTGGGCTCTTTCACTCAAATGAAAAATATAAGTCATCATTTTAAATCAATCTATTAATAAACATCAGTTGCAATTTCTGTCACATTGAATCATTTGTAAAAAGCATATTTAGCCCCTTCTCAAACAAATGACTTTATCTTTTCCTCACAAGAGAATTTTGAAATAAAAAAGCGTTTTGTGTTGGAGTTCTTACTTAAGTTGGTAAATGATAAAGTATCCATTATAACTAACGTGTCACACCAAGCATAGCGTACAATTTTCTTGGCTTCAGGAAAACAAAAAGACAAAAATCCTTATTTGTGACAAACAAAAGAGGAATCATCTTTTGAATGACATTGATAAAGAGGAAGCTTTACGATGTTAAGAATTGTCCCATAAGGAATCAACATCAACAGACTCATAATAATTTTTACCGAAAAATCACCAAAAGCAAGCGATAGCCAAACTGGCATGCCTATCCCTCCCAAAACAGTACTCTCCACCAGTGAACTATCTGCATACCCTGTTATCTTATCAAAAACAGCAAACGAGCTAGAAAAAGCAAGAGCAAAAAACAGCACTGTATCCAAAGCTGAACCAACCAACGCTGCTGCTAAAGGTGCTTTCCACCATGTTTTACGTCGCAAAGGAGTAAAAACCACAATATCAAGGAGTTGCCCAAATAAAAATGCAAAACTAGAAGCAAGTGCAAGCCGTGGTGTCGCCAATATCCAAGAAACAAAGACACCCGTAAAAAAACCAGCATAAACCACACGCCGCGCAGCAGATGGACCATAAAAACGATTGGTCAAATCATTGATTAGAAAAGCAAATGGATAGGTAAAAGCCCCGTAAGTCAACAGCTCATTCAAATCAAACCAATAGACAGGATATTGAACTAAAATATTAGAAGCCGTGACAGCAAGGCACATTGCAAAAATAGAAAAAACAACATACCTTTTCTTTTGCTGTTCTAATAAAAGACCGCTTGAAGACATTTTTTTTAACCTGGGATATGGAACCAATAAAATGAAACGATCAACCTGCAAAAAACTTAACTTCTAGAACAGAAAACCGAAATCAAAGCATTAATAAACCAAAAAGAATGGCGCTAACAATTATGCTGCCTGTTCAGCCTTTTGCTCACCTTCTTGCTCAGCTTTTTTCTTAATGATTTGGCGTTTTAGCAAACGCGCACGTTGCGACAACTCTTTATCGTCTGCTTTAATCAAAAAACCATCAAGACCACCGCGGTGCTCAACAGAACGCAATGCATTTGCTGAAATACGCAAGCGATAACTTTGCTGTAACACCTCTGAAATCAATGTCACATTGCAAAGATTTGGTAAAAAACGACGCCGAGTCTTATTATTCGCATGGCTAACATTATTACCATACAGAACCGTCTTCCCTGTCAATTCACATGCACGAGACATAAACTTCACCCTTAAACTCTAAGAAACTTTCAAATCCCCATACCCAAAAGACACAATGAACGCAAAACACGCGCAATGCAACCTTGAACGGGCATCATTGGGAAGTTTCTTTCTAATAGGGGGTCGACAACAAAAGGTCAAGTCTTTTATAAAACCTTTTTCATCTCTTGTTGGCTCATTTTTCATCTTTTTCCTCAATAAGGCGTGCAAATTCTGCCAAAAAGCGTACAAAATGTTTCTTTTAATATATACCATGTTAGAATAAAAGCCTATTGTCCCGAAAGGAAGCATAAATCATGAGCAAAAAAGCCCCCCCCATGACAAAGCTTCAGGGAAATTCTTGCCGTTTTTCTTCTTTTTTATTTGGAACTTTATGTATTTGTTTTTTTCTTCTCTTCAGTGCATTAGGTATATGGCAAGTACAACGGTTAAACTGGAAAACAAATCTTATCACCAGTACCAATCAGCGCATTCATTTACCCCCCATAAAAGCCCCTCCAAAAAATCAATGGTCAGATGTTACTTTTGAAAAATATGAATATCAACCTGTTATTATCACAGGAAAATTTTTAACAGATAAAAATATTTTAGTCACTGCTGCCGCTCAAAATACTACAGGCTATTGGGTTTTGACTCCCTTACAAACTGCTGATAATATACTGATCTTTATCAACCGTGGCTTTATCCCTATGGATGAACGTAACAATTTTCAAAACACAGAGCAATCGCATACAAATGCCTTATCTCAGCAAAATTCTACCACGGACACAGAACAAACAACGATTATAGGTTTATTACGCATGAGTGAAAAAAATGGATTTTTCCCGCGTAAAAATAATCCTGACAAAAATTTATGGTATACGCGCGATCTCCCCGCTATGGCACAAAAACTTGGTTTGTCCACTGTTGCCCCTTATTTCATTGATGCCAGAAAAACATCTCCACAAGCAAAACTTCCCGTCGTTGGTCTTACGATTATCCATTTTCGAAATAATCATCTCGTTTATGCAATCACGTGGTTTATTTTAGCTGCTGGTGTGTTAGGAGGTTTTCTTTTTCTGCTACGGCAAAAAAACTAAAAAAAAATACCTCTTCCATCTCAAGTAACAAAAATTTTTAGAATCTTGAAAACTGATAAAGAGAATAAAAGCCACCAACTTGCGCCTTTGTTAAATTAAAGAGCATAAGCATACAATGAACTTTATACCATCCACAAAAGATTTACGCGACACTCTTAAAAAGAATTGTCATAAACGCTTTTGAAAAACATAAAGTCAAATTTAAAAATAATAGGAAAGATAGGCACCCATTTTTACCTTTATAATTTTATATTCTTGCTTCATTAGATTATTTCCCATTTCAGAGATTACTCCAATTGATATACGCAATACTTTCGCCTTCATCTAGTATAAAGGCTAATATAGCAGAGAACATACGGATGCATTTTTTGTTTCAAAACTGCTATGAAGATGAGATATTGAGTTATAAGCAACAAAAAAATATTTAATGTCTCAATGAGACTTTTATACCTATCACCACACCTCAAATGAGAGGTTTTTACAGGATAATAGAAAAAGGTGAATCATCCTATATTCTAAAAAGACAGTTTATCCTTTCAGTGTATTTTGCTAAAGGCTTATGCTATAAACGTATAAGCGTGTTTTACTAGAATTTTAACTCTTTCATTTTTAAGGCTGCTGTTATGGGTGTTGTTGCCAAAAATTTTCCCATACCTGATCTTCATCGGGTTCATCGTGTTCTCTTTTCTGTGTCTGATAAAACGGGTGTGGTTGCTTTTGCACAAGCCCTTCATGCTACTTACAATGTTGAATTAATTTCAACAGGAGGAACAGCAAAAACCCTCATAGCGGCTGGTTTACCCGTAAAAGATGTTGCTGAAGTTACCGGATTTCCTGAAATAATGGATGGGCGTGTAAAAACACTCCATCCTTTGATTCATGGTGCTTTGTTAGGGGTAAGAGAAGATCCTAGCCATAGGGAAGCTATGGAAAAGAACAGCATTCATGGAATTGATCTTTTGGTGGTGAATCTTTACCCTTTTGAAGAGACGATCCTATCGGGAGCCGATGGGCAAACGATTCTTGAAAATATTGATATCGGTGGACCGGCGATGATTCGCGCTGCGGCAAAAAATTATGCTTATACCGGTGTTGTAACAGCGATAAAAGATTATGATTCGATTCTAGCTGAATTAAAGCAGCATAATGGATGTTTAAGCTTATCTATGCGTCATCAGCTAGCAATGCGCGCTTATGCACACACCGCTGCTTATGATACGGCAATAGCATCGTGGTTTGCAAGGGATTTAGAAATTGAAACTCCATCGTGGCAGAGTTTTTCCGGTCATCTTGAAAGTGTTATGCGCTATGGAGAAAATCCACATCAACAGGCAGCATTTTATCGCAATAATGAAAAACGTTTTGGTATTGCAACAGCAAAACTTTTACAAGGCAAAGCGCTTTCTTATAACAATCTGAATGATACAGATGCAGCCTTTGAACTTGTGGCAGAATTTGATCCGCAAAAAACCGCTGCTGTCGCTCTTATTAAACATGCCAATCCTTGTGGTGTTGCGGAAGGAGAAAATTTGAAAGAAGCTTATTTGAAAGCTCTTATGTGTGATAATGTATCGGCATTTGGTGGAATAGTTGCTTTAAATCAAACCCTTGATGAGGAATGTGCTGAAGAGATTGTTAAAATTTTTACAGAAGTGATTATTGCTCCTGATACCACAATGGCGGCACGTGAAATTATTGCCAAGAAAAAAAATCTTCGTTTGCTCATTACAGGTGGAGTTCCTGATCCACGCTGTGGAGGACTTCTTGCGAAAACACTTGCAGGAGGTATTTTAGTGCAATCACGTGATAACGTGGTAGTCGATGATCTTAAATTGCAAGTAGTGACAAAGCGGGCACCAACTCAAGATGAAATGCGTGATCTTCAATTTGCTTTTCGTGTAGCAAAGCACGTTAAATCAAATGCTATTGTGTACGCGAAAAATAGCGCAACAGTTGGAATTGGAGCCGGACAAATGAGCCGCATCGATTCAGCAAAAATTGCTGCAAGTAAAGCCGCAGAAAGTGCGCAAAGAGCAGGCTTAACAGAAACTCTCACAAAAGGATCTGTTGTTGCATCAGATGCATTTTTTCCTTTTGCAGATGGTTTATTAGCAGCAGCTGAAGCAGGGGCAACAGCAGTTATTCAACCAGGAGGCTCCATACGTGATGAAGAAGTTATCGCCGCTGCTGATGCACAGGGGTTAGCGATGGTTTTTACAGGAACACGTCACTTCCGCCATTAATAATTTTGCTGCTTTTCTTTTCGTATGAGACAAATGTTTCAAGGAATTTTTCATAATTATCGTATGACTATTGATAACTGTTGAAATGGAAGCAGTTATTCAATCCAAAGAAGCTACACGTGAAGAAGTTTATCACCGCAGAAAATGCACATAATTTAGCCATTGGTTAGGGATAAGATGTTCTTGTTGATATTTTTAATGGTTACCCTTTCGCATGAGAAAAATGTTAAAGGGACATTATCTTGTATTAGATGCATACCTGCTATGATATTATAACACAACTCTTTTTAGTAATATACTCTATTCTTAAACTAAAGAGTGTAATGAAAAGTTTGAGTAGAGGATATGAATATTCTACGTTTTTATAGTAATTGGCGCCGTTATCGTCGAACCGTTAATGCGTTAAGTCGTCTTTCAACATATGAACTCAGCGATCTTGGAATTTGTCGAGGTGATATTGATTCAATTGCACGACGTTATTCGCGTAAATCTTTATGAAAATTGTTTAAGATATTTGAGAGAATGCTTTGCTATAAAAAAGCGCGCATTTTGTGGTTTGTTATTATAACTTCATTTTTAGTATAATAACAAAGAGCAGAAGAGTTATTTTTCTCGGCCATTGTTATGTATTGTTTCTCGAATTTTCAATGCTTCTGTGATGTACAACATTTGATTTGTAATAATAATTTAGCGTTATTCATATTAAATTAGAACCCCGAATACCGTAAAATTCTTCCATTTCAAATCTGTGTATGTTGAATCAACCAAAACCATTCGCCTGCACGTTACAAGCGTGGGGAGAGCTGTATGGATAAAAGCTATTAAGAAAAGGCTAAAAATGCCTCTTATGAACTATCTCTAGTGCCAAGAGCTTATTACAAACATTGGGCACTGATAAATAGTGTGATAGTGCCGAGCTGCTCCTTCATAAGCGTAAAGATGGGGGTGCTTAATGGATTTACCGTTATACCCATCACGGGCATCGTCGCAAAATAGGCTTGGAAGCGTTAAGGGATTTTTCTTTAAAATAAGTCCGTGAATATACAATACAATAGCGCTCTGTTTTTCGTGAAGAGCGTAATCCTATTAATGCAACTCTCTCAGAGAGAAATATTGATCCCAACAGCACACTTAAAAACTTATCGAAGATAAGCAACGGCTTAATTTTCTCTCCATATCTTTAAAGGATCAAAATCCTTAACTAGTACTCATCTGTCAACAATGGTCTTTCAAAAACCTTTTTTTCTGAAGCCAATCCCTTTAGCATCACCTCATGAGATTCTATGAGCAAACCTTGCCTAAAAACATCCAACCCATACTCTAACAAAACTCTTCATGTATAAAATTGATATGATCTTCAAATTTTGAGAATATTACCACAATAAACGATAATGTTTTGCGACACGCAAAATAAAACGCAATATACTATGGGTTGGAACAATGTTCTAATTTTTTATTAAACGCTTTACGGATAAAACGCCAACGAACTTTTTCCTGAAATGCAGGACGAAAATATAAAACAATCTGTTGTGTCCGTTGTGGACCTGTTAATTCTGCAAAATCAATCGAATCTTCAAGACAAATATCTGCGTCAGGCGATATAAAATACCATATTTGTTCACTCTTCACGTTCTCATTCTTTACGGCTAAACACACACGTTTGCCATCATAGTTAACTTCAACTTGTGGATGAAGATGAAACCGAACAGCAACATGATTTTGTTCATTTTGCACACTCTTGTGTCTCTTTCCCCCTTTATTTGGCATAAAAAAGCGATCAAAACCTTCAATCGTATCTCCATTTGTCGCCAAAATAAGACCACGCTCATGAATAAGATTAAAGGGTCGCATATAACCATTATGACTCGCAATAAAACCCGTCTTCTCTGAATCCTCTATACGGCACACTTGAACGTCTGTTGGTCCATCAAACAAAAATGGCGCGCCATTTTTGTTTTTATGATAAAAAGCACCCACTGAACAATCATTAAGCGTAGCTGTTGAATGTGCTGCAGTAACACGCCCTAAATGTCGATACTCTTCCCGCCCATCAGGATTAACACCGGCATTGATAATAAAACGGTGCCCTTGTGAAGACATTTCAAAAGACAAACACCCCGAACAAGCCTGCTGTGCTACAGAGCGGGGTGGAAACTTTCCTGTATCTGCAAGCACTGTTGTTTGATTGGCTTTTAAGCGCTGAAATCCTGAATAACGGGCATAACTAAAAGGATGTCCTCCTGTTTCATCAAGCTCCAAAAGTGATGATAATCGTTCCGATACAAGGGGACCAACCCCATTAAAATGGGCCAACGTTTGATCCTCATGGATAAAGAATCGTAAAGCTGGCAACATACGCTCAACAGAATCAATCAAAATACGGGGTGCTGTTTCATTGCTACGCATAAAAAGATGCCGTAACGACAATAAATCCGATAACAAATTCAGCAAAATAACAGGACTACGGGAAATATGCCCACCATCAACTAAGATTTGACGGTAAAGCTCCTCTATAAGTGTGGTTTGTACCTTTTTTTTCACTGCCGCAGAAACAGGCAAAGCAAGAGATGCGAATGTCAAAGCTACTGCTGCTTGTAAACGTTGATCATTGTGCTCCATACTACAAATTGTTACGCGCAAATAACGAAATTGCAAACCAAGTGCACGCAAAAAGCGTTTTTCAAACCGCTCACTTGCCCCTTCTAACAACATTTTCGAATGACAAATCCATGAAATCAAGCGCCGCGCCACAACAGGACTACTCCAAGCAAGCCCTTTTACCTTCTTGCCAGCATGGTCAAACCAATCTTCTAAAAGAGAGCGTGCATGTGCAGAAGCTAAATCACTTCCTGCTGCCTCCATATGGCGCAACCAATGAAAATCATGTAGAGCCGCTTCCCATTCTAGCGTTGGTGGAACCAATGAAAACGGCGAAACAGCACCAGAGTGAACAATGTGACCAGCAAAAGCAAAACGACCATGATAAAATTCATGCGCCATCATCGGATCAGCTACATGCAAATCCATGGGATGCGCTAAAATTTTATGAGGACGAAACCCTGAAAATCGCCAACGAAACAATGGTCCAACCCATAAACGCCGCATAACATTCTGTATCGTATCGATACAGGCTGCCACTTTTACCTGAGGAGCTTTTACCGCAACCGCCAAAATTTCATCTCCATTTATGCTGAATCAAATACAATTTCGACCATTTTTGTAAATGAAGCGTTAATTAAGCAATTTTTCGTAAGCGCGCAGCGAAAAAACCATCCATTCCTAAAAATACGGTTTTCTCAGCATCAAAATTTTTATGACAAAAATCCGCAGGCGTTGTCCGTAACATCCCCCCACAAAGCAAATGTTCCAGTGCTCCCATTTCCTCTGGATAAATAGGGTCTAAAACAATGTCATTGCGTATCGATAAAATTTTCTCAATAAGATCTTCACCTTCTTCTCTTGCCAATGAACAATTGGAAAAAACAATCCGCCCCCCCTCCTTTACCAAAGAAATTGCTGCGACAAGCAAATCATATTGCAACGCCGCTAACTTGACGATATCTTCCCTCGATTTCGTCCATAAAATATCTGGATGACGACGGATTGTTCCTGTAGAAGAACAAGGAGCATCAAGAAGAACCGCATCAAAAAGCTGTGTTGAATGGAAATTTTTCACATCGCCCTGCCAAATATGAACTGAAAAATGAAGCCGTTCCATATTTTCTTTTAAACGCTTTATGCGGTTAGCAGAAAGCTCAATTGCAGTCACCTCAGCCCCTTGCAAAGCCAATTGTGCTGTTTTTCCTCCAGGGCTCGCACAAAGATCAGCAACGCGTTTACCCTCAATACTCCCAAGTAAACAAGCAGGCAAAGCTGCTGCAAAATCTTGGACCCACCAAGACCCTTCACGATAGCCTGGTAAATCAGAAACAGAACACTCCAGACGCTTCAATCGAACAGAACCATTGGGCAATACCACACCGCCAAGCCTTTCAGCCCATCCACCACTATCAGATTTCACTGTCAAATCGAAAGGAGGTTCCACACTTTGAATTGCGATAATCTGATGTACCTTTTCTGTTCCATAAGCTGATATTAAAAGCTGTCCAAACCACGCTGGCACACCTTCAATGGTAGGAACTTGTTGGCGTAAAGGCTCTGCCTCACGTGCAACATTGCGCAAAAGAGCATTCACCACCCCTGAAAAACGGCGCATTCGAGGATCAAGTTTCGCCACACGCACAGCTAAATCAATAGCCGCATGATCGGGAATATCAAGATAAAGAATTTGTGCAACACTGATATGCAAAAGATGCTGAAGTGAAAGTGCTTGTGAAGGCAAAGGACGCGCCAAAAAGCGTGAGAGAGCCGCCATAATCTGCCCTCGATGACGCAATGAAGCTGTTAAAATAGCCCGACATAACAAACGATCTCGTTGTGAAAGCTTCAAATATTGTGGATGTCCGTGTTCATTATCCGTCAAACCAGACAGAGGCGTGTACTTATCAACTACCGCCCCCAAAAGACGCACACACACCTGTCGAACAGCTAATCCTGGAACATTTTTTTCAGACACATGCCCCGCTTTTTTGTGTTTCAAAACACCACCTTTATATCACAGTTTTCTCAAGAGCTCTCTCAATAATTCTATGAACGAGATCTTTTTGAATTTTCATAACGAAGCCAAGAAGGACGTTTTGTAACACGCTGAAAAGAACTGTTTTCTTGCTCACCTAATGCATGAGCCTGACCACTATGAAAATCTCCATAATTCATCCCGCTGCTTTTTTCATGTATAGCGTCTTCTTTATTCCATCCCACACTTTTGGCAAGAGCCCCTTTCATCTCTTCTGCTTGCCGATAAAGAGCAGCGATACGATTTGCAGTTGCTGGATGTGTCGAAAAAAGACTATCCGCTCCCTCACCGCTCAAAGGATTAATAATAAACAGATGCGCGGTTGCTGGATTATGCTCTGCTTCTTCATTATATACCCCACGTCCCCCATCAGCAATCTTACGCAATGCCGAAGCCAACCATAAAGGATTACCACATATTTCAGCCCCTCTACGATCCGCAGCATATTCCCGTGTACGGCTAATCGCCATTTGCACCAGCATCGCTGCAAAAGGCGCCACGAGCAATGCAATAAATCCTCCAATTGCCCCAGCGCCATGAGAATCTTCTGAAGAATTACGCTGTCCTCCCATAAAGAAAGCAAAATTACCAAGCATCGAAATTGCCCCTGCAATCGTTGCGGTTAGAGTCATTGTTAACGTATCACGATGCTCAATATGTGCGAGCTCATGCGCCATAACGCCGGCAATTTCCTCAGCGCTTAACCGCTCTAACAACCCAGTACTTGCAGCAACAGCTGCATTTTGCGGATTACGTCCCGTCGCAAAAGCATTTGGCTGTGCATTCTCAATAACATAAACCTTTGGTTGAGGAAGAGAAGCTTTTTTAGCTAAATCGCTTACAATCTTATAATAAACTGGTGCTGAATGCTGATCAACTTCACGCGCCCCGTACATGCGTAAAACGATTTTATCTGAATTCCAATAAGAAAAAAAGTTTAAACCACTTGCCATCAAAAGAGCAATGACCATGCCACCGCCCCCTCCAACAAGATAACCAACTCCCATAAAGAGAGCAGTTAAAAAAGCCAAAAGCATAGCTGTACGCATTATATTCATTACTCAAAAAACTCCATGATAAAAGTCAATCAATACTATATGATGGTGTTTTCTTTCTGCTTCTTCAATGGAATAGGTGTAAAATGAATAAAAAAGATGAGAAAACAAGCAAAAAAAATGCAACTGTCGTTAAACAGCAATCTCTTTCTCCCGCAGCACAACGCGCCCTTAAAGAAGCTGAAGAAAGACGAAAACGCGCAGCAAAAAAGGAACAACCTTTAGAAAACGGCGGACGCGGCGGCAAAGACCCTTCCCGCTATGGAGACTGGGAAATTAAAGGCCGCGCCATTGATTTTTAAAACCATTGATTAAAAAAAACGGCGCAATTTAAACAAGCAGCTTTTTAATGAAAATCCGTTTTTGATAGACAAAAACGGATAATATTTATTTTTCTAAAGCTTTTAAAACACATTGATTAAACAACCATGCTTCTTATGCTGAAGCAGATTCTGCTTCAGCCGCTGCCGCTGCTTCTTCTGCTGCTTGCTTTGCTGCTGCTATACGTTCTTGTGCTTTTTTACCCGGTTCACCTTTATGTGGATTATTACGAGTTGGACGCTTTTTCAAGCCAGCTGCATCTAAAAACCGTAAAACGCGATCTGTTGGTTGAGCCCCTTGCCCAAGCCAATATTGGATACGTTCTTCATTAAGTTTCACCCTCGGTCCATCTTTAGGCAACATTGGATCCCATGCACCAACACGTTCAAGAAACCGCCCATCGCGCGGACTACGAACATCTGCAACGACGATATGATAGTAAGGACGTTTTTTTGAACCTCCACGGGACAAACGAATTTTCAATGCCATATTTTATCTCCTATTGTCAGCTCTGGCTTTCGTTTAAATTGACTTTTTTTGTTTTTTGCTCTTCAGCAATAACTTCATGATGACTCACAACTTCTTTAATAATAAATTTTAAAAATCTTTCAGCAAAATCAGGATCAAGATCACTATCCATAGCCAATTGCCGCAAACGCGCTACCTGATATTGCTCACGCAGAGGATCTACTTTAGGTAAATCATAACGCGCTTTTAAGCGCCCAACAGCTTTCGTACAACGAAACCGCTCTGCTAAGATATGAATCAAAGTTGCATCAAAATTATCAATGGATGCTCGTAAATGTGCCAATTCGTTTAATACTGTTTCCTGCATTATATTCCTTTCCCTCTTTACATCTTATTTTTTCTTAGGATGCTGAGGAAAATTTCCCCCATCGACAATGCCATTGGAAAGACCAGGAAATGTAGGTCCACGCTTAGGAAGTCCGGGCAAGAGCTTCCCTCCATTACCATTTTCAATTTGCTTTTGAAGCGTTGAGAATTGCTTTGGATCCAATCCCGACAAATCCGGCATAGCTGGAGAATCCCCTCCCAAGTTTCCCATACCACCAAAACCCATTTTGGAACCAAGGCCTCCCAACATCTTTCCCATAAAACCACTTTTTCCTTTACCACCCATGGCTTTCATCATATCAGCCATTTGGCGATACATCTTCAAAAGTTTATTAATATCAGCCGCTGTCGTACCAGACCCCTTAGCAATTCGTTGTTTGCGGCTATGTTTTAAAAGCTCTGGATTCGCCCGCTCTTTGGGTGTCATAGATGAAATAATGGCCAATTGACGATCAAACAAACGATCATCAAACCCCGCAGCCGCAATCTGCTCTTTGACCTTCCCCATTCCTGGCAACATGCCCATAATACCGCCCATTCCACCCAGTTTTTTCATTTTCTGCAACTGTTCTGCAAGATCATTCAGATCAAATTTTCCGGCTTGCATTTTTTTTGCAAAAGCAGCAGCTTTCTCATGATCCATTGTTTCAGCAGCTTTTTCAACCAAAGAAACAATATCCCCCATTCCGAGAATACGATCAGCAATACGACTGGGATGGAATTCTTCTAAAGCATCTATTTTTTCACCAGTTCCAATTGCTTTAATTGGTTTACCTGTAACAGCACGCATAGAAAGAGCAGCGCCACCACGCCCATCACTATCCATACGTGTTAAAATAATCCCCGTAATCCCTACACGCTCATCAAAAGAACGAGCAAGATGAACGGCATCTTGCCCCGTCAAACTATCAGCCACCAACATAATCTCATGAGGAAGGGAACATGCTTTAATTTCAGCCAATTCGAGCATCAAAGCTTCATCAATATGATTACGTCCTGCTGTGTCAAGAAGAAGCACGTCATAACCACCTAATTTAGCAGCCTGCACGGCACGTGATGCAATATCAACGGGCAGCTGACCCGCAATAATAGGCAAGCTTGCAAGTTTTGCCTGCTCTCCCAATTGGCGCAATTGCTCCTGTGCAGCGGGACGGCGTGTATCTAATGACGCCATGAGAACTTTTTTATTGTGCTTATCAGTAAAACGTTTTGCAAGCTTTGCTGTTGTAGTTGTTTTTCCAGAACCTTGCAAACCAGTCATCATGATAACAACTGGAGCTGGTGCATTTAAATCACTCAGAACGCTTTCATTTCCAAGAATATGAACCAATTCATCATGAACAATTTTAACCACCATTTGGCCTGGTTTAATTGATTTAACGATTTCGGCCCCAACAGCTTTTTCCCGAACTCTATCGGTAAAAGAGCGCACAACATCAAGAGCAACATCAGCTTCCAATAAAGCGCGACGAATTTCACGCAGCGCCTCTACAACATCCTGATCCGATAAAGCGCCACGTCCCGTCAAATGAGACAGGATAGAACCAAGTCGCTCTTGCAAGGATTCAAACATCATTTACCTCATTGTTGCATAACAAACAAACCAAAATAGCATCCGAGAACGCATCGCGCCGTCGGATGTTGACCTCTGAGATCTCTTTATACCCTTAAACCGGGGTCTCAGTCGGTGGCTCCAAGTTAATTTTGTCACTGAAAGCTTGCTCCTTCAAACAATAAAACCCCAGCTTTGTCAAGTTTTATCATAAAATATCTTTTTATACGAAGAAATAAAAACAACAAATACTATACTTCAAAACTTTCAACTTCAACACGCATAAAACAACCTGTTTCCTGTTCCATGCTCCATAATTTTCCGCTAGAGATATCAAACCAAACCCCATGCAATGTCAAAAAACCTTGATCTTTGCGAAGCTTTATCCACGGAAACGTCTCTAAATTTCTCAACGAATGGCGAATAGAAAGCTGCTCTAATGCCGTCTGTTTTTCTGGCCAAGACAGCGACTTATTATTCAAAACGATTTCTGCTGCTGGTGCTAAAAGACTGATCCATTGACCGATAAAATCATTTGATAATAAAGATTTATATGTCTCATTAAGAGCAGTACGAATGCCTCCACAATGGGCATGACCAAAAACGACAATATGTCTCACCTCAAGCAATTGCACAGCATATTCAAGAGCTGCTGATGTTGCGTGATATTGGTCATCAGGAGAAAAAGGAGGAACCACATTCGCCACGTTGCGCAGAGTGAAAATTTCCCCTGGCTTAGCATCAAAGATCATTTCTGGTACTGCACGCGAATCACAACAAGCAATGACCAAAACTTCAGGTTTCTGCCCCTCAATCGCCAATTGCTGATAATCTGCTATTTTATATAAAAAATGATTGTTTATAAAGTTTTGGTAACCACTTAAAAGTCTTTCTGGTAAATGCGCCATTCTCTCTTTACTTTTGCTTCTTTTTTTACTTTCATTTTGTATATTTTAAAAAACAAACTATTAACATACAAAAATACTAAAAGCGCCCTTTCCTTGAAGCAAAATATTTCTTTAAAGTACAAAATATTACTAAAAATAGCAAAAACAAACTCATTCTTTCCAAATAAAGAGCTATTTTCTTCAGAAAGAAGGTGTTACAGTATATAAAAAATATAATGGTCTGCTTTTAAAAAGAGAAGAAAAGACCCCTTAAGAGCAAAAAGGGAGAGTGAATGTGTTGCAACAAAAAAAAACAGAAACAAAAAACACCCAAGATAAAATAGAACAAATCCTTTTTGCCCAAACCGATAAAGAAGATATTGCTTATTATGAAAATGAAGAACTTCAAAAAGCCACAGCCATCGCGGTAAAAGCTTTTAATCTCCATCAGACGGGAAAAAATACCATCTGCTTTGAGCAAAATTTAACCTGTAGTAACAGACCTATAACCGTTATCACGCTTGTCAATGATAACAAACCCTTCCTTCTCGATTCTATTTTAAATGTTTTTAATCAACACAAAAACCATATCTATTTGATTGCACACCCCATTATTGATTGTGTTTCTGGAAAACGCATCAGTCTGATGCAAATTCACATCGAGTCATTAAACAAACAGCAAATACAAAAACTTGAAAATGAACTCACCTTAGTTCTTGAACAGGTTAATGCTGCTGTACAAGACTGGAAACCTATGCTTGAAGAAGTTGAAAAGCAGATTCATGCCTACCAAATAAGTCTTCCCCCACACTACAAACAAGAAGGCGAAAAAGCCATTGAGTTTCTTCACTGGCTAATGGACGATAATTTTATTTTCCTTGGTATGCGCACTTACAACTTCATCAAAGACCAAAAACCCCTAAAATCCTTTACAGCGAGTAATATTGAACTTGGTATACTCACGGATGCTTCTATTCATATTGTTGACGATAAAAGTATGAAAGAACCTCCTCAAGAAGTTTTATCCTTCATGGAAAGCGATAATCTGTTTATCGTGACAAAAGCGAACAGCCGCTCCAAAATTCACCGTTCTGTTTGGCTCGATTATATTGGTCTTAAAATCTTTGATAAAGAAAACCAACTCTGTGGAGAATTACGCATTGTAGGGCTTTTTACCTCCTCAGCTTATACACGTTCTATTTTGCAAATTCCTTTCTTAAAAGAAAAAGCCCGAACTATTATTCAACGTCTTGGACACAATCACGCCGATTATTCAGGAAAAGCACTCATCAGTGCTTTAGAAACCTATCCAAGAGATGAAATGTTTCGCTCTGATGTTGATACATTGACAGAAAACACTAAGCTTATTCTACAATTAGATGAGCGCCCACGTTTACGGGTTCTTGCCCACACTGATTCTTTTGGACGCTTTGTTTCTATCCTTGTCTACGTACCGCGTGACCAATATAGCAGCAGCCTGCGTGAAAAAGTTGGCGAACATTTTGTTGAGCTTTATAAAGGTGACTTTTTTGAATCTTATCCGCTATTTTTGGAAAGCACCCTTATACGTGTCTATTATATCATCCATCGCAAAGGAAACGAAACTGTTCCCCTTCACGAGCGCTCCACACTTGAACAACATGTACGTTCGATTGCACGAAGTTGGGAAGACAGGGTTCAAGCCATCGCTCTTAACAAGAAAATAACAGAGCAACAAACACGTCTAGCCAGTGAATTCCCCAACAGCTATCGTGATTTATTTTCAGCTGAAGACGCTATTAACGATGCCGGACATATTCTAAGTCTTCATGATGAAAAGCCCCTTTTCGTGATCTTTTATCACGCACAAAACAAAGAAAAACAGTGCATTTCTCTTCGGCTTTTTCACCGTCATGAAGCACTTGCCCTTTCCAAACGTGTACCACTCCTTGAAAATATGGGGTTTCGCGTTATTGCTGAACAAACCCTTGAATTACCAGATGGCAATGGGCGCTCTGTGTATCTTCATGATATGCAGCTAGAAAGTACTTTCCAACGCTGTATCGATTTTGAAAAAGACGGTCAAAAACACGCCGAAACCTTTGAAGCCATTTGGGCACAAAATGCTGATAATGACGGCTTTAATGCTCTCACCCAAACAGCTGAGCTTGATTGGCATGAAATTGTTATTTTGCGCCATTATGGGCGCTATCTCCAACAAGCTGGAATTCCTTATTCGCAAGATCGCGTTGCCCAAACTTTAAATGCTTATCCTAACATTACCCAAGATCTTTATGCTTTATTTCATTTAAAATTTCATCAAAGCCATACAGAAAAAGAACGAGAAAAAAACCAACAAGTCATTCAAAAGCGCATTGAAGAAAAATTACGGAAAGTCTCTGGTTTAGATGATGATCTCATTTTACGCCGTTATTGTAACCTTATCGAGGCGAGTTTACGAACGAATGCCTTTACGCCTCTTCCTGATGGAAGTCCACGGCGTATTTTAGCCACCAAATTAAATCCGCGCCAGATTGAAGGTTTGCCTGAACCGCGCCCTTACCGAGAAATTTTTGTTTATGGACCAGAAGTTGAAGGGGTCCATTTGCGTTTTGGACCTATCGCTCGTGGCGGAATTCGTTGGTCTGACCGTGCATTAGATTATCGCACCGAAGTGCTTAGCTTAGTCAAAGCCCAACAAGTTAAAAATGCGGTTATCGTTCCTGCAGGTGCAAAAGGTGGATTCTATCCCCATCGGCTTCCCCAAACAAATGACCGTGCTGTCATCATAGAAGCAGCACGACAAGCTTATACAGACTTTATCACAGCTTTGCTCTCCATTACAGACAATCTGATTAACGGCAAAATAAGTTCTCCCCACAATGTCATCTGTCATGATGACCCTGACCCCTATTTTGTTGTTGCGGCGGACAAAGGAACAGCAACTTTTTCTGATACAGCCAACGCCATCAGCCAAGCAAACCACTTTTGGCTTGATGATGCTTTTGCCTCTGGAGGTTCAGCAGGTTACGACCACAAAGACATTGGTATTACAGCTAAAGGTGCATGGGAAGCCGTCAAAAGACATTTTAGAGAATCATTTAATCACGATATTCAAACAACGCCCTTCACCTGTGTCGGTGTTGGCGATATGTCTGGTGATGTCTTTGGCAATGGAATGCTGCTTTCCAAACAAACAAAATTGATTGCCGCTTTTGATCACCGCGATATCTTTATTGATCCAGATCCGAACATAGACGAAAGCTATGTAGAGCGTACGCGTCTCTTCAGACTACCTCGCTCAAGCTGGCAGGATTACGATAAAACCAAATTATCAAAGGGCGGTGGTATCTTCTCACGAAAAGAAAAAACCATTACTCTCTC
This sequence comes from Bartonella sp. CM86QHHN, assembly GCF_042194695.1. Taxonomy (NCBI): domain Bacteria; kingdom Pseudomonadati; phylum Pseudomonadota; class Alphaproteobacteria; order Hyphomicrobiales; family Bartonellaceae; genus Bartonella; species Bartonella sp. CM86QHHN. The sequence continues at coordinate 37,793 of NZ_JBHIND010000060.1, forward strand.
ACCTGAAGCAGCACAAGCCATTGGTTTCGAAAAACAAACAGGAACACCCTTTGAAATTATCTCTGCTCTTCTCAAAGCCCCTGTTGATCTTTTATGGTTCGGTGGCATTGGTACTTATATCCGCGCAACAACCGAAAACGATGCCCAAGTAGGTGATCGTGCAAATGATGCAATACGCATTACCGGAGAACAAGTGCGTGCAAAAATTATTGGTGAAGGAGCTAATCTTGGTGTTACACAACGTGGACGGATTGAATATGTCTTAAATGGTGGTCGATGCAACACGGATGCCATTGACAATTCTGCTGGTGTGAATTGTTCTGATATTGAGGTCAATCTCAAAATTGTTCTTGCATCAGCACTACGTGCCAAAACGTTAACCCGCGAAGAACGCAATAAGCTCTTGAAAAAAATGACGCCTCAAGTCGAGCAACTTGTCTTGCGCAACAATTATCTACAACCTCTTGCGCTTTCTTTGGCGGAAAACCAAAGCACTACTGATTTGCCCTATCAAATACGCTTTATGCACGATTTAGAACAAAAAAAGCTTCTAGATCGTAGAGTTGAAATACTCCCTGATGAGCAAATTTTACGACAAAGAACAACCCAAGGCAAAGGTCTTCTCCGTCCAGAACTCGCCGTTATTTTTGCCTATGCTAAATTGACCTTAAAAGAAGAAATTGCTAATAGCCCCATTGTTGATGATCACTATTTCAATACAGCCCTGCTGAACTATTTTCCAACCCAAATTCAAGAAAATTTTAAGAAGGAAGTTATTAACCATCAATTGCGTCGTAATATTATCGCAACGCTGATTGCCAACGATATTGTAAATCGTGGAGGCCCCACTTTTGTTAATAGACTACACGATGCAACAGAACAAAAGACTGAAAATATTATTCGCGTTTTTATTGCCATCCGCGATGGTTTCGAAATTCCTCAATTGTCTGAGCAAATTGATAAGCTTGATAATAAAATACCCGGTCTTGTCCAAAATAAATTCTACGCAACAATGACCCCAATGCTCTTTGAAACAACCAATTGGGGTTTGCATAACATAGATCTCTCACGTCCATTAGAAGAAATTGTAAAAACAATAAAGCAAGCCCGTAGCATTATTGAAAAAGAGCTTATGCATTCTCACGACAACGATATTAAGCAAAAGATTGAAGAAAAAGCATTACACTACAGCGAAGAGGGAGCACCAAAAGCATTAGCGAAACAATTAGCTCTCTTGGAAGCTGCTTCAACAATCTGTGATATTTCTTTAATTGCAAAAAAAAGCAACAGTGATCTTATTAAAACCGCAGAGATCTACTTTTCACTTGCGCAAATCATTCGTATAAACCGTATTAACGAAGCAATTCGTATAATCCCTGTAGTAGATTATTATGATAGTATGGCTTTAAGCCAAGCCAAAGAAAATGTTTCTGAAAGCTTTCGGCAAATCGTTATGAAAATTCTCAAAAATTATGGAAAGAAAAAAGATCCTTTTGACACTTGGAAAAAAACAGAAGAAGATCATATTCACAACATTACAAACCGCATTAGCGCCCTTATTGAAAATGATCTCAATATTTCTCGTTTTACTTTTGCAGCAGGATTGATTTCTCAGCTTCAAAATATTGGCTTTCAAACCTAAAGTAAATACAAAATGACCCACTCAATCTCCCGTTCTATCCCACCACCACAACAAACTAACAAAAATAGAGAGCGGGAGTTTGCATTTTTAGGCAAGGTTCCAAAAATAAAAATCTCGCTATCTATCATAATAGAATTGTTTGCAACAATTTCAAAAAAACAACAGGATTGATTTTTCACCCTAAAACATAAACTTTCAGACTTAAAAGCAGTACAAAACAGCTAAGCTTTTGTTCTGTTCTATCCATCCATGACTAATCAGCAAGGGAAGAACGGAAACCCTATCCCGCATTTTTAGACAGAACACTCAAAATAAAAAATAAATTCAAATTTTACTGTCAAATATCCTTCATCATAAAAATATAATATATTGATTTACAATCATAATTTTATCATTTTTATGATAACTGATATTCTAAATTTGTCTCATTTAAAATCTATTTATATTCAATTAATTAACCCCATTTCCCCTTGCATATTGCAAATGGGAAAGCCAAATAGATAAAAACAGTAAAGAAAGGACTAAAAATGCCCCTCATAAACCGCCTCAAGTGCCAAAAGCTGCAGTAAGATTGAGAATTAGCAAATATAAGCAAATATAAATATGATGATGTTTTCCCCTAGCTTGTTACTCCGTAACCGAAAAGATGATGGTGCTTAATGGCTTTATCATTATACCATTCATAGGCGACATCGTGAAATAGGAAGCACTGAGAACTATTTTTTTAACAAATGCGTAAATATGCAATACAAATATATTCTGTTTTACGTGGAAGACATATAGCTTCATTAAAAAATATCAGAAATAAAAGGATAAGCTTAATCCATTATTTAAAAGATATAACTGTAACTGCTTTTGAAATGCGTAAAATCGAATAAAAAATGACAGTAAAGATGGATGTTGATTTTCCCCTTTACAACTTCATATCTTCCTCCAACTAGGCTATTTACTTGTTTTAAGAGGTTACACCCAAACAGATATATGCAATATGCTCATTCCATATATAAAGAAAAAGGTTCCTAAAAAGAACCACACCACCTGTATAAAAAGGCAATTCAGCATACTTTAAAATACCACTTTTCCATACAAACACTGTTGCTATATGTAGTTTGACATAAGATTTTGTACTAAGTGAAAAGAGGTTGGACGGGTTAGGAGTAGGTGGTAATTTTTTATTTTTATAGCTATTTTTTTACCATTAAATACGCATTTTGTTAAAATAAATTTTTAACACTCTAAAATTGCAAAAAAGTGTGAAAATCAGAAAAAGTCGAAATTTGGTAGTAAAGATGAAAAAAGGCTTCGGTACAATACCTAAAGTGGAGCAAGACGACCAAGTTTTAAAAAGCCTAATTTTACCCACCCATTGTTAATGAGCAAGGAAAGAACGGGAGCGCCATCCGCATTTTTAGGCAAAGCACCCAAAATAAAAAATAACGCTTGAAGATTATTGGCTTGCCCAGGAAATAAGCGCTGCAGAGTGTCAAGAAGCTTCATAGACTGAATAAGGACAAGTTCAAATTTTGCTGTCAAATATCCTTCATCATCAAAAGAAAAAGGTCCACTAATACGCACTGCACCACCTGTATGAAAAGTCAATTCACCTTGCTTTAAAAGTCCACTTTTTCCATACAGTCGTTGTTGCCAATTTTTTTCTTCATCTTCAGACAGAAAAGACATGTCATTTAAAATCCATTTCAAATTGCCATCAATTTTAGGAATATCAACAAAAGAAGATTTTAAAAAGGGAGAAGCATCAAAACCGTCAAAAGTTATATGTCCCGATAAATTATCCTTTTCATGTTTTAGATCAAAACGCAAAAATTCTGCCGTTATTTTTTGAAGCATATCTTGTGGCTCTAACGGCTGAATAATCACGTCATGCGTATTTTGCAAATGTGTCGTTTTTTTATCTGTCGTTGGTGCTCTTAATGCTTCTTGAAGCTTTTGATCTTCAGGGGAAGAGGAAAAAGATGAAATCTCAAGCCCTTCAGCTATAAACTTCAATGTTTTACCCGTTTTCCAATAAGGCTCTGTTTCAATCACCAAATTGCGCCAATGCGATACTATGGGAGTTTTTCCGGAAAAAACAATTAATGCAGGAGAATGAACATTAAACTCAACCAAATGAGGTGCATAAATTGGTGCACCAGCTGTCAAACGCCCCGTCGATAAAGAAACCCCATGTAAAGGCCAAGAAAATTGAAACTTGTCACAAACAACACCGACACGTAAAGGATAACCATCCTTGTGCACATTCTCACATACCGCCGCCATATTATGGGAAGATACTTTTGTGAATATATCAGAAACATAGTCTTCTATTTTACGCGAAAAAAAAACCAGAGTGCGCTATAAATAAATATCAGAGCAAGACAAAAGAGCCCACAAATTAAATAACTCAAAGAAAAACTTTTTTGTGATGATGGTATTTGAAAGGATTTAGACAATATTCAAACTTTCTTTATCTCTTAACTTCCTCCCCACCCTAAAAAGGATAAAGATTCCCAACCACGTTCAGTTTATACACAATCCAACTTCTTAATCGACCGGATTTTATCTACTGATCACTTCAAGAAGTCCCTATACATCGTTCTAAAGTACAGTATCTCATAAGCTCAATAAACAAGATTTTCTTAAAAAAAACCCATTACACCCTTTAACAAAAAACACCTCATGTGTAAAGTTTTACATAGATTTTCTGCCTCTAGCTTAAACCATACTGTTTTACAGCACAACAAAAATGATAATGAATAGTGTTTCTTAACGATAAAGCCATTGAGCCCCCCATCTTTACGCTTATGGAGACCCCAAAGCCAGCACCATCATTATATTTGGCTAGCCCCCAAATGTTGCGACAGCCCTTGGCACTTAAGACAGTTCATAAGAAGCATTTTTAGTCTTTTCTTATACAGTTTTTGCCCACACGCCAGCCCTACTTGTGACATGCAAACAAGAGGTTTTTATTGAGTCAAAATACACAGGTTTGGAATGAAAAAACCTTACTATATTCGGGGTTCTCATTCAATATACAAAACCGTGAATTACCTATATAAATCAATTCGTTGTCAACAATCACACAAGTACGGGCGGTGTACAAAAAATCTGGTGTAATGCGCTTTCAAACCATTGGCTCAAAGCTCGATCATAGATTAAACGACCTTTCAAATGTGCACAAGCAGGTTGAGCACCTTTTTCAGTCAATTTATGTGCCGAACGCACGACCAAACGCCGCATCATAGCGCGTGTAAATTCAGCATGAAACTGCAAGCCCCATGCATTGTTTCCATAACGAAAAGCTTGTGTAGGATATGTATTCCCTGTTGCCAAAAGCATTGCCTCTTTCGGTAAATCATAAATACCTTCATCATGGAAATGGTAGACCATCTCTGGCCAATTCATCAATTCCTTCCCTTGTGGGGTTGCTTCTAGTGGATACCAGCCGACTTCAACAGTCCCATCACTTCTTGTACCAACGCGCCCCCCTAGATTTCGCGCTAACATTTGTGCTCCAAGACAAATACCCAAAAAAGGCTTATTTTCCTTTAGTGATAACGAAATCCAATCAATTTCCTCACCAATATAGGCTTCGCTGTCATTCACACTCATCGGTCCCCCTAAAATAACAACGCCGGCATAATGCTCTAATGTATCAGGGAGTTTTTGTCCAAAAATAGGACGATAAATATCAAGAACAAAACCATTTTGTTGTAAAAATTTTCCCAAACGACCAGTATAGGTAGAGCGCCGATGAATAACGACAGCAATCCTTGGTTTGTTATTTTTTTGTTTTTTATCAAGACATCTCTGATTTAAAAACATTTTTTAACCAATCACCTCTGCTATCAAGCAAAACTTTATTTTTAAAGCATAAGAGAATAATTTTATTGGACAAGACTAACGATATTTTTTCTTCTAGGTCAATTGTTTCTTCTGAGAAAACATTCGTATTATCACATTGGTGCAATTTAAAATAAACGAAATTTTTTCCTCGATAAAGATGTTTCTTCTTCTGTTTTAACCCCTGGATCATCAACATTTAAGTGAGTTTGACTGAACATTTTTACATCTTTTTCTTTTATATCTTGTTTCTCCACCTGCACATTATGCAAAAGAGAATCATCTATAGGTGTTAATTTTTCAAGCTTCTTATCTCCAACATCATCACTTTTTCCCATAACATACTCTTTGTCTTGCTTTTTCGGCACAATCTTTTTCGGCACAATATTGTCCGCCTCTAATGTGAGAGAAGGCATACAAGGAGGCGCCTTCCATTCAAAACAGCCCAAACGTCCACTGATTGGAGAAACCGCTGACCAAGAAGAAAAAATGGCCCCATCACACATCCACACTGGATCACGTTCAGCACGAAGTGCTAAAGAAAGCCATTGACGCACAGCACCTTGATTGTTTCCCTGTGCCTCTTCAATATCTGCCAACAATAAATAAACACTTTCCCGTGGATGACATTGTAATGCTTTTTGTGCCTTCTCTCTTGCTAATGCTGTTTCACCAGCATCCAAAGCTGCTTTAGCAATAAGGAAAGCCGACTCAAATGCATCTTTATTATAAGAAGCAAGTGTCTTAGCCCTTTTCAATCGCCCAATGGCTCCTTCTTCTCTTTCAAGATAAAGCGCTCCCAAGTCAGGATGAGGCTCCTTTTGCCAAGCCGCTATAATCATTTTATCCGCTTTACGCGTTTCGTTTAATTTATAAAGAATATCAGCAGCAATAACTATTATTGGAACAAAATCAGGCGCCAATTTATGGGCTTTCAAAATAGCTTCACGTGCTTGTACAGGATGTGTATCAAACAAAGAAAGTGCCTGCCCACTTAGTAGTAAAACCTGTATATGCTGCCGCTCTGGAATCGCGCGAATAGAACGCGGGAGAGCTTTTTGCGTTCTTTCAAAAACAGTAAGTGCCTTATCCCATTTACCCTCAGTACTTAACCGATCAAGCACCGCCTGATGCGCCCATAAAAGTGCTGGCGATAAAGTCAGTGCCTCTTCAGCATATTGTTGCGCTGCCTCATAAGCTTTACTCTTCATTGCTTCACGAAACAAACCATAAAGTCCAACCAGTTTTGTCGGATCTTCCTTTCTCATCTCTTCATAAAGACCGATGGCGCGAACAGAGTCATTTTGTAAAGACAAGGTTTGCGCTTGTAAGAGTTTTACCAATGGCTCTTGTTTTCCTGCAAGATATTTAGCAACCCGTGCTTCCATTTTTTGCGCAACCATACTATCACCAGCAAAAGTTGCAAGAATCCCCTTTGAAAGAGCTTCGTAACCACGCTTTTGATGGCGTTTATAAAAATAATTGCAAAGAGCATTCGGTATGGAAAAAAAGAAAGACAATAACCACCATAAAAGCACCAGCGTTATAAAAAACAAAATAAGCACACTTAACACTGTAAGAAATGAAGCAGAAAATCTGAAATGCAAAAATGTGAGAACAAAAATACCATTGTGATTAGCTACCCACGTGAAAGCTAAACCGAGGATACAAACAACAAAAATATAAATAAAAACACGTATCATCTTGGGCCTATTTACATCTTTGTTGCTTTAAAAGATCCTTGTTGCACAGACAATAACAATTGCTGCAACAACTGTTGAATAGCAATATGTCTTTCAAGCTGCTTAACAAAATCCATTGAAACATCTTTTGCACTTTGAGGCAATGATTGCCATTCGCTCAAAGCCTTTTCGTAATCACCAGTTTGAATGGCAACTTCCATGCGTGCCGCAATAGCCCCCAGCGTTGTCCCTTCAACATTTCCAATCGGTCGCGAAACAATGAGCCCTTTTATCCACGCTAAAATTCGGTCAAAAAAACCAGCATCTGACGCAACAAGATTTTGCGTACCAACAATTGCATCGGCAACATGAGCAAAATCAACTGAAAGTTGTGCTGAACTTGGAAGACCCACTGTAGCTGTTTTTTGCAACACATCAAGTCCATTAATCGAAGGCGATAATTGCTGTAACAGCTTTAATTCATTATTATAAGATCCACCACGCTCTACAGCATTTTTTAATGAACTAATTGCAGTAAAGAGCGCGGTATCTATTTCTTTTTTCTCACTATTTTTAACAGCAGTTTCTTCCTGTAGTTCTTCTAACTGTTGTTTTAACGCAGCAAGATCATTTGCATTGCTCTGCCCAACAGACAAAGCCGTCTCTATATCTTTCGACTTTCTAACAAAAGTTTGTACAGTTTCTTCAAGAGCTTTTACTTTTTCCTCTAAAATCGCAAAAGCTTTTTTGCTTTCTTCTTTCGATAGTTCATCATTTTTCGTTGTTTTAAACTGTTGTGATGAAAAAGAAGAAAACTCTGTTTTTAACGTATCAATTTCTTGAAAGACCCGCCTCAATTGTTCCTTTGTGTCTTCACCTTGACTTTTTGCGGCTTCAGCAATCTGCAAAGCTTTTTCTCCTCCAGCAGAATTTTCCACAAAAGGAGAAGGAAAAAAACCAGCCCATTGAAGCCCCATAAAAATTCCCAAAGCAATGAATCCTCCCAGAATCCCAGAAAGGGACAAGAAAAGCCAAGTTGTACTAGAGATACTTTTATCCTGACCTTGCATATTCTGTTTTTCTCGCGCATGAGATTCTACAGAATTATGGATTTTTTCCTCTGAATCATGGGGAACAGCTTCATGTTCAATAACTGGTTTCTTACGGCGCGTACCAGCATAATGTGGTTTAACTTTTGGTTTTGAAGAATCGACCATCTCTGTCACTTTTCGTGCACACTTTTTTTAATGATAAAATAATAAAATGAAAAAAGTTTTAAAAATGCAGCTTTTCTCAATAATATTTACAATTATCGCCTTTAATAGACAAGTTTTTAAAAAACATTTGCATTTTATACTCGAAAATACAGCTTTATTTTTTAATCAACGATATCATAAAATTCAAAAAAAAAATGCCAAAACACATATTTTTCATAGAAAAAACAATTCTAAGAGAAATACTTTGCATCTTTTTCTGTTCATGGTACGCACGCAGGAAAGAAGCTTCAATATAAGGTTTTGTTTAAAATGCGTCTGCTGGGAATAGAAACAAGTTGTGATGAAACGGCAGCGGCTGTCATTGAATATAACAATGAATCAAACAGTCGAATTCTTTCCAATGTTGTTTGGAGTCAAATTGATCACCATGCACCTTACGGCGGTGTTGTTCCTGAAATTGCTGCTCGTGCCCATGTTGAAGTTCTTGATCATTTAATTCTGCAAGCACTAACAGAAGCAAACACAAAATTAAAAGATATTGATGGCATTGCAGCCACCAGTGGGCCTGGTTTGATAGGAGGATTATTGGTAGGCGTTATGAGCGCAAAAGCACTCTCTCTTGCCACTGGCAAACCATTTATTGCGGTAAATCACTTAGAGGGACATGCTTTAACAGCTGTGTTAACGCACAACGTCAGCTTTCCTTATTTATTACTTTTAGTTTCAGGAGGTCATACACAAACAATTATTGTTCATGGAGTAGGCAACTATCAACGTTTAGGAACCACTATTGATGATGCATTAGGAGAAGCCTTTGATAAAACAGCAAAACTTTTAGGTCTTCCTTATCCTGGTGGACCAGCACTTGAAAAAGCAGCTTTATTTGGTGATAAAAATCGCATCCCTCTTCCACGACCTTTAAAAGGTGAAAAACGGTTAGACTTTTCTTTTTCAGGACTCAAAACTGCTGTTCGACAAGCCGCAACAGCCATAGCTCCCCTTACAGAAAATGATATTGCTGACATTGCCGCAAGTTTTCAAGCCGCTGTGACTGATACGGTACGTGATCGTATTCACCTAGCTTTACAACACTTTACCCACCAATATCCTCTCTCTGATAATCAAGAAAAACATTCTCCTGCTTTAGTTGTTGCGGGCGGTGTTGCCGCAAACCAAGCCATTCGCTCTACGTTGCAAGAACTTGCCCATCAACATGGTTTTGAATTTATAGCCCCTCCTCTTTCCTTGTGTACCGATAATGCTGCAATGATTGCTTTTGCCGGTGCACAAAAGCTTGCACGAGGAGAAACAAGCCCTCTTGATATTGCCCCTCGCTCACGCTGGCCATTAGATGAAAAAGCCCCCCCCTTGATTGGGATGGGTCGCCGTGGAACAAAAGCATAATAAAATTGACGTCCTACACACATATTAAAGAACGAAGATTTCTACTCAATCCGGTCTATAGATAGTCCGAATTCTCTATCGAGCAGATTCCACCTGCTTCCCACTCACACAATTCACTTAACCCAAAGATCGATACGTAAACCTAAATATTCACCACACATTCTTAAAAACTTCATGTTTCAAAAAACTGCCTTATATCATTACACTTCAAATGACGGTATTTTACAGCATAATAAGATCTACTCTCTCCCACAAAGCATAGATATGAATGCCATTCGTTGACCTCATCATCTTTGACCATTTATTCGTTTCATTGTCATTGTAATTTTAAAGCTTTTTAGAACCAATTTTCTTGCTAAATTCTCTCCAACGCAATGCTCCAATGATCCTATAGTAACTACATTTCAAACAGCAGCTGAAAAGATGATTAAGCTTCCACATGGCTGAGAAATTTTAAGTCTATTAACTTCGATACACTGATATATTTTTCTGCTACAAGATAAGCAAAATACCTTTATACAACATGAAATATCAATGGAGCGCATTTTTCTATATACAAGTTATTTTGAAACAAGAAATTCTTTACCCCATTTTTAAAATTATCGTTAAGGATATTACGAAAATACTTATAAAAATCCGTATGATAAATACATAACAGTCTATGAAAAAGGAGAACTCATGGCTTATTGGCTTTTTAAATCTGAACCCCATAAATGGTCATGGGAGATGCAAAAGAAAAAAGGAGCTGATGGCGAACAATGGGATGGTGTACGCAATTATCAAGCTCGTAATAATATGCGCGCTATGAAATATGGTGATAAAGGTTTTTTTTATCATTCAAATAAAGGTTTAGAAATTGTAGGAATTGTAGAAATATGTGCTGAAGCACACCCTGATTCTACAAGCTCTGATCCACGCTGGGAATGTGTGGATATCCGTGCACTTTGTGACATGCCAACACCTGTTTCATTAAAACAAATTAAAGCCAATCCCAAACTAGCAAATATGGCGCTGGTCAAAGCCAGCCGCTTATCAGTGCAACCCGTGACAGAAGAGGAATGGAAAGAAGTCTGTTTGATGGGCAACCTTAAGAAGGAAATGCTTTTATCTTAAAACAATAAATTTTATTCATTAATAATACATTGATTTATAATGATAAATTACTGTTTTGCATGTTGAATAAGAGTCCCGAATATCGTAAGATTCTCTCATTTCAAATTTGTCCCCTGTTGAATCAATTAAAACCACTTTCTTGCACATAAAAAGCGGGATGAGTGTGTGAATAAAAATTGTTAAAGAAAAGAGTGAAAATGGCTCTTATGAACCGTCTTAAGTACTAAGGGCTGTCTCGATAACACCCATGAGCTGGCAAAGTGTGTGATCCGGCTTACTTGTTCATAAGCGTAAAGATGGGAGTGTTCGATGGATTTACCGTTAGACTCATATGAAAAAGCACTTCATATCGCACAAGGCATCCCTCTCTATTGATGTGTTTTCACGCTAAATACATAAATAGGATACTCTTCCTTATCATTTTTCATTCTGCACTCTTCTCAAGATAAAATGCCCCAAAACTGCCCCTCCTTCATTAGGTATTTTTTAGGCATTGCGACCAAAGGTAAAGCTTAAGCAACGATTATAATAAGCAACACCACGAACATAACACACAGCCCCTTCGCACACAAATGCAACGAAAAAACAAAACTGAACGTGGATAAAAAACAATAAAAATGATCGTGAAATTCTCCTAAACAGTGCATATGTGCTAGGTGTTGCACAATTCTCTTCACACTTAAAAAACGCATCATATTGCGTGTTTATTGTTTTGCATGTTGGACGAGTGCGCCTCATACCGCAGGATTCTCTCATTCCCAACCTGTTTTATATTGAATCAATCAAAAGCTATTTGCTTGCACATTCTAAGCGGAGAAAGTCCCATATAGATAAAAAACGTGAAAGAAAGGACTTAAAATTCCTCCTATGAATCGTCTCAAGTGCCAAGAACTGTCCGCAACACCCACGAGCTGGCAAAGTGAATGATAGTGCTAGCTTGTTTCTCCATAAGCGTAAAAATGATGACACTCAATGGCTAAAACACATTCTAAAGCATAAAAAATGCTTCCAACCAATACGTAAAATACTCTGCAGACGGAAACACCTTCTTTTCGGCAAACAACCATAGAAATTATAAAAGTTTATTTTTTCAAAGACTTTTTTTTAATTTTCCTCTTTTAATTTTTCTTGCATGAAATCTCATTTTTCATGAAACTATATCAATCAGTGCATCAACATGCCTATAAGGAAAAACATGAACCAATATACTCTTTTAATCGTTGAAGGCGATGATCTACGCCCCATTTTAGTAGAACAATTGCAAATGCATCAAGAATTTAAAATTTCCCAAGCAAAAACAGCAGAAGCGGGAATGAGAATAATCCAAAAAGAAAATATTGATCTCACTATTTTGGGATTTCAACTTCCTGATCTTGATGGCTACAAAGCCGTTAAACAATTACGCACCCAAGGATTTCGTGCCCCCATTATCATGATAACAAATTATGATACAGACTGTGATAATATTTTAGATCTTGAAACAGGCGCCAATGATTATGTAACAAAACCCTTTCGCTTTGCAGTGTTATTGGCGAGAATTCGAGCACAGTTGCGCCAATATGAACAAAATGAAGACGCAACCTTTCATATTGGTCCCTATACTTTTAAACTAAGACAAAAACTTCTTCTTGATCAATGCAACAATAAAATCTGTCTCACAGAAAAAGAAGCAGCGATCCTTAAATGTCTCTATTATGCCAATGATAAAATTGTCAGCCGTGAAATATTGTTAGAACAAGTTTGGGGATATAATGAAAATATTATCACCCATACTTTAGAAACCCATATCTATCGTTTGCGACAAAAAATCGAAAACGATCCCTCCAATGCACAAATTCTCATAACAGATCAAAATGGTTACCGTTTAAATCTTTAATTCGAGATTTACTGTTTCAAAAATAATTTTAATATCCTAAATGAAAACAGAAACGAGATGAAAAAACCTTCGCATATAATTCGAATGCTATTACTTAGAACTTACTCTTATGACAAAATATATAACATTATGAATAAAAAACGAAATATTCCAACATGAGAACCAGAAACAAAAATGCTTTCAACCCTCACGATATACTTTGTAACTTCTGTTTCACATGCTTTTGTTCTTTCTAAAGTTTTTAATATGTTTCGCATATAAATAATCGTGATATCTTTTAGCAACATTCTTGATCATAACTATCATCTTTAGATGAGTGCTATTTATAATTATTTTTTTCAGAAAAACCGCTCCACGCATTGCTTTATCTCACATTCACTAACCTAACTTGAGAGATGTTTTTTATCTTTATAGTTTTCCTCCATTCTTTATGACTTTATCTCCTCTTAAGAGATTATATAATTCATGATATAACGCTAAATGTTTATCCTAACGATAAAGCCACTGAGCACCACCATCTTTACGCTTATAAAAGAACAAGCCAGCACCATCACACACTTATGTTAGATCTCGATGTTGCAGAGGAGCCCTTGATACTTGAGATGGTTCATAAGAAGCATTTTAATCCTTCCTTGTACAGTTTTTAACCACCATAAACCATATTATGCAAGATCCTTTGGACTCTGCTATTTTTATGCTTACGAAGATACCAGCATTTTTTCTTTTAAAATGTTTCCGCTATTCATGAAATATGGTTCGATATATAGATACTTGAGATTTTTATTCACATACCAATTCCACATATTAATGTACAAAAGAATATTTTTTAATTGTAAATGCAAAAAATTGAAATAAGAGAATCCTTTTATACTTGCGGTTCTTATGACAATGACAAAATGATTAATTATCTTTATAATTTAAAATATTTCTTGTCTGTGGTGATAAAGCAGGAATAAAAATACGTCGCGACTGACGACGCTGTACGAGCAGACCCTGATAAACACGTTTTTGTGCCTGACACATTAAGAGTCCACCAAAATAAGGCAAAAGATAGCGAGCAAATGGCTCGTAAAAAAATGAGAACAACCGCGAATAATACCCCGTAGAGGGCATATAGTGTACAATTTCTTGTATTGGTCCAGAAATAAAATTTGTTTTTTCGAACAAACGAATAAGCTGTTGTTGACTATAAGGTTCGCCATAACCAAAGGGCGTAGTCGTATTGCGCGCCCAAAAGCCAGAGCGATTAGGAACAATAACGATCAAATGACCATTGGGTGCTAAAACACGCCATATTTCATTCAACGTTTCAAATGAATTTTCTGTATATTCTAATGCATGGACCAATAAAATACAATCAACTGACGCATCAGGAAGCGGCAAATCTTCTTCAAAAACAAGCGCTGTAGCAACTTTCTCAGCACAAGGCCAAGGCGAAACACCCTGAGCAGCAGGCATAAAAGCAAAACATTGTTGGGCACGTTCACGCAATACAGAAAGATAAGGAATCGCATAACCCAACCCCATAATCCGTTTATCCGTAAGATCAGGCCACCATAAATTTAACTGGTCACACAGCGTCTTTTGCACACGCAGCCCAAGTGCAGAAGCATAAAAATCTTTCAGCGTAACGATATCCAACTCAACATACCATGTAGAAACAAATTTCAAACATTACAGATTTTCATATACCAAACCTATATGGACTTCTGCTTTTTTTCCGCAATAGCGAACATTTCAATATTGCATATTTTAAACTTAAATGATTAAAAAATCAGTACAATAGGATGATTATTGCCTTACAAGCACTTTAATCATTTTTTTGGAGATAAACCCCATAGAGGTTCTTCATATACTGTTTTTGACATCAATTAAGAAAAAAGCCAACACTGGTTAATTAAAATGAAGCAATCTTTCAAGATAGTTTTTTTCTTCTTCTGAAAGATGCTCTTTACCAAGACGTTTGCGAATTTCATCCAAAATCTGCCGCGTACGCATTTGATCACTTTCTTGTGGTAGTGCCTCGCCTTCTTGTTCTTCATCTGTTGTTGAAGAAAGTGGACGTCCTAACGGATCTTTAGGACCAAAATCAGCATTTTGATCATCTCCCGTTTCTTTAAGTGTTTCGCGCATTTTTTTCAAAACATTTTGTGCACCTTGCCTCAAAGATTCCAAAGCATCAGACTGATTTTGTATAGATACCTGATGATTTCCATTATCAAGAGCATTTTCCGCAGAATTCATTTTTTCTTCTGCCCTTTTCAACGCCCCCCCTGTTTCAAATCCTTGTTCTGATAATTCTTTTTCTAATGTTGATAATTCAGATTGCAATTCAGCTTGACGTTTTTTTAAAGATTTTTTTTGTGTTTCCGGTACATTTTCTCCGCGTTTTTGTTCCATCTCTAACTGATGTGTTTCATTGAGAATTTCTTGCTGACGACGCATTAAATCTCCAAGCTGGTCCATCTTTTCTTTCATTTGTGCAGATTGGCTTTTTTCTCCCTCATTTTGATTGCCTTTTTGCACATGCAAATGATCAAGCGTCTGTTCAACTTCCGCCAAGAGTTGTTCAGCTGCTAAAGAAGAGCCCGTTTTAGCCATTTCCTCAATTAAATTTAGCTTTTCTTGTAATGTAGATTCAGAAAGATTAGGACTTTTTGAGCTTTTAGAATTTTTAGAAACTTGACTATCCGGTGCTTTTTCAGCCAAAGCACGAATATACTCATCCATAGCTTGACGTAAATCTGCCATAAGCCGTTCAATTTCTGCCGCTGAAGCACCGTAACGCAATGCATCACGTAAAGCAGCTTGTGCTTGTTTTAACTTTTTTTGCACGGATTCAAGCTGATTATCTTCAATACCCAAAGCAATTTGCCATAAATAATCCACCACATCGCGCAAATCCTCGTCTGTTTGTGCTAAAGAAAGTCTTGTCCACGCACTTTGTAGAACAATAAAATGCGATGCATTTTGCAACCCCTTTTCTGGACGCACAAGCAAAGCAGAAAGCATATCCAATACACGCTCTTTCACAGAAGCATCAAGAGCTAATAGACGACGCAATTCAACCACTGCGCGTGCAACAGGATTCGAAAAAACACGCTGTGGTAATATCATAACAAAAGTTTTGCTACGCCCTTTCTGCCCCGCACCATCTTCTGCCACCAAAGTAATTTTGACTTGCGAACCTGCCCATGGATGCGCTGATATATCCTGCACCATTCGCATTTTCCCCTTTCCACCACGCGGAAGAAGAAGTTCTATTTCCGGAGCATTATAAAGAGAAGAAGCACTTTTATTCTGAGGAAGAAAAGGCTCTATTTCAACAAAAGCCTTTGTCACACCATAATCATCATCCACCACATATCGTAACTCCAATGATCCCGTTAAAATCCTCCCTGGTTTTTCCAACCAATGAATTGTTGGACGCGTGTCCTTAATTATCTGCAAATGCCATTGCTGTTTTTTACGACGTGATGATACAAATAAATTTATTGGATGCTTTAAATGTGTTTCAAAATGAACAATTGGATCATTCAAAGCTGTTTGTTCCGTTTTCTCTGAAAACGAAACTTCCCTCCCATCTTCTACAGACTTTGCTTTTACTGTAATGCCAGCCCCATTGACAACACGCACAACAACATTACTCCCTTCAGGGATTTCTAGTTGTGTTTTCTCATCTTTTGTCAAATAAATCGGTGCCACACCGGTATAAGCAGGTGGTGTTACCCAAGCATCAATCCGCATGAGTTTTTCATCAACGATAGGACGAAAATCAAAGGCATCAGCCAAACGCCCCCCTTGTGAACCAAAAGAAAAACTAAAAGCGCACACAAAAAGAAGAGCACACAAAGCCCTCAAAGCCAAAGGATCATAATCCGCATTATTAAGAGAGATAAATCCAGTTTTTAAATGGTATAATTGCTTTGCCATTCGGCGTTGATGTTCACGCCAAATAACAGCACTAAAATCTTCATCATTTTCAGAACATAAACGATCTGTCTGAATATTCAAAGGCTGGTGTCTAAGATCATTGACGCGTTCAAGGCGGCAATTTACTTCCCGCATTGTGGGAAACCGAAAACGAATAAGAAAAAATAAACTCGCCCCAGCACAAATAAGTATAACCCCAAGTAAGAGCAAATGTGACCAATAGCCCAAAATACCAAAAAGTCCCAACCAGCTAAACGAACAAAAGAGACTAAGAACGAGGAAAAATGGCAACAACCGTACCCACATCCGTTCAAATGAAAGGATCCCCCACATCAAAATGCGCACACACAAAAGCTTCATTGCAAAACCTTTGATGTTTTTATTTTTCATAAACAAGCATTTATCCCCTTTTATCGTGGTGCATTAAGATCATAAACCCCATACAAAACAATTTCTAGAAAATAAATTGTTTCATCAAAGTTTAGTAAAAATAAGACCCAAAATATTTAATAATGCTCAATCTAATTTGGGCTCAATCCAATCTGGAATATGATCACAGCCTATCAATTGTGCATAATCAAGGCGTGGACGAATGACTGCATAACGCGTATCCTGAACCAGAACTTCCGGCACCAAAAGTCGACTATTATAAGTGCTTGCCATCACTGCGCCATAAGCCCCTGCTCCTGTTAACATCAAAACATCACCCGCTTTTAACACTGGTAAAGAACGTTCCAAACCTAAATAATCACCAGTTTCACAAATAGGACCGACAATATCAGCATTAATCAGAGGGGCATCTATTGGTGTTTTTTTCACTGGCATTACATTTTGCCACGCATCATAAAGCGTTGGACGCATGAAATCATTCATCGCCGCATCAACAATAACAAAATTTCGTCCTTCCCCCTTTTTAAAATACACAACCGATGTCACCAACACACCGGCTTCACCAACAATACTACGCCCAGGTTCTAGGATAATATTGATCCCTAAAGGCGCAATATGTTTCTTTACCAGTGCTGCATACTCAAAAGGAGAAGGTACTGGATGCTTCTCATAACCATAAGGAATACCAAGCCCGCCCCCAATATCGATATGGGTTATCGCATAACCATTATTCCATAATTGACGCACAAAATCTGCAACAATAACAAATGCATCTTCAAACGGTTTTAAATCACAAATTTGACTGCCAATATGGAGATCAACACCACACACATGAAGACCAGGCAATTGAGCTGCTTTTTTATATACATCACCCGCCAAAGACAGTGGAATACCAAATTTATTCTCAGACTTACCTGTTGTAATTTTCTTGTGAGTCTTAGCATCCACATCAGGATTAATGCGTAAAGAAATACGAGCCGTTTTTGAAAGCGCAGCAGCCCGCGCCGATAATTGTTCAAGTTCTGGCTCTGATTCAACGTTAAAACAATAAATATCTTGTGCAAGAGCAAAATCTATTTCTCTCACTGTTTTACCAACACCAGAATAAACAATATTCTGCGCAGGAATACCAACAGCAAGTGCACGCCGTAATTCCCCTTCTGAGACCACATCAGCTCCCGCTCCATTGTTAGCTAAAAGTTGTAAAACTGCTTGATTGGAATTCGCTTTAACCGCATAAGCAATTAAACTCGGCATATCATGAAATGCATTCTGATAATCTTTAAAATGTGCAACGATTGCGCTAGCTGAATAACAATAAAAAGGTGTTTCAACTTCTCGCGCAAGTTCCAAAAGAGAAAGACCTTCAGCGTGAAGCACACCCTGATGATAAGAAAAAAAACGCATAAAAATTCCTATTGTATTAACCGATCAAGAATAAAAGGTTTATCTGTTTTACCTTGAGAAACAAAAGTTCCTTGTGAAGAATTCA
This sequence comes from Bartonella sp. CM86QHHN, assembly GCF_042194695.1. Lineage (NCBI taxonomy): Bacteria > Pseudomonadati > Pseudomonadota > Alphaproteobacteria > Hyphomicrobiales > Bartonellaceae > Bartonella > Bartonella sp. CM86QHHN. The sequence goes on from NZ_JBHIND010000060.1 coordinate 56,382, forward strand.
CTCCTGTTGAAGGAGGTAACTCTAATGACCCTTTACGCCCACACCCAACGATACCCAAGCCCCCAAAAAGGACAATTATCAACCCCTTTAATATAATTTTCATCTGTCCTCTTTCCTCATCTCGATCTCTTTGTTACCTTTAAAATACAATCACTCAAGCGCTCACGAGACGCTTTTTCCAATACGCAATTTGCCGAAGAACCTCTGAAGGCGCTGTTCCCCCAAAGCTTTTACGACTTTCAACAGATTTTTCAACGGTCAAAACATCAAAAAGTGTCGCATTGATATCAGGACAAATTGCTTGAAGTTCATCTAATGATAAATCATGAAGGCGACACTGTTTTTTTTCTGCCAATGCCACAGCACACCCTGTGATGTGATGTGCTTCGCGAAAAGGAATCCCTAAATTGCGTACAAGCCAATCCGCAAAATCTGTAGCTGTTGCATACCCTAAATCCGCTGCTTGTTTCATGGCTTTTTTATTCACTTTCAAATCAGCAATCATCCCTGTCATTGCTGCTAGTGATAATTCCAAACTCAAAGCCCCATCAAACACATATTCCTTATCTTCTTGCATATCCTTTGAATAAGCAAGCGGTAATCCTTTCATCACCGTTAACAATCCCATAAGTGCACCATTCAATCGACCTGCTTTCGCTCGTACTAACTCTGCCGCATCAGGATTTCTCTTTTGTGGCATAATGGAAGACCCTGTTGAAAAAGCATCTGATAAATGAATAAAACAAAACTGTTCACTTGACCAAAGAATTATTTCTTCTGCTAAACGTGAAAGATGTGTTGCACAAAGAGCGCCAGCGCTTAAAAATTCCAATGCAAAGTCACGATCTGAAACACTATCAATTGAATTGCGTGTAGGTTCCCGAAAGCCTAGCGCTTTTGCTGTCATAAAACGGTCAATTGGAAAGCCTGTCCCCGCTAAAGCAGCCGCCCCTAAAGGCGATTCATTCATTCGCTCAACAGCATCACGCATCCGCGATAAATCTCGACCAAACATTTCAACATAAGCCATCATATAATGGCCCAATGTTACGGGTTGGGCTAATTGTAAATGCGTAAAGCCTGGCATAAAGGTATCAACATGTTGTTCTGCGCGAATAAGTAATTGCTCTATCAATCCTTTTAAAGCTTGTGCTATCTTTTGCGTTGCTTCACGTACCCACAAGCGAAAATCAACAGCCACTTGATCATTGCGTGAACGCGCCGTATGCAAACGCCCAGCAACAGGACCAATCAACGCACTCAGCCGCGCTTCAATATTCATATGAATATCTTCAAGCTTTCGTGAAAAAACAAATTTATTCTCTTCAATTTCTTGGTGAATAATTTTTAAACCATGAGAAATTTTTTCATAATCAGACTGTGAAATGATTTTCGTTTGCGATAACATCGCAGCATGAGAAAGGGAACCTTCAATATCTTGTCGATAAAGTTTTTGATCAACATCAATTGAGGCATTAATTTCTTCCATAATTGCGGAAGGACCTGCCGCAAATCGACCACCCCATATTTGGTTCTTTAACTTCTCATCTGTCATATTCTGAAAACACCCATCCAAAGGACAAAATTATGATTTTTCAAATTTTCATCAGCGAAAAAAACAATAAAAAAAGGCAACTCTCCCTTACTTTCTTTATCATTGCATTGAGTTTATACGCAACCATAAACTACGATACCAAAAGAGAGTTTTTTCTTTTCAATTTCATTTCAGCAGCACAAGCACAAGAAATAAATACTGATAAAGCACGAGCAGAAAAAATGATGGCGATACGAAAAGCAGCAAAAGGCTTTTTTAGCCACATACGATTTGCTGATACGCCCTCAGATATGAATAAACTCTCTTTCAAGGATATTCTAGGAAAAGAGCACACACTCAGCGAATTTATCGGAAAACCAATGCTGGTCAATCTATGGGCTATTTGGTGTGCACCTTGCCGCACAGAAATGCCTGAACTTGCGCAATTAAAACGTGAATTAGGTGGAGAAAACTTTGATGTCATAGCTATAAATATCGATAAAACTGCTTCTCCTGAAAAAATTCAGCAATTTTTACAGAATATTCATTCAGATAATTTGCTTTACTATCGCGATGAAACAATGGATATTTTCAACAATGTTAGAAAACAGGGGCTCGCTTTAGGACTCCCCATTACATTGCTCATTGATAAAGAGGGATATCTCATTGCTTCCTTCAATGGTGCAGCTCCATGGGCCAATGACGATGCCAAAGCACTTATAAAAGCAGTCATTAAAGAAGCCCTATAACTTTAATAACCGCGTCTTTTTAAACGTTGTATAACAAGATCCAGTGCTGACAAAAAAGCAGAACGGTCTTTACGAGAAAAAGGACGGGGACCACCTATTATACTGCCCTGTCCACGCAAATCTTCCATCAAATTGCGCATCGCCAAAGCCTGACCAATTGAATTTACATCAAAAATACGCCCCGTTGGCGAAAGACAAAAACCCCCAGCTTGCACAACCCGCGCTGCTAAAGGAATATCACTGGTAATAACGATACTTGCCTCATGCACATGTTCTACGATCCAATCATCAGCACCATTGAATTCACCAGCAACGACCACTCTTTCAATGAGTGCTTCATCTGGAAGGGACAAAGAACGATTTGCCACAACAAATGTCTTAAGCTGATAACGATTCATCACACGATAAACTTCATCTTTTACAGGACAAGCATCTGCATCAATCAACAAAGTGATAGCAGGCTTTATTGGGATAATCATACCTTGGCTTTCAAGCAATAATAAGCTCTTTCATTTATCTGAATGTTGCAAATCCTTGCGATAAAACATTATCGCCGCGTTTATTTCTCCTCCCAAAATAAAAATTGCACTCAATATGTACAGAAAAATAATAGCAACCATAATAGATGCCAACCCTGCATAGGTAGAAATATAATCAAACATCGTTAAATATTGCGCAAAAGCGATAGAAGCCATAAACCATATAAACATTGTCACCACTATTCCTGGTAAAATATCTATAATTTTCCGCCGCCCTGCTGGAAGCCATTTATGAACAATCAAAAGACTGATAAACAAAATAACGATTGCAACTGTATAACGCCATACACGAATAACAGCAATATATTCAGTCATAAAAAAAGAATGATTTTGCATAATTTTGATCAACAAAGGCGCCAGAATCAATAAAAAACTAATCACAACAAGACCAACAGCTCCAAGGATTACAAAAAACAGACTTTGAAAACGACAAAACAACAAGCTCCGTCGATCAGTAACTCGGTAAGCTTTATTTAAAGCCGTACGCAAAGCCTCTATCCCATTAGAAGCAAAATAAGCCGTTCCAATGACAGAAAGCGTCAACACACCTCCTCGATGAATGGTTAAAACATTAACAATTTCCTGAGATAAAGGCTCTGCAATAACATCAGGCAATAACTGCACCAGTGCTTTAATTTTCTGCGGTGTATAAGTAAAAGCACCTAGAAAACGAGCAAACGATGTTCCAAAAATAAAAAAAGGGAAAAATGCTAAAAGCCCCGATAGCGCAACATGGCTTGCAAAAGCACTCCCACTATCACGCCAATAATGACTTACTGCGTCACCAAAAATACGATAGCTATACCAAAAGATATTTTTTAACAAAACTCAATACTTTCTGGTAAAACTCTTCCTCAGTCTATTTCAAGTTTTATAAAAATCATCAAAACTCTGCAAATAAACATTTTGCAATGTTGCAATATAAAGGTTAATAATCAATACGGTCAAGCCCGACTTTATACGAAAACAAAAACAATAACCCACTCTATGAAGTTCTACAACGACCTCATTTTTTTGTTACTTCTACAGATCAGTAACCTCTTCTGTACATCATATGCCCTATAGAGAGCTAAGCAAGATGATCGTGCACACATAAAACCTTTTAAAGTCATGATTATCTGTATCGGAGCAATCGCCCCTCCTTTTTATTGCAATCTATGACTGAAGAAAGAAAAAACTTCTTATTGATTTCTAGAAAAAACCAACGAAATTCAACAAAACCCCCTTGCTTTTATTCACCCTTTTTTAGAAACACTCTGACGTCCAAAATCAGGAGCATCAATTTCCTGGCCAGCATCAATAATATTGCGACGTACAGCACGCGTACGTGTAAAAAAGTTAAACAGTGTCTCACCATCTCCTAAATGAATTGCCCGTTCTAAAAAAGCAAGCCCTTCACTAAAACGACCCAACATTTCTAAAATAGCATCTTTATTATGCAAACAAATATCTCGCCACATAACGGGATCAGAAGAGGCCAAACGCGTAAAATCACGAAAACCAGAAGCGGAATAAGCAATCACTTCCGAATTTGTTACTTTTTCTAAATCACTCGCTGTCCCAACAGTATTATACGCAATCAAATGGGGTAAATGTGAAACAATAGCCAAAACAAGATCATGATGCTTAGGTTCCATCTTTTCGACACGCGCACCACAAGCTTCCCAAAACGCTGTTAATTGTGCGACAGCAGCAGCATCGCTATCCGCAAAAGGCGTTAAAATACACCAACGATTCATAAATAAATCAGCAAAACCAGCATCCGGTCCTGAATATTCCGTTCCAGCAATTGGATGCCCTGGAATAAAATGAACCGTTTTGGGCAATAAAGGTGCCATTTCCGCAATAACCAACGCTTTCGTAGAACCAACATCACTCACAATCGCTCCAAGTTTTAAATGATCACGAATGGTTTTTGCCACTTCTGCACTAGCCCCAACAGGAACAGAAAGAATAACTAAATCTGCTCCTTCAACAGCTTTTGCATTATCTGTCGTATAAAAATCCCCAAGCTCCAATTCACGCGCTCTTTTCAGGGTTTCTGGACGACGTGTTGCAATAGAAATCTGAGTCGCAAGATTTTTCTTTTTAATCACTCTTGCTAAAGAAGACCCAATCAGACCGATCCCAATGAGTGCTATTTTTTCAAACTGAATATGGAGCATCTTTCACCTTCAAAGATTCTTTGCAAATGGCAATAAAGACAATTGTAAAATCACAATTTTCTTGTTTGTTTGTTCAAGAGTTATGCGTAAAACATTAAAAAATGACAACTAGGGAATAAAGAATAACGCAGTTTACCAATTATCACCTGCGCAAGCTGACAACAGATCACTTTACCTAGAAAACACATAAAAAATAAATGACGAGAAATCTAACATCACGCTCTAAAACTCCCTCTTAATTACTGATCAAAGCGCATCACCGAAACAAAATAAAATGCACTCTCAATTAGGATAACAACGACTCTACATAAAATCCCATCAGTTTACTTTATCTTACTAATTTACTCACAAAAAAACACATCAAAAGCGTAAGCAGACACTAACTCTTCTCCAATTATCCCGATACGTTCATTAATTTGTACATTAGACCTATATAAAAACGTATTGCGCCTCCACCTACAAACATCAACATAAGTTTCGCGAATATTGAAAACACCGTAAAACAACGCATACCAACAGATACCATTAAAAACATTTTCCTCTCCCGATTCCGGATACCATAAATCAAATAAATATGAGAAAAACACGCCCTCTCAATAAAGAAAAAGTTTGATAACAAAAACACCGAATATCCCTTTAATGGAATCACACCCCTCACGTAAAACAGAACGCCCTCAACAGAATAAATTTGGATTATAAATTCATGGGTTTGTTTTAAAAAGCATCTCGCTCCCTAGCCTATCTCACGACAGTGTTCGTAAATGTTATAACTATAAATCTATTAAGCACGACCCTCTTCACACTTAATAAAACACTATCATTATATTTTCCTACCCCCAATGTTGCAAAAAACCTTGGAATTTGAGAGCATTCATAAGAGGCATTTTTAGTGCTTTCTTGTACAGCTTTTATCCACACGCCCCCCCCTTATGACGTGCAAAAGACATTGTTCTGATTGATTTAATATGAAAAATAATAAATTATTAATAATAAACAATGGCTAGCTCTGTTTATGAGACACATTCATTGCTAAGATAATCATCTCTGTATCAAACATAAAAGTTTCCCCATAAGTGCTGTCGTTTTCATCATAATCTATTTTGACCTTCTCCTCATCCCACGAAGATTCTTAATTCATACAGATCTGCACACTATTCACTTTCTTGTCTAAAAGATTCCTCTAGCTCACTATTTTATGTGATTCAATTAATCTATAATATATTGATTTATAAAAATAACAATTTTTTTCAATTTAAATCATAACTTCGAATACTGTAAAATTCTTCCATCACAAACCCTCTTATCAATTAAAATCTCTTGTCTACACGTCACAAGAAGACATGTGAGCAAAATGATGAAAAACGCTCTCTAATGCTAAAAACTGTAGCAACATTAGAGGCTAGCAAAGTATATAATGAGTGTCGACTTGCACTTTTATTAAGCGTAAAGATAAAGTTGCTCTATGGGTTTTATATTCTTCACAAGGAACTTTACTTCTACACCATTCATAAACACCGACGCGAAATAGATATGACGCGCATTGAAAAATATTTCTAAGAAAGCGTATGAATCTACCATACAAGTGTCTTCTGTTGTTTGAGATACTCTGTTTTACATGGGGGTGTTACTCCATTAAGACTCTATGAACCAACCTAATATTCACCAAATACCCACACAAAAAACACCGAATGCGTAAAATTTCACCTGAGCCTTATATTACTAACCTAAAGAACAGTGTTTTGCGGCACAATAAGATAATAAAACTGTATCAAGATTGTCTTTTTAAGGAAAGTTTTTATCAAACTTTCAAGCTCTTAAAACGCCTTCTCAAAAATAGCGTTCCTTTAACCTCTACCTGATAACGCAAAAGCTGTAATTGCTGAAAATGCTTCTGTATTGTATTTAAAATAAAAAATCATAATATTTTTAAAACACTAAGCGGCCATCTGGCGTCGTGCAATAATTGTAAGCCCTAACAAAACTTGACGAATGATAGCTTCAGCCAAAAGCGGATTTTTACGGCTGTCTAAAACAGCACTCTGAATTCTTTCCATCGCATAAGAAATTTGCTCTAACTTCCAATATTTTAAAGCTTGTTCAACGATCTTTTTCCGTTGAAAAAAAATGGGAGGACGAGCTTCAGAAACCACCGTAAAAGACGATTTTCCTTCAACCTCTACCTGATAACGCAAGAGCTGTAATTGCTGAAAATGCCTTTGAGCTGTACTCAAAATTAAAAAAAGTGCCCCCTGCACTGCTGCATGTCGGTTAAAATGCGCTTCAAAGCCTGATATATCGCCCAATAAAAGAGCATCAATGACTTCATCTTGAGAAAGAACACTTACATCACTTACAACAGCTTTCACATCTTCAAGAGTAATATGAACATTTGCAGCGTAAAGACAAAGCTTTTCTAATTCACCTCGTGATACAAGGCGATCCGCCCCTAAACATTCATGCAACCATCTACGTGCATCTAAAGAAAGAGTCTTCTTAAACTGTCCTAAAACCTCATCAATCAAACCGTCAAGAGACCGCATATCATCGGCAAAACAGGGCAAAGCCATCGCTTTTGATGCTGTTTCAATAGCATTGCGTAACCCTGTTCCTTTTTTTAAATCCCCTGCCTCAATGAGAATAAAACAAGCTTCTGGTGGTTTCTCAATTAAAAGCTTTAAAGCAGCAAGAAAACCTTTTTGGTTAGCCGCATTAGAGATCCATATCAAACGATCTCCCCCAAAAAGCGATAACGTACGCGCTTCATTTTCCAAACGTGCAGGATCTTTATCAATTTCAGCTGCATCCAAACGAACTGTTGAAAATGGATCTTCTATTGCCACCCGTGTAAGCTTAGCAAAATGTTGTGCACGCTCACAAATAAGACCACGATCTGGCCCATAAATGAGAACAATAGGAAAAGCACGTGAAAAACGCATTAGAAACTGATCAACTTCATGTGCTTTTTTCTGAGCCACACTATTAATCCATTAATAGTTCATCATCATCAAGAACTTCCCCGCGAACTTTCTGAAACATGCCAATTAAATCATTGACATCCAAGCCCTTCCGCTCTTCATGACAGACATCCAAAATCACTTTTCCACCATGCAACATCAAGGTACGATCGCCATAATCAAGAGCTTGACGCATAGAATGAGTCACCATGATAGTTGTTAATTTTTTCTCTTCAACGATTTTTTCAGTCAACCGCATCACAAAATCAGCCATTCCAGGATCAAGTGCTGAGGTATGTTCATCAAGCAATAAAACATCCGCATGTGCTAACGTTGCCATCACAAGACAAACTGCTTGGCGTTGCCCACCTGATAAACTATCCATAGGATTATGAATATACGCTTCAAGACCAATGCCTAATTGAGCAATTTTCTCTCGAAAAAATTGCCGTTTCTCATAATTTAACGCCGCACGCAAACCACGACGACTTCCTCGAAGAGCAGCAAGAGCCAAATTTTCTTCAATTGTTAAAGAACCACAACTTCCCTCTAACGAATCTTGAAAAACACAAGCAATTTTTCCAGCGCGTTCACTGACTGATTGCCTAGAAACATTTTGTCCATTGATAACCACTTTCCCTGTTGAAGGAAGCGTTGCACCCGCTAAAACACTGAGCAAAGTTGATTTACCAGCACCATTTGAACCAATAACCGTAACAAAACTACCCTGATCAATTTTCAGGTTAATATCAATTAAAGCCTGTTTTTCCAAAGGTGTTTGCGGTTTAAATGTGACCCCAACATGAAAAAACTCAATCACGTTTATGCCTCCTCCAATAGCGTGGCACAATAAGGGTTAAAATAACCAACAGTGAAGTAATCAACTGAAGATCTGTCGACGTATCAATACCAATGCCATTTGCTTCAAATGCAAATTGCACCGCCACACGATAAAGCACAGACCCTACAATACAGCTGATTATAATCCAAAAAATATTGCGCGTACGAAAGAGAGTTTCACCGATAATCACGGCTGCCAATCCAAAAACAATTGTTCCAATTCCACCGGTAATATCTGTTGCAATCGCAGTTTGAATATAAAGAGAACCACCAAGTGCCACACACGCATTGGAAAGCCCCATTCCAAAATATATCAATGCTGATGTATGAACACCTTGCGCCGTCGCCATACGTGGATTAGCGCCCATTGCACGCATAGCAAGACCAATTTCACTTTCCAAAAAGCGCCAAATCAAAAACGCCATAACGAGCAACACAATACCAACGAAAAGAGGACGCACAAAAATATCAGACAAACCAAACAGATTATAAAAGGGCGTTAACGCCGTATCAGCAAGAGCTAAATTAACATTAGACCCTCCCATAATTCCCATAATACGAAGATTAACCGTATAAAGTGCCGACATTGTTAAAATAGAAGCTAAAAGATTCAAAATGCCAAAACGCAAATTCAACATAGCTGTTAATAAACCAGCCACCATACCTGCACAAAAAGCGCATGCCATAGCTGTCCATGCATTGAAACCCAAGAGAATCAAAACACCACAGACACAGGATCCAAGAAGAAACGATCCATCAACCGTTAAATCAGGAAAATCTAAAACCCGAAATGAAAGATAAACCCCTATAGCAACAAACGCATAAATAAGGCCTAATTCCACAGCACCAGAAAACGCAAATATATTCATGTAAAGACAATCCCCATGAAAACTTAACGTATTTTTATTGTATCAACACTCTATCAATAAAAGTTATTGAATCACTTTTGTTGCACGGTCAATAACTGCCTGCGGAATAATAATCCCTGCTTTTTGGGCTGCTTTCAAATCAATTCGAATGTCATTATTAGCCGCCTGCACAACATCAATATCACCAGGCTTTTCACCCTTTAGAATACGCACAACCAATTTCCCAGCATCAACCCCTACATCATAGAAATTCACACCTTGCGTCATAAAAGGCCCACGCCCGATAGTATTAGCATCAACAGTAAATACAGGCATATTGGCTTCCTCTGAGACCTTTATTGCACCTTCTAAAACAGATAAAATCGTATTATCAGCAGGAACAAAAATAATATCGACCTTACCGATTAAAGCGCGTGCTGCTGCCTGCACATCTGAAGGCTTTGGTGCCGATGAGGGAATAATTTCAATTCCAGCTTTTTTTGCTACATCCTTTAACGTTTTAAGTGTCGAAACAGAATTTGCCTCAGAAGCATTATAAAGATAACCAATTTTTTTCAAATCTGGTTTTACTTCTTGTAAAAGTCTAACACTTTCTGCAACATCTATACGATCCGAACTCCCTGTTACATTACCGCCAGGTTTGGTAAGCGAAGAAACTATTTTAGCTCCGATAGGATCAGAAATCGCTGCAAAGACGATAGGAATTGTTTTTGTTGCCGCAAGCATCGTTTGTGCTGAAGGCGTGGTAATTGCTACAATAACATCGGGTTTATCACCAACAAATTTACGTGCAATTTGCGTTGCTGTTGAAATATTACCCTGCGCTGATAAAAAGGTAAGTTGAAAATTTTCACCTTGCTTATAACCATTTGCTGCAAGCACATCTTCCACACCTTTACGAACAGCATCCGCAGCAGGATGGACCATAATTTGCGTTATTGCAACTTTAACGTGTTTAACTTGGTCATCGGCCTTTGCAACACTGTTCATCATAAAAACAGTTGCAATGATAATCCCTAATATATTTATTCTCTTCAACATTATATTCCACCCCTCTCCATGCAAAAATTAAAAAAGGAATAATTTATTACTGAAGAATTTTCTAAAATCAATCTTTATTTCATTTTATCGAAACATGGACAAAATAAATCAAACTAAAATGATATTTTTTTGTTGCAATTCGTAGAAGCCTACGCCATACAGGCAAGACATATATCGAATCGGTAAGCGGGTGTAGCTCAGGGGTAGAGCACAACCTTGCCAAGGTTGGGGTCGTGGGTTCGAATCCCATCGCCCGCTCCATTGAATTTTGTATTTATTCGTTCTTGTATGGAGTTATAGTGTAGCTTGCCAGCGGTTTTTGTATATTTTGCCACTGTAGCTTGCCAGCAGGTTTTGTATATTTTGCCACTAGGTTTTGTACCAATTTATTTTTTTCAAAGAGTTTTTAAGGGGTTCTCAAAGGGTCTTCAAAGGCCTTTCAAAGATCATTTAAAGCCTCTTTTTCTTTTCTGCTCAAAATCGCAATTTGAGATGATCAATCATTGAGTTGGAATCGTATTATTTGAGAAGCAGCGTATATAAGATGGTATGACTTCTTTTAGCATAAATTGACTGATGATTTTTCTGTATCCTAAGCACATTATTCAGGACATTATTAAAAAGAGAAGCGTTTAAGGAATTCGGTCAACTTGACCAAATTGCTCTTCAGTCTGCAATTGTGCAATGTTTGCACCATTGCTCCTTTTAGGAATTGGGTAAACATTACCCTATTGCTGTACTCATGCAATTGGTGCAAGTTTCACCTATTCCTCATCACGACCGATCAAAGGGTCAAGTTGTCCCTTTGATTTTCTGTCACTCAGAGGTTTCCTTTTCTCCTGCCTCTTTTCCCTTGTTTGGTGCCTCGAGTGTGATTTCTGTGGTGTATCCGCTTTGTTTTTCATAGCGGTGGGTGACGGTTGCAGCTTTCCATGGTCCATTGATTTGCCCACGAAACCCTTGAANAGGTGTGAACTCCAGAGGCGCATCAAAAGCTGTATTGGCAACTTCATTGCCAAGATTAATCAAAGACCGGCGGATAAAAAGATCGTAAATGACGCGTCCATAATCTTCAGCGTTAATAATAGTGACTGCCTCTGTGGCTAAGCGAACAACATACTGGTATACAGTAATATCTCCAACTTTTTCTTCCATTTGGATATAGGGCTTGATTGTAATGGGGTTTGCAAGATGACCCTTTTGAATAATTTGTAAGACAATCTCAAAGATCTTTTGGTGTAGCGTTTCAAAAAAATGTTCTGCTTTGAGAAAGTCTGAAACGCGATCGAGTGCATTATTATTAATCAGGATTGCTCCAAGCAATGCCTGTTCAGCTTCAATATTATGGGGAAGTTGACGAAAAGAAGAAGCAAAATTATCTCTTGGATTTTCTGTTTTTAGCATGTTCAGTGTTCTCATTGCTTTCTTTTCCCTTGTTTGGTGCCTCGAGTGTGATTTCTGTTGTGTATCCGCTTTGTTTTTCATAGCGGTGGGTGACGGTTGCAGCTTTCCATGGTCCATTGATTTGCCCACGAAACCCTTGAAGGATGAGAGGTTGATCCGCCATGATTTCGGGACGCCCCTCAAGGGTCAAAGAACCACTGCCCACAGTACGACACAACCTGTCCGACTCGGAAGCAGCAGCAGCTCGTGCTTCCTCCTCACAAGTGTAACAAGTGCGAAGACGCCGCACGGGACCGCTAAACCCTGTCTGATGTTTGACTTGGCATTGCTGCCCTTTTGAGCGATCAAAATAAGAAGCTTCAATGGTGCCATATTGCGTACGTGGCTCTAACGTAAATTCCCAGTTGGAACAGTCGTGCTTATGGATTGCTAATGCTGGTAAATTGTCACCGCTTAAAAATAAAAACTTATTGTCCTTGATCAAAAAACGTGCCCGCATGCGATCGGCAAGGCGGGTTAAAAAATCAACCGCCGATTGATCTGTACGAATCACATAAGGCAAAGTTTGTTGAGTGAACTGGGGACTGACCTTTGCTTGATAGCCATGGCGTTTGGCAAGTGTCTCCACAATCTCACCAACAGTTTTGTGATCAAAATGTTCACTCACCTGTTCTTTGAGCTCTTTACGCATCGAGGCGCTTTTGCCACAAAGGCGCAAAATCCCTCCATCACTGCCCCCACAACTTACAACCGATTCGACAACAAAACACCCCATAAATGCACTGATGCTGTTCTCATAACCAAAGATCACCTGTAGCGCACTGTTGCTTGAGGGAACCTCTAAATCATTGCCACTATCGNGGGACTGACCTTTGCTTGATAGCCATGGCGTTTGGCAAGTGTCTCAACAATCTCCCCAACAGTTTTGTGATCAAAATGCTCACTCACCTGTTCTTTGAGCTCTTTGCGCATCGAGGCGCTTTTGCCACAAAGGCGCAAGATTTCTCCATCACTGCCACCACAACTTACAACCGATTCGACAACAAAACACCCCATAAAGGCACTGATGCTGTTCTCATAACCAAAGATCACCTGTAGCGCACTGTTGCTTGAGGGAACCTCTAAATCATTGCCACTATCGTCAAACTCTGCTTCAAATGTATCGGCTTCATTCCCGGCATGATCCGTGATAGTTGCGGTTAAAAGACGCTGGTAAAAAACCTCATGAACAGGTTTGTCTCCCACCTTGACCACAATAAAGGGGTGTGTACGCATTAATCCCATAACCGCTTCACCATGCTTTGAGGATTAGACAACACAAATTCAGGCAGAATGACCTTTAAGCCCCGCGGTAAAAACACACCATATTTGGCAATCTCTGGATTGGCTTCCAGTGTGGCTTCTAAATAGCCGTTTAGTCCCCCAACTTGAGAACGGTCCCCTAACACAGCCATGACATGGTGAAAGCAAAGGAGATCGAGGCTCATATCCTCTAGCTCTACAACAACATGTTTTTCTGGTATCTTCATAGAGTTTGTCCCTCTTGGTAATACCCCATTTGATATTGTCCCTCTTGGTATTGTCCTTGTGGTTTTCCGCCATTAAAAAAGGGCAAGAGCGTAATGGAATAGCGGATGCGCTGGGATTGACCAGAGCGACTGATATAGTCATGGTCTTTATTGATCGTGGTGATTACTACGGATCCATGGAGAAGGACACTATAGGTCGTATCATTAATCCAACGAAGCATCTGAACCGGTTTGGCTCTTCGAATAGTTGTAGTGATGGCATCAATGGCTACCCGATCACCAAATTCTTCTGGAAACCAAACTCCATGAATGGTCTTTGCATCATTGCCATAGCCGGTAAATTGCAAACTGGGTGCCTTGCCAAAACGCTCCATACAAACCCATGAGGCAGAAAACTCTTCTTCAAAGGATTGGAAATTCAGCCAGTCCACATAAAATTGATGCGGTCCTAACATCATCAAAGGATCTCTCATAGGCTCCCTCCCCTCATTCTGTCCCGCCATGCAGAGCATTGGCACGTGCCCGTTGCAAAGCATGGGCAACCGCACGACCAGTGGCCATGGGTTCACGCGCCCCATTAACATGCACTGTGACATTTTGATTGTGTGTGATGGGGGAACGGTCTTTGTCTCTTTGCTCTCTCGCAGATGAATTTACAGGAGAAGCCCCCGCAAATTGCACGATGGGTTGGATGGCTGTTTTACCCCCCAAAAAACTTGGCAAAAACTCTCTTACATCAATCGACCCAATCCACCCCTTAATGCGGCTAGGCAAAGATTTACAATAATCCATCAATTGTGAGATAGACGACATAAAGCCATCGACAATCGAATTAGCCAGATCTTCGCCCGCTTGTTCCATACCAGCCTTGGCACTCTCCGAGAGCTTTTCACGGGCAAAAAAGCTCTTTCTAAACTGGAACTTCTTAAAATCCCCTTTTTACACCTCTCTCAAAGCAAAGATAAAACTGCCAAAACACGTGAGAGTCATCTAAGGATAATTGCATGAGACCATAACAGCTATAAACAGACTCCAATATTTGTATCATATTATTGTAACGATTTACTTACGTATAAAAGAAGAAGATAAAATTGTAATACAACTAAAAGTTCATACGGTTAATCAAGAGAAATTATATAGCATCACAAAACATCAATTGTTTGAAGATTATAAGTAAAAAATTGATCAAAATAAAAAGCTTTTCTTATGAAAAAGAAAAGAGTTGCCCATGAGTAGATATTATAAACTCTAACAAAGGGCATAACTTGATAATTATACCGCAACAAACTAATAGAAACAGCCTTCTTGATAATTCTGGACAACATGTGCTAGCAAATTATGAACACACCCTTGACAAACTCCCCTTTCTTCAAAGATGAAAGCCTAAAAAGAAAAATAGAATAACAAACCATTATTCTGCTTTGTATTAAAGCTCAGTTCACATTAAACCATTGCACTTATAGCGTATAACCTGAAATCTTAGCAGCTTTGAAAAAAAATATGTCTGATTTTTCACTCTATTCCTAAATAACATTTAGACACTCCTACTGCTCTTCAAGTCCGCACATATAATACGTTTTTTCCCTCATGCTTTAAGACAAAGAAACAAATCCTATTATAACTTACTGCAACTTGCCGAAAATTGGGTGTCTTTCCCTATAACACCAAGATCTTTAATTAAAAGCGGTTTTCCTATTTCTCCATTATAGGCTTTAACGTGAATGGTCTTGCCTTTCACATCTATGAGGTAATAATCTCCATTAAAAAGCGCACCAGCTGTATAGATAGGGATATTTCCAAAAACCTTATCATTTTTCGCACGGCAATAAGACTGATAATGCGTGTGACCCACGAAGATTGCTTTAACATTATGAGAGGTAATAATTGACTTAAAGACCGACAAATCTTTAGCATTCTTTTTACGAATAAAAAAGGATTCACCATCAATGGAAGCAGCACGCGCATCATGAAAATTAATGATTGTCACTTTACCTCTTGCATCAGCAGCAGCTAAATCGTTCCTAAGCCAATCTAAAGATTTATTGATTTGCACTTCTGTAGACTGCCCCTTCAAACCAACCGTATAGCTTGGATAATTGTGAAGCTGCACATAGTGAACATCTCCATAATCCCAAGAATAACTCAAACTCCCCCTTATCGAGCGAATATTTCCACCCGAAATGGGAACCAAGCTTTCAGTAACATCTGCATTGAAATGCGATAATTGACTACGGTATTTTTTGATTTCCGATACCATTCTTGAAACTGCACTTATAGCACAAGCATCTTTGTAAAAGCTGAATTCTTGAGGATTTGTACAATTACCAACATTATTGGCATAATCGTGATTTCCTAGCCCCTCATAGACAGGTGCTCCAAGAGTTTTATAAACATTTTCATAATCATCATAGTTTTTTTGTTGTCCAAACTCCGTCAGATCACCATTGACAATATGGAATGCAGCTTTGTGCGCTTTTATCACACCAGCAACCTGCTCATTTATCTTTAACCATGGCTCTCTGTTTGATATTCCATTGGCATCACCAGAGTTTAAACGCCACGGTTGCGGATCAGCCATAATGATAGCAGTATAATTTTTTGTAAGAGACTTTTCTTTCATCGACCAATCCATGAATGCATCATGATGAAGCCTCTTGTCTCTTTTTATTTTTTCAGAATCAAGATTAAAACAACCAGAGAGAGTAAAAGCAATCACGGTGATTACCAATTCAACTTTATATCTCATAAACCTATCACCATAAAAACGTTACATATTTTTTATATTAAAAAATTCCTCAGAGACAATTTTTTAGATTTTATTGTCAAAAATATGTCAAAAATTCGAAATAACAAAAGCAATAATCCTTCAATGAAGGTGCACTTTGATGATATAAAAGCACTGTTGATTTCAAGCCTTCAACTTGAAGCATCTTCATTGATTAAGATTTATAAGCTTGGGCTCTGGCTCTTTCAAATGTCATCGATACATCAACAGCTTATAAAAACTTAGTCGTATACTATTAAAATATCCCCAACAGGAGAAAAAATGTATTCTTATACTAGAGCACCCAACTCCTTTGGATATCAAGATCAAATATATTAGAATATTATGATAAATAAGGTATAAATAATCAAAAGTGCTAGCAATAGTGTTTGATTATTACCGTCATCACTTACTTTGACAAGTTATAAAAATGCAGAATTATTACAGAAAATACTATTATTACTTTATAAAAAAATAATATAACTTATGTAAGTATTATAATAATATTTATAATTTCTATAATATAGATTTACAATAAATTTAATTATATAATATAAATAATTACAAACACACTGTGTGTTAAATGTAAATTCATACAAATTTAATATTATTTATTTTTTAATTTTGACAAAAAACCAAAAATGTCTTACCAAATAAAGACAATTATCGAAATTAATAACAACTATCCATTTTCACTTCTTCTTATGAAGTTTGCGGGGAAATGAATATTTGGGGGCTCTCATAAGGAGAATACTGGTGTATAAAACATCCCTTTTATCATGCACGGCTGCGGCTGCTATCATACTATTCAACATCCAGTTCACTGCACATGCTGAAACTCTTGACGTTGCCAACGAAGAAAAAGATATATCCGGAAAAACGTACGAGACTATTTATGTAAAAAACAAAGGAAAAATCACCGGCAGTACTGTAACTGTAACTGGAAATGAAAACACAAATACAGACACAGGTAGCGATAAATATGTTGTAACAGTTGAAGGTGCTAACAGTGCGCTTGAATTAAATAGCTTAAATATTCAAGGCACTGATTCTGATGTTCGTTTCGGTATTTCTGTAAAAGACGGCGCTAACATCAACCTGACCGGGGGGAACATTACAGCTTCTCAAACTGGCGTTTATATTGATGATAGTAAGAATAGTAGAAATATACTGCAAAATGTAGTGATATCAGATAATAAAAATGAAGCATCATCACTCTTTGGAATAGAAATAAACAACGAAAGTTTTATCACTTTAGAAAATGTAACAGTTAAGCAAGCAGAAACTGGTATACTTGCGGATGTCGTTTCTCAAGTTATAGTATCCGGAGGATCATTCGAAGGTAAAATGGATGGCGTATATGCTATGGGCGGCACCACCATTACTGTAGATGGCGGTACTAACATTACCTCATCTAATGGTAACGGACTCCATGCCGATGATGAAAATACCACCATAAAAATGACTGGGGGAAGCGTAACTGGAAAAGACGCAGCATTGTATACAAACGACGGTGGTCATATTAAAGTCACGGGTGGTACTCTAACAGCTAAGGAAGATACCACAAGTGCACCTACTACAGAAGGGGATAACCCTGCATATAATAAGGGTACTAAAATTGAGAGTGGATTCGGCGCATTGTCTCAAGGTGAAAACAGTGTGATTGAATTATCTGATACAAAGATCAATGATGCGACAATCGGGTTAAAAACACAAGAAAGTGGCGCAATCGCAATGACTGGGGGAAGCATTACAGCGTCCAAAGTTGGTGCATTCTTTTTAGATAGCAAAAGCAAAGAAAACGAACTGAAAGATGTAGTGATATCAAGTGGGAAAGATGATGCGCCACTAATCAATGGAATCAAGGCAACTAACAGTAATGTCACTTTAAATAATGTAACAGTGACGCAAGCACAAACTGCCATAGATGCATATGATTCCACAGTAAAAGTCTTAGGAGGATCATTTGATGCAGAAAAAGCAGCAATATTTGCTCAAAACGGCGGCAACATCACTTTAACAAACGGTGCAAAAATTACATCATATAACGATGCTGGACTCTATGCGGAAGGTTCAAAGTCCATCATCGAAATGACAGGAGGGAGCGTAACAGCAAAAGAGGAAGCAATAACGACAACATACGGTGGGCATATTATTGTCACAGATGTCACCCTAAAAACAAATGGTGATGGACTTGGTGTAGCTTCTGATGACCTTGGTAGCATGATTGAATTACTTGGAAAGACAACGATTAGTGATAGTGCAATCGGGCTTCAAGCACAAAACGGTGGTGTAATCAAGATGACTGGGGGAACCATTACAGCTTCTGCAGCTGGTGCTGGCTTCTTAAACAGTAACAGCCGTGAAAACAAACTAGAAAATGTGACAATATCGAGTGGTAAAGACGATGCGCCACTGAACTTTGGAATAAAAGCAGATAAAGGTACCGTCACTTTAAAAGATGTAACAGTGACTCAAGCAGCCGCCGGTATATTTGCAGATCATGATTCGACAATAACAATCTCGGGAGGATCATTTCATGCACAAAATGCAACAATATCTGCTCAAAACGGCAGCGCCATCACTTTAACAAACGGTGCAAAAATTACATCATCTGATGATGTTGGATTATATGCAAAAGATTCAAACTCCTCCATCACAATGATAGAAGGAAACGTCACGGGAAAAGCGAGTGCTTTGGTTGCTGAAGATGGTGGTCATATTACTGTTACAGATGTTACCCTAAAAACAAATGATAGCGATAAGTCATTTGGTGTATTTTCTAATGGCGCAAATAGTGTAATTGAATTGCTTGGAAAGACCACAATTAGTGGTAGTGCAATCGGGCTTGCATTCCAAAATGATGGCGCAATCAAGATGATTGGAGGAACCATTACAGCTTCTGCAGCTGGTGCTGGATTCTTAAACAGTAACAGTCATGAAAACAAACTAGAAAATGTGACAATATCGAGTGATAAAGACGATACGCCACTGAACTTTGGGATAAAAGCAGATAAAAGTACCGTTACTTTAAAAGATGTAACAGTGACTCAAGCAGCAGCCGGTATATTTGCAGAGAATGATTCGACAATAACAATCTCGGGAGGATCATTTCATGCACAAAATACAACAATATCTGCTAAAAGCGGCAGCACTATCACTTTAACCAATGATGCAAACATTACATCATCTGATAATGTTGGACTCTATGCAGAAGGTTCAAAATCCACCATCACAATGACGGGAGGAACTGTCACGGGGAAAGGTAATGCATTGGTTGCTGAAAATGGTGGACATATTACTGTTGCAGATGTGGCTCTAACTGTCACAGATGTGGCTCCAAGTGACGACTATATATCGTCTGGTGTATTTTCTGTTGGTGAAGGCAGTGTAATTGAATTACTTGGAAATACAACTATTAGTAATAGTGCACTCGGGCTTCAAGCACTAAACGATGGTGCAATCAAGATGACTGGAGGAGCCATTAAAACTTCTCTAGTTGGTGCTGGCTTCTTAAACAGTAACAACAGCAAAAACAAGCTAGAAGGTGTAAAGATATCGAATAGTAAAGACGATGCGTTACTGAACTTTGGAATAAAAGCAGATAAAAGTACCGTCACTTTAAAAGATGTAACCGTCATGCAAGCAACCAATGCCTTAGTTGCAGATGATCACTCAACAATAACAGCCTCAGGAGGATCATTTCATGCACAAAATACAACAATATCTGCTCAAAACGGCAGCGCCATCACTTTAACCAACAATGCAAACATTACATCATCTGATAACATTGGACTCTATGCAAATAGTTCAAACTCCACCATCAGCATGACGGGAGGAACCGTCACGGGGAAAGGTAATGCATTGGTTGCTGAAAATGGTGGACATATTACGGTCACAAATGTGTCTCTAAATGTTACAGATGTATCTCTAGGTGACGAAGATATATCGTCTGGTGTATTTTCTAATGGCGAAGGCAGTGTAGTTGAATTGCTTGAAGGAACAACGATTAGTAATAGTGAAATTGGACTTACAACAAACGATGGTGGCGCAATAAACATGACTGGAGGGACCATTAAAACTTCTCTAGTTGGTGCCGGCTTTTTAAACAGTAACAGCGGTGAAAACAAGCTGGAAGGTGTGAAGATATCGAATAATAAAGACGATGCGTTACTGAACTTTGGAATAAAAGCAGATAGAAGTACCGTCACTTTAAAAGATGTAACAGTGACTCAAGCAGCCGCCAGTATAGTTGCAAATAACCACTCAACAATAACGGTCTCAGGAGGATCATTTAGTGGACGTGATGTAGGAGGAAGCGCCGAAACCAGCAGTACGATTATCTTAAAAAACAATGCTAACATTATATCATCTAATGGCGAAGGACTCCTTGCAGACGGTTCAGGATCTAAGATCATAATGACGGGAGGATCCGTAGCCGCGAACAAAACAGCGTTATTCGCAATCAACGGAGGGCATATTGATGCCACAGATGTTGCTCTAACAACAGAGGGAAAAGGAAGCGGTGCATTTGTAAGTGGCAATGACAGCACAATTCAATTGCATGGTGATACAATAATTAACAATACTTTGGACGGCCTTGGAGCAGTTAACGGTGGTAAAATCATTAGCGAAAACTTATCGATAATCGGTGGTGAAGCACTTGAAGGCTCCGACAACGAACGCACTGGTATATGGACATCGGACTCTGGTAGTGAAGTTAGGTTAATGGGCAAAACAACCATTCAAAATGTCGATGAAGGTTTTTATGCAGACGGTGGAAGTAAAATCATTAGCGGAGATTTAACAATAACTGGTGGTGAAAGTAAACAACAAACCGTTGCTGTAAACGTTGCGGAACTTGGTAGTGCAATCGAATTAAATGGTAAAACAATCATTCAAAACTTTGATTTTGGTCTCACCGCAGCAAATAATAGCACAATTAAGATGACGAATGGTTATATTGGAGCAGCAGAGAATACAATAAAAAATAAAATAGAAGCAAAAAAAGTTGCACTATGGGCGGCATTTAATGGACATATTGATGTCGTGAATACTTCTATGATAGCAGGAGTTGCTGGTTTGCAATTTATAGCTCTCTCTAATCCTGATCTAGATTATCCAGATGATCCACAAAAACGTAAAAGCAGTGAAATTAATTTAACCAATGCAGAGCTTCATGCTGAAAATGGTACTGGAATTTTTGTTGGAGCTTTCACTAAAAATAACATTGAAAATAGTGCCGATCTGTCAATTGGTACAGTTAATCTCACAAATTCGGGAATCCATGCCGACGTGTTATTAGGGGACGGTCTCTTTACGAAAGAAAAAAGCTTTTGGGAAGAGGAAGATATTAAAGCGATCTCCAATGGCACCTTCACCTTAAGCGCGGATCAGTCTACTCTAGAGGGCAGAGCGAATATTGCTAAAAATAGAACTGTACGTTTTGATCTAAAAAACAAGACAACATGGACACTAAAGACCAGTACAAAAGAAAAAGATGCTGATGGCAAACTGCTTGATATTGCTCAAAGATCTCGTTCCGATATTTCTACGCTTAATCTCGATAACAGCTCTATTGTTTTTGATGGACTGGTAGAAGATCATTATCACACATTGCATATAGGATCTGGTAAACCAGATACGCAAACAGTCTACAACGCAACGGGAGACGCAAAGATTTACTTCAACATTGCTTGGAGTGATGGCGTAGCAAGTGCCGATCAAAAAACCGATAGACTTCTGATCCACGGTGATGTCTCAGGCTCCACAACAGTTTATATCAAAAGCGATTCAGGAGATGAAAGTAGTGTAGTCAATGCTGCTGATCCTTCCAATATAGGTGGCCTCTCGCTCATTCAAGTATCTGGAAAAGCACAAGAAGACTCTTTCAAACTCGTAAATGGCTATACCACAAGAAATCGTTTGCCTTATAAATATACGCTAACGGCCTATGGACCAGAGTCAAGCCACGGTACAGCCGATGTTGCACAAAGCCTCTTTGATGAAAAGAATGAAAATTTCTGGGATTACCGCTTACATAAAGAAATTCTTGAAACGGATTCTGGTTCTGGTCCAAGTGTGATCGTCCCTGTAGCACAAACGGCCAGTTACTTAGTCATGCCAAATGCTCTCTTCTACAGTGGATTAACCGATATGGCTAAACAAAACGCACTCTTAGCCAATATCAGAACATCTGTCTTAGGAAAAGAAGAGGAAAAACAAACCGGTTTCTTCCTCTATACTTACGGAAACACAGGAACCTTATCTTCCAAGCGTGGGCCTCTCAAATATGGTTATGGTGCTGATATCCGCTATGCTGCTCTCCAAGCCGGTGTCACATTCGCGGCATTAGAAGGACAAAATACCACAACACATTTCGGTCTTGTAGGCACCTATGGGCGGCTGTCTTTCACTCCAAAGGATATGGATGATGTAAGTAAGAGCACATTGGATAAATGGTCACTAACAGCTTATGGCAGCGTGCAGCATGACAATGGTTTCTATATGGATACGCTTTTATCCTATGGAATTCTAAAAGGAGATATCGGCAATGCTATCATTGGCAAAACCGCAAAATTGCAAAATGCCAAAATGTTTAGTATCTCCACCACTGTTGGCAAAGAGTTTGCAACCGGAATGGAAAGTTTAACATTTGAGCCACAAGCACAAATTGCCTATCAACATTTGATGTTTAATACCATTGAAGATGCTGATAATTTTACCGTNGGCATTAGCGCGTGCCCGTTGCAAAGCATGGGCAACCGCACGACCAGTGGCCATGGGTTCACGGGCACCATTAACATGTACCGTGACATTTTGATTGTGTGTGATGGGGGAACGGTCTTTGTCTCTTTGCTCTCTCGCAGATGAATTTACAGGAGAAGCCCCCGCAAATTGTGCAATCGGTTGAATGGCTGTTTTGCCACCAATATAAGAAACAGCGAATATAGTGGATCCGCTAGCTTTAATATCGCCTTGTAAAAGGTCTTTCCCTCTACTCTTTTTGCTATCAAATCCTGATTTTACAATTCCTTGCTCTCTTTTTTATACTCAAAATTGCCTCTAAAACAGGATAGATTAATCGTAAAAAATATATAAAAGAAGCAAATTATAACATTTTTTCTTATCCTTCTTAATACAAAATAACTGTTAAGCTACAATACGCTAACATTTATCAGTCATAAGTCCAAAACATCATATAATGACGAAACAAATTCATAGAGTGAAGATTTTTCACTATCAACCGTTGTATTAATCTTTCCATAATGCATAAAAATGATGAAGCGGCCCTCGCCCTTTCCCTACTTTTAAAGCATCTGAGGCAGTTAAAGCGCCATGCAAATAATCTTTTGCTTGTTTAACAGCGCAATCCAAAGGTTGGGTAGGTAACAGAGCTGCAATGGCAGCAGAAATGGTACACCCTGTCCCATGATCATGAGTGGTTGAAAGACGAGAGGCTTCAAGTATAACAAGGTTTTCACAATCACAATAAAGATCTGGACTAGAACAATCGTAATTTTCTGTACTATTTTTGGTCAGCGTATTCAAATGTCCCCCTTTTAACAAAACTGCATGACACCCTAGCGCCAAGAGTCGTGGAGCATATTGATACATAGTCTCTAAAGACCATTGCACTTCACATCCCAATAACAATGCAGCTTCAGGCAAATTTGGCGTGATCAAAGTTGACATCGGCACAAGAACATCACGCATAATTTCAATTGCATCAGACTTTAAAAGAACATCACCACTTTTTGCAACCATAACCGGATCAAAAACAATGAAACGCGCTTTATGATAAGCAAGACGTTCTGCAATAACCTGTGCAATCTGAGCATTTGCAACCATACCAATTTTAACGGCATCAACATGAATATCCTCAAAAACAGAATCAATTTGATCTGCAACAAAAGAAGCATCTAATGCCTGAAAAGAACGCACACCCTGAGTATTTTGTGCAACAACAGCTGTAACCACACTCATACCATAAGTTTTCATAGCTGAAAAAACCTTCAAATCCGCCTGCATTCCAGCGCCACCAGAAGGATCTGTTCCCGCAATAGATAAAATCCGTGGAATAAAAAGTTTATCTTTTTGTAATTCCATTAACCTCTTTCCTTCTGTTTTTAAATATCGGAAAATGAGTTACCGAAAAAATAGATGCTTGAAAAAACATAAAGAAGATGTTTTCTCATGTGAATTATATTATATATGAAGTCTTCTTATAGATATAAAATGGAAAATGTAGTGCTTATCCTTCGTTCTATTCTTTTTACGTTCGCTTTTTATACAACAACTTTCATACAAATGATTCTTTACGCTCCCGTTTATTTTTTAATGCCCCGCAAAAAGGCATGGATTGTCCCTAAAACATGGGCGCGCGTTACACTCTTTTTGCAAAAATACATCGCAGGCACAAGTTATGAGATTGAAGGTTTAGAAAATCTTCCCAAAGGACCCTATATCATTGCTCCAAAGCATCAATCGGCTTGGGAAACTTTCAGTCTTGTTCCTTATTTTGATGATCCCACTCTCATTTTAAAACGTGAATTGATGTGGATTCCATTGTTTGGCTGGTATATGGCAAAAACGCAAATTATCCCCATTAACCGCACAACACCCATCAAAGCCTTAAAAATGATTATACAAAAAGCAAAAGAGAAAGTAAAACAAGGGCGCCAAATCTTGATTTTTCCCGAAGGAACACGCCGACAACCCGGTCAAGAACCAGATTATAAGTCAGGAATTGTCGCGCTCTATAATGAATTAGGACTTCAAGTTGTTCCTATTGCACATAATGCGGGTTTATATTGGCCACGCAATAATTTTCGCCGCTATCCCGGAACAATTCGTGTCCGTATTCTTCCCCCGATAGAGGCTGGTTTAAGCAAACGTGATTTTCTAGATCAACTTGTCCAAAAAACTGAAAAAGCGTGTGATGAACTGCTTCTCTTAGCAGCTCAAGACCCTACCCCTCCTCCTATGCCACCATACGCTGTTCAGAAACTTCAAAAACTAAATCAACATGAAACAATGCACTGATTGATAAGAATAATGCATAACTTTGTATATTGAGCGGAGTATAGGGAAAAAAATATAAGAAAGATACTTCAAACTTTCTAATTTAAAATTGTAAAACACTTGTACATGATAAGAAATGATCAATGTGTAAATTTTTTTGAAAAAGAATTCTTCCTCTCTTTAAAATCATTTAAATAACATACATCTCATTGATTTATAAGGATGTTTTAGCGTTATTCAACTTGAATGAGAACCCTGAATACCGTAAGATTTTCTCATTTCAAATCTATTCTAGGTTGAATCAATTAGAATCATTTTCTTACACATTACAAGCGGGGATATCTGTGTGAATAAAACGATACAAGAAAAGATTAAAATGCTTTTTACGAACCGTCTCAAGTGCCAAGGGCTATCCTAACAGGAGAGCAAGAAAAATGCATGATTATGCAGATTCATTCCTTTCTGAGAAATTCAATCCCTCCAAGAGCCTGAAATCTTGTACAATCTTCATTATTTAAAAAGTATTTCTTGAGATACTTAAGTCATCAAACCAAATTCAAGGGGAAAATAAAAATGAGAATTGGTTTTTATCCCACAGACACAACGGATACAGCAATTAACCATCTTTCCTTCCTATCCTAGACTTAAATGCTTTGTGTGCTACATTAAAACAATTCTAAATAACGAATAAGAGGGAACTAGATTTAAATTAATGCGACGTCTCTTCTATAATTTATTTTTTTCTGTGATTTTGAGTTTATCCAGCGCTGTTGCTCTAGCGCAGCCTTTTATTTCTGTTGATGTTACAACGAGGCGTATCTTAAAACATAATCAAGCTTTTGAGCGTTGGTATCCTGCTTCCTTGACAAAATTAATGACCGCTTATGTTATTTTTCGTGCCATGAGCCGAGGGGAAGTTTCACCAAACAAACATATCACCATCAGCGAATACGCCGCAAAAGCTCCCTCATATCGTTCAGGCTATAAAGCTGGTTCTGTACTCACACTTGATACAGCCTTAAGTATCACCATGGTTAAATCTACCAATGATTTAGCCATTGCCATGAGTGAAGCTGTTGCGGGTTCACAGAAAGATTTTGTACGTAAAATGAATAGCGAAGCTAAACGTTTAGGCATGTTTGGCACCCATTTTGCGAACGCAAGTGGTTTACCAGATCCTCAAAACTACTCCACGGCACGCGATATTGCTCTTTTAGCCGTTCAAATACGTCGAGAATTTCCACAATATGCTCATTATTTTTCTATTCCAGCCATTGATTTTGGTAATAATCGAAAAATCCAACATAACTCAAACAACCTCATTGGCCGTTTTTATGGGATAGACGGTATGAAAACAGGATTTATTTGTGCCTCTGGTTTTAATCTTGTTGCCTCAGCCACCCGCAATAAACGTACAATTATTGCTGTCATTCTAGGTGCTAACAACATAAGTGAAAGAGAGGAAAAAGCTGCACAACTTCTTGAAATAGGATTTTTGCACCAAGGAAGCCCCCAATTAACACTAGCAACATTAAAACCTTATGGGAGCAACATAACACAAGCCAACAATATGAGACAACAAACATGCACACCTGAAGCCATAAAAATGCATGCAAATTCATATGATGATCAAGGAAATATTATTCTCACCTCACCTTTTATCACTGCTCCACCTTCTTTTTCTCATCCTTTATCAGTACACCTCATTCGTACGCCACAAACACCTAAAATGACAGTAAAACCACTAAGAAAACCCTATATTCCGTATAAAAGGCACGCAAACCATTCTATAAAAAGCCATAAATCATAATCTACAATTAATTATAATACTTTGATTTATAATGATAATTAATTATTTTGTACCTTATGTCAAAACCACAAGTATTGTAAGATTCTCTCATTTCAAATCTGTATTTGTTGAATCAATAAAACCAGTCTCTTGCGCGCCACAAGGTGGATGAACATGTAGATAAAATAATTAAAACAAGGAATAAAAATCCTTCCTATAAGTCCTTTCAAGAACCAAAAATTATCATAACATTGACGCTAAAAGTGTATAATATACCCACGTGCACCTACCTTTATAAGCGTAAAGATAGTGGTACAATGGATTTCATGGGGGATTAACCATTATATCCCTCACGGACATAATTATAAATTGCTTAGACATACTGAGATATATTTTTTAAAAACAAAACTATGATTGATGATTAACATGAAAATAAAGCGCATCCCTCTCACGCTTATTACGGGTTTTTTAGGCTCTGGCAAAACAACTTTGCTCAACCGTATGCTACAAGACCCTCTTCTAACAGAATGTGCTGTTATCATCAATGAATTCGGCGAAATCAGTATTGACCACCTTCTGGTTGAAAAAACGACAGAAGGAATTATTGAGCTTGCCAATGGTTGCTTATGCTGTAATTTACGCAGTGATCTCATCGACACATTAATTGATTTAATAAATCGCGTTCAGACAGGACAGATCAAACAACTCCATCATATTATCATTGAAACCACAGGGATGGCTGATCCCGCCCCTATTTTACAAATACTTTTAAGCCACCCATTGTTTATTCAAACATTGTCCATAAATGCTGTTCTTGCAACATTTGATACATTAAGTCCACTTTCCATATGTAAGCGCTATCCTGAAATATATAAACAATTAATATTTGCTGATAAAATCATTCTCACCAAAACAGATCTTAGAGACCCACAAACGCTTTCAGATGCACTCCTTAGCACACTTAAAACAATGAATCCTACAGCACAAATCATTGACGCCCATTCTAAAGATTTCTGTTCAAATCTATTAATAAATAACACATTATGGGATGAAAAAGTAGAAAATACAAAACTTAAACAAAATCTTACGACTACCCCACATGATCATACCCCCCATAAAACCATTCGTACCTTTTCACTAAACTGTGAGGGTCCTGTTGATTACGCCACAATTGAAGCTTTTTTAGATCTCCTACAAGAGCGTTATGGTACAAAATTATTACGTATTAAAGCAATTATCGCATTGCGTGATGACCCTTATCGCCCACTTGTATTACATGGCGTACAAACATTTTTTCATCCTCCCATAAGATTGCCGGCATGGCCAAAAGGAATAAAACAAACACGTTTTGTCATCATTGCCGATGGTGTTGAAAAAGACGCAATACAAAAGCTCCTCAATGCTTTTTTTAATAAACCAGCAATAGATACTGCAGACAAAACAGCTCTCTTAGAAAATCCTCTGGTCATTCCAGGAATAAAATTTTAATTTTTTCTCCCCTTCAATGATATAATATTAAATTCATTGGCACCACCATCTTTATGCTTTTAAAGAAGCAAACCGGCACCATTACACACTTTGCTAATTCCCAATGTTGAAACAAGCCCTTGGTACTTGAGACGGTTTGTAAAAAGCATTTTAGTCTTTCTTGCACAGTTTCACCCACGCGGTTATCCCCGCTTGTAACGTGCAAGAAAATGGTTTTAATTTATTCAACATGGAACGGCTTTGAAATGAGAGAATCTTATGGTATTCAGGGTTCTAATTTAACTTGAATAACACTAAATTATCATTATAAATCAAATTGTTATGATAAAAAATTTAATACCCATCAATCTGCAAACAGATTGTTTTCTCTCTAAATGCGCTTCATCTGCAAACCACTTCATATGATTCATTTCACAGACCGATTGGCCAAATTCTTGGTTCTAAAATATTCTGCTCAACTCTATGTTTACTCAAGCTAATTGAAATCAAAATCCCTGTTAAGAAAAAAACCAAAATCAGACAGAGGCAATATCGCATTTTAAAATATGTGAATGTATCTTATATAACAGCACGACAAGACAATATTTTACAGCATAAAAGAATAAAACTCTTTGAAAGAAATAAAAAGAGAGGTACATTTCATGTTAACTTACTCTTCACTAAAAACGAAGATTGATACCAGTAACGATGTGCAAACAATCCAACTTCTTTGAGAAAATTCCTCTTGGCTTCCCACTTCATATGATTTACTTACATAAAGCTCTATGAAAAAACTCTGCGCTTTAAAATATTGACTACTCACTTAAACACCTTATGTGCAAAGTTTTTGCATATCCTGTATCACCATTATTAAGTGATAGTGTTTACGGTGCTGTAGGATACAATAACACTCACTGCATTAGAGAAACTGAATTTTTATCAATATCGCGATTAAAAACGTAACGTTTTCCATAAACCTCAACAGTTGGAGGTTGACGATTTTTTTCAAAAAAATCATAACCTTTCTTAAGCATAACCCAGAATTGATAATGAGGATTCTTGCTATGACGTGACATATTATCCTTGGTCATGCGGAAAGGAAAAGCCTGCAACTGAAACTCTCTTTGTCCTCCTTTAAAAGCATCCCGTGCAAACGCATAAATCTGAGCCATGTTCTTATCACTCATAGAATAACAACCTGCGGAAAAGCAAGAACCATGCACCATAAGATTGCTTCCTGTGCGACCATTTTCCTGATCATAAAGGTTAGGAAATCCTATATTAAAAGAGAGATAATATTTTGAATAAGGATTCATTTGGTTTGCGCTAATAGTATAAAAACCCTCTGGTGTCTGAAGATCCCCTTCTTTATATTTAGGTCCAAGCTTACCAGACCATTTGCAAATGCCATAGCGAGCAACCAAGATAAAAGGTCCTGAACGAGATTGCTTCCAAACTTCAGCAAGATTTTCTTCCTTAAAAAACCGCATCATAATCGGTGCATAGGGATCTATATCATACAGAACCATTCTATTTTTGATTTCTTGCGGCAACGGCTGCTCAACTTTAGCGCGAATAGAGGCTGGTAATCTTCCTTCACATGCTGTCAATAGTCCCATTACAAACAACACACACACAGCAAGGAATCTGCTAAATGTCATCGAATAAAACTCCAATCCAACACCCCTCACAAAAAATAACCTATGTTAGAGATCGACCAATTTGAAGGTATTTTTCCCTTCGCTCTTGTTTAAGCACTTGACCATCTTTTCCAGCCATAGCTTTTAAAGCTTCTGAAATAACATCACCCGTTGCATCAATGACAATCTCTTTGCCACGATGCGCTCCCCCTAAAGGTTCCGAAATAATGCCATCAATAATCTTTAAGCGATACAAATCTTGAGCGGTAATACGCATATTCATTGCAGCATCTTTTGCACGAGCTGGATCACGCCATAAGATAGAAGCTGCTCCTTCTGGTGAAATAACAGAGTAAATTGCGTGCTCCAACATATAAACTTTGTTGGCAGCCGCGATTGCTATCGCCCCTCCAGAACCGCCTTCTCCAATAACAACGGAAACCACAGGAACTTTCAAACGCAAAGTTGTAGCTGTTGATTGAGCAATTGCTTCCGCTTGCCCACGTTCTTCAGCGCTTACCCCAGGATAAGCACCTGCTGTATCAATAAAAGTGAGGAGTGGCAAACCAAAGCGGTCAGCCATTTCCATAATACGTACAGCTTTACGATAGCCTTCTGGACGCGCAGAACCAAAATTATAGCGCAAACGTGTTTGCGTATCGTGACCTTTCTCTTGACCGATATAAGCAACGGCCTCACCTTTAAAGCGTGCAAACCCCGCTTGAATAGCCTCATCTTCAGCAAACTTGCGATCTCCGGCCAAAGGCGTAACGTCACTCAATAGGCGTTTAGAATAGTCCATAAAATGGGGACGATCCGGATGACGAGCAACTTGTGTTTTTTGCCACGGCGATAATTTTTTATAAATATCGCGCAACGCTGTTTGAGAACGCGTTTCAAGACGAGCAATCTCGTCACTCATATCAAGACTGCCTTTTTCCTGAGAAATTTTTTTTAATTCAAGAATTTTCCCATCAAGATCAGCAACTGGTTTTTCAAAATCAAGATAATTATACATTTGTGTCAACTCATTCAGTGTCACTTATACACTTATAATTTGCTTTATAAAGTCTTTTTCAAAAACATCACCTTTTCTTTAACGAGCCTTTTGCTCATCGGCAAGTGGATGATGCTCATTGACTAAACGATAAAGTCCCTCTTCCAACACATGGGTATAAATCTGAGTGGTAGCAATATCAGAATGACCTAACAAATGTTGAACGGCACGCAAATCAGCACCATTTTGCAAAAGATGACTAGCAAAAGCATGACGCAACACATGGGGAGAAAAGCTATCACTTCCTATCCCTGCTCTTCTAGCGAGATTTTTCAACTCTCGTGCAACGACTTGACGAGCAATATATCCTGTCTCGGAATGCGCAGGAAAAAGATAAGAACTCGTAGCGTCCTTTCCCTGATCACGCAAATTTAACCACTGTGAAAGAACTTGGCATGCTTTTTTTGATAACAGCACCATTCGTTCTTTTTTGCCCTTACCACGAACCAAAACGCTGTATTCCTTCCTTCGAACAGACTGAACCGGCAGACTCACCAACTCACTAATACGTAACCCTGTTGCATAAAGCATTTCAATCAATAGCTGAAGACGCAGTGCACGGAAATAACCTTTGGACCCATAGTCTGCTTGATTGACTTCTAACTCCGCAAAATCAAGCAATTTTATCACTGCATCTTCACTCATGATTTTGGGTAAAGGACGCCCCTGACGAGGTGCATCAATATCATGAGAGGGATCATCTGCTCTCAACCCTTCAGCATAAAGGAATTGATAAAACTGACGCAAAGTCGATAAACGGCGCGCTTGCGACGATGCCGCAAAACCAAAAGTATGCATAAGTGACAAAAGAGTAATTAAATCTTCTTTTTGTGCTGAAAAAAGCGAAACAGAGTGTGAAGACAATTCGTCTTGTGCCCACTGCAAATCATGCTGATAAGCCGCAAGCGTATGAGACGAAGCCCCTCTCTCCGCACTCATCATCTCAAGAAAATGATCTATCACAGCACCACTTTTCATTTCATTGATTCGCTTCCGTAGAAAGATTCCATGAATTCAAGGGAACATCAATGTACATATCCACAGTTACTGGTTCAACCCAAACCACAAGAGCACCCATTATAATGAAAAGAACAGAAAGCAAAATGAAAAGAATCATCAAAAATCTAGTCAATGTTGGCATAAGACAATAACCTACCCAAAAATATTCTATCTCGTATTATGCCTCACAAAGATTAACAGGAATTGACTTTAAGATGGATAAATGCCGAAATAAAGTTATGAAAAGCAATCGACAAAAACGCGTCCCCATAACACAAATAAAGAATCAGCTCTTATCGTCCCTTGATAAAAGAGCACTTGTCCTTGTTGGTCTTATGGGGGCAGGCAAATCAGTGATCGGAAAACGCGTCGCCACCATGCTTCGTTTACCTTTTTATGATTCTGACCAAGAAATTGAAAAAGCTGCACAAATGACAATCACGGAACTCTTTGAAATTTATGGTGAATCCGAATTTCGTGCTCTTGAACAGCGTGTTATTCTAAACCTCATGAAAAAAAGTCCCCTTGTTTTAGCAACAGGTGGTGGTGCCTACATAAATGAAAATATCCGAAAAGCCATTCACCAAAATGGTATATCCATATGGCTAAAAGTCGATCTTGATATCCTCATGCAACGTGTCTCAAAGCACCCAACACGTCCCCTGCTTCAAACAGCCAATCCTAAAGAAACCATGCAAAAACTCATGGAACAGCGTTATCCTATCTATGCAAAGGCAAACTTAACAATTAACAGTCATAAAGAAAGCCGTCATACCGTAGCACAAAATGTTATACGATCCGTACAGCACTACCTATACACAGAAATTAACAATAGGGATAACCAGCATGCAAACCAAAACCGTCACTGTTAAACTGGACAAACACTGTTACGATATCATCATTGGTCCGGGTCTGATTACACAAGCTACTTCACAAATTAAACATGCTCTTAATAAAAAAGATCCTCATCAAACGCGCTTGGCACTTGTTACAGATACAAATGTTGCTTCCCTTCATTTGGAGATATTGCAAGCAGAATTAACAAAAAATAAAATTCATACTGTCCCTATTATTGTAGAAGCAGGAGAACAATCAAAATCATTTTCAACCCTGCAAGTTGTCATCGATCAAATTCTTGCTGCGCGTTTAGAAAGAGGCGACTGTGTTATTGCTTTTGGCGGTGGTGTCATTGGTGATCTAGCAGGATTTGCAGCAAGTATAATCCGCCGTGGCATGAACTTCATTCAAATGCCCACAACGCTTCTTGCACAAATTGATTCTTCTGTTGGTGGAAAAACGGGAATCAATAGCCAATATGGCAAAAATCTTATTGGTGCCTTTTATCAACCACAATGCGTTATTGCTGACACGTGTCTTCTTGATACCCTGCCACCGCGCGAATTTCGCGCTGGCTACGCAGAAATAGTAAAATACGGTCTCATTAACCAACCTGACTTTTTTGAGTGGCTTGAAAAAAATGGGCAGAAAATTTTCTCTAATGGCCCTATGCGAACAGAGGCCATTGTTCGCTCATGCCAATTTAAAGCTGCCATTGTAGCACGCGATGAGTACGAAACGGGAGAGCGCGCACTCTTAAATCTTGGCCATACATTTGGACACATGCTTGAAACAGCAACCGCTTATGACTCCAACCGTTTAATCCATGGCGAAAGTGTAGCAATTGGGATGATTCTAGCTCATCAATTCTCTGCTCAATTAAATTTAATAAGCCCCACGCTTACACAACGCATTGAAGCGCACTTCAAATCTATAGGATTGCCTACACAATTAAAGGATATCCCAGGATGTCTACCAGATGCTGAAACTTTAATGACTCTCATTGCCCAAGATAAAAAAGTTTCGCAAAACAATTTGACTTTCATCTTAACACGCGGACTTGGCCAATCATTTATTGCAAAAAATGTTTCACCAGATGCAGTTTTATCCTTTTTGGAACAAAAATTAACAGAAATTCGTTAATTCATATTGAATATAATTGATTCGTTTTTATACTTCTATTAAAGATTAACATGATGATGTCTGCGTAGCTCAGTAGGATAGAGCACAGGATTCCTAAAGAAATTGGGCACTTTGAGAAGAAATCCTCAAAGTGAATCTGCTCAAATTCGGGGAAAGCTTCATGGGCGACTATATGCCAATCCCGAGCCAAGTCTCTTTTCAAATGAGAGAAAGGTGTAGAGACTGAACGGGCAGCACCTAAAGAGCAAAAGCTTCAAGGTGAAGAGACAGTCCAGACCACAAACAGCCGATAAGGCTGGCGGTGAAAATCGAAGTGGTATGAATCCTGGGGTCGCAGGTTCGAATCCTGCCGTAGACACCATCGTATCAGTCAAATTATTCTTTGTGCACAATATTAGGAATATAGGGAAGCATCATGAAAAAAACTTTGCACATTTTAGGATTTTTCACCGCTTTAAGTTTATCACTCTTCAGCTCAAACAATAGCTTAGCTGGTTCTTTAATCATTGAAGTACCAGACAATCCAGAGCCCAAAACAGAGACCATTACCTATCAGTGTGAAACTGGAGCAGGTAAAGAGCGCATTGAGGCAGTCTATCTTAATGCTGATAATATTTCGTTGGTTGATTTCAAATGGAATGGTGACCGTGTCATTGCTGCTAATGTCATCGCGGCAACAGGAGCAAAATTTGCAGGAGCTCAGTATATCTGGTGGGAGAAGAACAAAGAAGTCACGCTTTATGACCTTGCTCAGGATCCAGAAGAAAAAAAACCTATCCTCTGTAAAGATGAGTCAACATTATTATTTTAAATAACACGGGAAATATTATGAAAAAAATTTCTTTTACTAAACAATTTTTCATTACTTTAAGTGTGCTCCTCCTCGGTTCAATTAATGCATTAGCAAGTTCTTTAGTCATTGAAGTACCAGATGATCCAGAACCAACAACAGAGACCGTCTCCTATCAATGCGATATGGGAACAAGCAAAGAGTATGTTGAAGCAACTTATTATAATGCTGGCAATATTGCGCTTGTTGATTTAAAATGGAACGGTAAGCGCATCGTTGGTTCTAATGTAATTGCCGCTTCTGGAGGAAAATATGTGGGTGGACAATACATTTGGTGGATAACTAAAAATGAAGCCATATTTTACGATCTTATTAATGATCCAAAAGAAGAAAAGCCCATCCACTGTGTAGAAGAAAAAAGCACAGAATAAGGAAGATTCTTACATTTCAAGAACCGCGCTGGCTCTCATCTCGTGATGTTCCTTCTGATGTGGGTAGCTTTTCCTCCGTTTGGTGTAATAAAAGAGCCAGCGGTTTTTCTGATTGTTTTTCTGAATGATGTCGATAAGCTGCTGTATGTGAAAGCAACATAGAAGCTACCGGTGCTGTTAAAAACAAAAAAAACATCAGCAACACTTCATGAAAAACAAAATAATGGTCCACAAATATTGAATAAAGAAATGAAGAAATAAGAATACTACCAACGCCCCAACTCGTACATACTGAAAGCATATGCAAACGCTTATAAAAATTGGAAAAACGCACCAAACCTATCGTTGCGATCAATGTCAATCCAGACCCTAATATTAAGAAAACTGTGATAGCAATAGCAACCACAAGCGATATATCATCTTTCATTCAATAATCTCCCCCCGCATAAGAAATTTCGCCAAAGCGATGCTTGAGACAGATCCCAACAATCCAATAATGAGAGCTGCGACAAAATAAGTGGTTGTTCCTGAACGAATATCGAATGTAAGAAACAAAAGAATAGTGGTTATATAAAGGGCATCCAAACCAACAATTCTATCCTGCGCCCGTGGACCACGAATCAACCGAAACAGCGCGAAAATCACCGCTAAACTTAAAAAAAACTGTGAAAAGAAAAGCCCCCAATAAAGAATCACCATACTCATAAAAAAATCTCCAAAAGCAATTGCTCATACCGTTGTTTGATCAACTGTTTGTAATCATATCCATTTTTTAAATTTAAGACATGAAGCAAAAGTTCACCCTTTTTACTATTATAGGCAACCCAAGCAGTTCCAGGGGTTGCCGAAAGGATGCATGCTAAAATAGCCAAAGCAGTGCGATTATGAAGCAGAAGAGGTACTACAATAAAACCAGATTTCTGCTCTCGAGACCTTTTTGTTAAAACAAACCAAGCCACCGAAACATTTGAGAATATAGAATCTATAAATACTCGAAAAACGAGACGAAAAACCGCACTCCAGCTTTTAATAACAACCTTCTCCGGCTCCAGAAGCCGTATCATCCAACCACAAAACAAAGCGGTTAAAATCCCTAAAAGCAATTGCCCTAAACTAAAACCATTTAAAATAAGCCACATAAGGACAATGACACCACTGAAAAAAGGGGAAGGACAAAAACGATTCATTTACTTATCTCCCTATTTTCGAGAGAAAAATCCGTTAAAACGCTCCCAATATAGTTTTGAGGTTCATACAAAGTCTTAGCAGTTTCAGACATATAATGACTAACAGGACTGGCTACAATTGTTATAAGAAAACACAAAGCAAGGAGAACGGCAATAGGCGCAAATTCTATCACTTGCACACGAGGAATACGCCCTTCAAGAGAAACCCAAAAAGTTCGGATACCCGTTCGTGTCAATGCAATCAAAGCCGCAAAACCAGAGAGAGTGACAAAAACTACAAAAAGCCAATCTTGGTAAACCGGAAAAGAAGCAGAAAAATCCTCTCTACTGTGGTTTAAAATTGCCATGAACATCATAAATTTAGCAACAAAACCAGAAAAAGGCGGCAATCCAATAATCAAAATGGCACAGATACCAAAACAAGCTCCAAGAATTGCCAAGGTTACTGGAAAATAGATGCCAACTTCATCTTCTTCCTCCTCTTCATCGTCACCATACACCTCCATTGTGACAGCAAGAACATTAGCAGCCACATCTTGACAGCGTTCTACCAACTCTACCAAAAGAAAAAAAGCTCCCAGTGCTAAAGTTGAAGAAACAATATAAAAAAGTGCGCCTGCTGTCAGTGCTGCATTGCCTATCCCGATCGCAGCCAACAATGTGCCAGAAGAGACAAGAACGCTATAAGCTGCCAAACGCACCAAAACTTGGCTCGCCAATACTCCAATAAAACCAATAATCATAGTGGCAAGCCCACCATAAAACAAAACCGTATGACCAAAATGGTTAAAATATTCACTTTCAGAACCAAACCATAGCAACGTTAAACGTAAAATAATATAAATACCAACCTTGCTCAAAAGTGCAAAAGAAGCTCCAACAGGCGCTGCTGCTGCACTGTAAGTTGGCACCAACCAAAAATTAAGCGGCCACATACCCACTTTAAGCAAAAAAGCAATACCTAAAAGTGCAACACCTATTTCGAACAAAACAATATCTGTAGAAGATATATATTTTATTTTAACAGCCAAATCGGCCATATTAAGAGTACCAACGACTCCATAAATGAGCGCTATACCAACTAAAAAAAATAATGAAGCAACAAGATTAACCACAACATAATGCAACCCTGCACGCACGCGTGTCTGACCAGAACCATGCAAAGCAAGCCCATAGGAAGCCGTTAACATAACTTCAAAAAACACAAATAAATTAAATAAATCGCCAGTCAAAAAAGCACCATTTATCCCCACCATAAAAAATTGCATTAGTGACTGAAAATGAGAACCAGCTTTGTACCAATGAGCCCGCGCAAAAACCAACACGCTAGTCACCAACAAGCTGGAAAGTAAAAGCATCATAGCGCTTAAGCGATCAAGGACTAAAACAATTCCAAAAGAAGACGGCCAATTACCAAGTCGATAAACATCGCAAGCCGGTGCTATTTCAAGAGTACGTATAATCAATAAAATGGCAGTAACGACCAACAGTCCCGCAGAAGAAAGACTGATGAATGATTTAAGTCTTGCACGACGTTCATCATAAAAAAGAAGAAGTGCTCCAGTGATTAACGGCAAAAGAATAGGCAAAATAAGGAGATGATGCACTCCTATTTCCATTATTGCACCTCACGTCCATCAACGTGATCAGAACCCGTTAAACCACGTGAAACCAACAAGATAACTAAAAATAAAGCTGTTGTTGCAAAACCAATCACAATCGCAGTTAAAACCAAGGCTTGTGGAAGAGGATCGACATAATTAGCTGGATTAATAACAGTGGTAGGATCAACAATTGGAGCAGCATTACTACGCGGTCTACTCATTGAAAATATAAAAAGATTAACACCATAGGAGATCAAGGACAAACCAAGAATGACTTGAAAAGTACGTGGACGCAAAACAAGCCAAATACCTGATCCGACAAAAACACCGATACCCAAAGAAAGAACAATTTCCATTAATTTTCCTTCTCTTTTAAAATAGGTTTCTTACCGATTCGGTAACTCCTAATTGACTGGTGTGCAAGTGCAATTAAAATGAGAACAGTTGCTCCTAACACAAGAGAAAGCACACCAAAATCAAACAAAAAAGCAGATGCCATGGGAACTTTCCCAATTAACGGAAGATGAATATATCGAAAAAAGGATGTTAAAAAAGGATATCCAAAAAACCAAGAGCCCATCCCCGTTACGACTGACAATAATAAACCAAAGCCTATCCAACGCAAAGGTAAAACTCTCAAATGCGTTTCCACCCACCGAATATCGCGTGCAAGATATTGTAAAATAAATCCTATAGCCAAAGTAATACCACCGACAAATCCACCTCCTGGCAGATCATGCCCTCGCATGAATAAATAAATAGCAAAAGCGATAATAATCGGAAAGAGCCAACCCATAATAACAGCAGGAACAGCTAAATAATTCAATACTGTATCTCCCACATTTCGATTAGGCTGTGCTATATCAAAGGCTTTCTGGATACGTTGTTGAAAAGGCGCATCAATACTCTCAGGCGCAGGACGAAAACGTCGTAAGAGTGCAAAAACAGTAAGGGAAACAACACCCAAAACCACAATTTCTCCCATGGTATCAAAACCACGGAAATCAACCAATAACACATTCACAACATTGCGACCACCAGCATCTGAGTAAGTATGCGTTAGAAAAAAATCAGAAATCGTTGTACCTTGGGGACGTGTCATCACTGCAAAAGAAAGCCATGCTACACCAGCACCTCCTACAAGGGATATGATGAAATCACGGAAACGACGCAAACGAACCCAAAAATGAACAGCAACTGGCCCAGGGTCATGCAAACGTTTAGGCAACCACCGTAAACCAAGCAATAATAAAACGACTGTAACAACCTCAACAACCAATTGTGTTATTGCTAAATCAGGAGCAGAAAGCCATAAAAAGGTTGCACAAGTCATCAAACCAGCTCCCCCTAAAAGCATAAGTGAAGCAAGACGATGAAACTTTGCTCGCCAAGCAACTAAAAGCGCACATAATCCGCCAACCAGCCAAAGAGCGAGAAAAGGAATATCAAGTGGAAAAAGCGGTAATGTCCCCACTGGAATGAAACCAT
The DNA here is from genome assembly GCF_042194695.1 of Bartonella sp. CM86QHHN. Lineage (NCBI taxonomy): Bacteria > Pseudomonadati > Pseudomonadota > Alphaproteobacteria > Hyphomicrobiales > Bartonellaceae > Bartonella > Bartonella sp. CM86QHHN. The sequence goes on from NZ_JBHIND010000060.1 coordinate 96,226, forward strand.
CGCACCAAAGTAAAAGACCAACAAAGGCAAAACAGACCCAAAAAATCCAATGCAATTGGATCTGCAAACGGCGTGTTGACAAAGCGGACTCCACCGCACGGGCCCATTTCCAAGAAATAATTACGAGAATGCGTTCAAAAATACGCGGTCCTTTTAAGTGACGGAAAAAAGGAGCCCCGTCATCACAGGATAAAAAATAACGATGCCCAACAGCATAGAGCAATCCGCCCCCTAATAATGCAACAAAGCTCATCACTAATGGAGTGTTAAACCCATGCCAAACAGCCAAACTATAAGGAATTGTCATTGGTCCTAAAACAGACACGACCGCATTATCTAAAATAGGTCCTATTGTTAAATTAGGAAAAATACCAACCGCTAAACAAATAAATACCAAAAGCTCCATTGGTAAACGCATGAAATGCGGTGGTTCATGGGGAGTCTTGGGTAAATTGTCAGGCTTTGGTCCTAAAAAAACGCCATGAATAAAGCGTATAGAATAGGTCACACTAAACAGACTAGCTAGCGTTGCCACATAAGGCGCAATCCAATCGAGCCATGATTCCATATGCGTTTCAACAGCTTCAGCAAAAAACATCTCTTTCGATAAAAAACCATTCAACAAAGGAACCCCAGCCATCGCTGCACTCGCAACTAAAGCAAGAGTTGCTGTGATAGGCATAGAACGATAAAGCCCTGACAGTTTACGCATATCACGTGTTCCCGTCTCGTGATCAATAATGCCAGCAGCCATAAATAAAGAAGCTTTAAAAGTAGCATGATTGGCCATATGAAAGATCGCCGCAACACATGCAAGTGGACTACCAAGACTTAAAAGTGTTGTAATTAATCCAAGATGACTAATAGTCGAGTACGCAAGCAGTCCTTTCAAGTCTTGCTGAAACATGGAAAAATAGGCACCTAGAAGAAGAGTTGAGAGTCCTGAAAAGCCAACCAGCCAAAACCAAGATTCTGTTCCAGAGAGCACAGGCCATAAACGAACAAGCAAAAACAATCCCGCTTTTACCATTGTTGCCGAATGCAAATAAGCCGATACGGGAGTTGGAGCAGCCATCGCGTTAGGTAGCCAAAAATGAAAGGGAAATTGCGCGCTTTTTGTTAACCCTCCCAATAAAATACAAATAAGGATAGGACTATAAAGAGAACTTGACCGGATCATATCTCCAGACTGTAGCACCTTATCCAAATCAAAACTGCCAACAGTATACCCAATCAATAAAACTCCAATAAAAAGAGCAAAGCCGCCAAAACCTGTGATCGTTAGAGCCATACGCGCACCCTCACGCGCACTTGCATTATGGTACCAATAGCCGATCAGCAAAAAAGAAAAAATACTGGTAAGTTCCCAGAAAACAACCAAAAAGACGAGATTACCTGATAAAACTATTCCTATCATTGATCCCATAAAGGCCAAAAAAAAGGAAAAAAAACGCGGTACAGAATCCGCTGGATCTATGTAATAACGTGAATAAATGACAACAAGCAGCCCAATCCCTGTAATAAGCAAGCAAAAAAGCCACGACAAACCATCTATGCGGAGAATCAAATCGCTTCCCCATTCTGGAAGCCAAGAAATATCTAAACGCACTATGTGGTTTCCGCGAACTTCCGGATAAAGCATTATTGTAAAAATAAGACAGAAAAGTGCGACGACCCCAGCAAACCACGCTTCATTATTTTTTGCTGTCGAACGAAAAAAGCCAATGACAGCACTTCCACCAAAAGGAAGCAAAACGAGCAATACCAACATTGCTTCCCGTGTTGTCATTCTTTAAACTCCATTTTACCTTAATATTTTGTCATCGACAAAACAAAAACTTATATTCTCACCCCCCATTCCACACTTAATGATAATAAGATTTAATAAAACTTAAAAGCATTTAAATTTAAAAAAAAAACAATGCTTGCATGAAAATACTGCGCACCACACAAGTCTTCTCTTTATTGTAAGAACAATAACGCCCACGACAAGAAGCAATTAAAATTTTATTTAATTTCTATCCTTTAAAAAAGCGTGATAAACACTGCCTACGCCCCCCATGAAAAGGCTGAAAACTATTATCATTTTTATTATAAGAGCGATAACGCGCAAGGCAAGATTCAATATGTTGTTTAAGCATCCATGGCTCTTTTTTTTCTAATTTTTCCGAAGAAGACGTTAAAAACACTTTTTTAGCATCTGGTACAACTTTTAATGATGCGCCTTTTGTGCTTAAGTGCGGAGATGTAACAAATGCCACTTCAGGATACCACCAATTATCACTGTATTTACGATAACCACGCCGATAATGACGATAACCTTTGAAACCATTAAGTTCTCTACGCCCCGTAAAAATCAGAGGCACCGAACTATCTTGGACAGAAGTCTGAGTAACCAGTTTGGCTTTAGCGTCACTTCTATTTTGCCCCCAATTAACAAGAGTGGTTGTTATAATGAAAAAACTGCTAACAAATACAAAAGCTAAAGCATAATATAATTTTTTTTTCATACTCATAACAAAAAACTCAACATAATAAACAACAGTAATTACAGAAAGCCTTTCTCTTGCTGGACAGAACCAGATTCTTTTCTTAAGATTCTTTTTTCTTGAGACATTCTGTTACTCTTTGTACTAAACGTTGATCTTGGCAATAAGATCCTACAAAAAAGAATGAATAAATGATGATAAAAACCCCCTACTATCTTATAGACAAATCGAAACTCATCAAAAACATGCAAACAATTTCTCGTTTACGGGAAATGTCCGGAGCTAAAATTTTACTTGCTTTAAAATGTTTTGCCACATGGAGTGTTTTTGATTTAATGTCTGAGTTCATGGATGGAACCACATCATCATCCCTTTATGAACTGCGTTTAGGAAGAGAAAAATTTGGCAAAGAAACCCATGCTTATTCAGTGGCTTGGGCAGATGATGAAATTGATGAAGCCTGTGGTTATGCAGATAAAATCATCTTTAATTCCATCCAACAGCTTCAACGCTTTTCTGATGCAACAAAAACCATTCAAAGAGGTTTAAGGTTAAACCCAGGAATGAGCGCATCAAATTTTGATCTTGCCAACCCCTCACGCCCTTTTAGCCGCTTAGGAGAAACAAACCAAAGCGCTATCAAAGAAATTCTGCCTCTTATCAACGGATTGATGATCCATAACAATTGTGAAAATGCTGACTTTAATCTTTTTAACCAAATGCTTGGGTATATGGAAGAAAAATTTGCAGAACTTTTTTCTGCTGTTGACTGGATAAGCCTTGGCGGTGGAATCCATTTTACGGCTGAAAATTATCCTCTAGAAGCTTTCGCAAAACGCTTAAAACAATTTTCTAAAACTCATGGTGTCACTCTTTTTCTAGAACCAGGAGAAGCTGCGATTACCAAAAGCACCACATTAGAAGTCAGTGTTCTTGACACATTGTATAATGAAAAGAATCTAGCCATCGTTGATAGCTCAATTGAAGCACATATGCTTGATCTTCTCATTTATCGTGAAAATGCTAAATTAGAACCTAATCAAGGACCACACGAAATTATGATTTGTGGAAAATCTTGTCTTGCCGGCGATATTTTTGGAACATTTCAATTTCAAAAACCTCTTAAAATAGGCGATAGACTGTCTTTTCAGGATGCAGCAGGTTATACAATGGTCAAGAAAAACTGGTTTAATGGCGTTACAATGCCTGCTATTGTTCTCAAAGAGTGCGATGGTACATTAACACTTCAACGCCAATTCAGCTATAACGACTATCAGGAAAGCCTTTCATAAAGATAAACCATAAAAAACGTCATACAACAGTATTAAAAAGGAGATGGACCTACAATGAAAAAAAATGTTCTCATTATTGGTGCTGGAGGTGTTGCACAAGTTGTTGCACACAAATGTGCTCAAAACAATGATATTCTTGGTGAAATTCATATTGCGTCACGAACACTCAAAAAATGTGAAGCCATCATTGCTTCTATTAAAGAAAAAAACACAATGAAAGAGCAAGGTGTTCTCAAAAGCCATTCGCTCAATGCCATGAATGTAGAAGAAACTATAAAGCTCATCCAAAAGACCAAATGCGAAATTGTCATTAATGTTGGTTCTGCCTTTCTTAATATGTCTGTTCTTTCAGCTTGTATTGAAACCAAATGCGCTTATATCGATACCGCAATTCATGAAGACCCATTGAAAATTTGTGAAACACCTCCTTGGTATGGCAATTATGAATGGCCTCGGCGTCCAGAATGTGAAAAAGCTGGTATAACCGCTATTTTAGGAGCAGGTTTTGACCCAGGTGTAGTGAATGCTTATGCAGCATTAGCGCGCGATGATTATTTTGATAAAATCACAGATATTGATATTATTGATATTAATGCCGGAAATCATGGACGTTGGTTTGCTACAAATTTTGATCCAGAAATTAACTTCCGTGAATTTACAGGACAAGTATGGTCATGGCAAAATAAAAAATGGACTTCCAATAAAATGTTTGAAATCAGCCATGAATGGGATCTTCCCGTTGTGGGAAAACAAAAAGCCTATATGACAGGACATGATGAAATTCATTCACTTTCCAAAAATCTTGATGTAGAGAATGTCCGTTTCTGGATGGGATTTGGTGATCGTTATATCACTGTTTTTACGGTTCTAAAAAATCTTGGTCTCTTATCTGAACAGCCCATTAAGACAGCAGAAGGACAAGAAGTCGTGCCCTTGAAAGTCGTAAAAGCCGTCTTACCCGACCCTTCCTCTCTCGCCCCAGACTACACAGGAAAAACCTGTATTGGAGATCTTATTAAAGGCGAAAAAGATGGACACCTGCGAGAAATTTTTATCTATAATATAGCCGATCACAAACAAGCTTTTCATGAAACTGGGGCACAAGGCATTTCCTATACGGCTGGCGTACCAGCAGCGGCAACAGCTCTTCTTATTGCCACAGGTGAATGGGATGTTAAAACTATGGTCAATGTGGAAGAATTACCACCCCACCCTTTCCTTAAATATCTTGATCATATGGGGCTTCCCACTTTTATAAGAGAACAACAAGAGGATAAAAAATTACAATTTTAATACCTATAGAAAGCATATGCTTGATTTTTTAAGTTATCACAAAACTGCCCAATGAAAACAAACTTAATATTCTCGTGTAATTATGGTTTTCAAAAAAATTTTAGCTATTCGTTATATTTTGGCAACATTGCGATTTCTTAACAACCCTAAAGAAGAGACATAGCATCTTTTTAAGACATAGCGAGCAATGATCAAGAAAAACAGAGAAGAAAAAACTAATTTAATCACACTGTATAACTTGTCACTATCATCAAAAAGATAGTGTCATAAACAAAAGATATAAAAATACCGCTCTTTTAAAGAAGAGCGGTATTTTGTAGAATATTCAATTCCTCGCCTCTTCATCTTAAATGACAAAGATCCTTAACCTACACCAATCATTAAACAATTCAATTTCTTTGAGTGAATTCCTTTTGACTTCCCTCTTCATATATAACGATTTGATTTATAACAATAAATCATCATTTTCAACTTGATTCATAACGCTGAATACTGTAAAATTCTCTTAATCACAAACTCTCTCACATTGAAGTAATTAAAATCTTTTGTCTGCACATCACAAACAAAACGAGCGTGTGAGGTAAAATGATAAAAGAACAGAATGAAAATTCTCAAATAATAAAGAGCTTTAGCAATATTAAGAACTGAAAAAGTGTATTATAATGCCAGCGTGTACTTTTACTAAACATAAAGATGATGGTGCACAATAGGTCTTATAACAGTTTGAATGAATTTCATATATTTCAAGAGGAACTTTTACAGCTATACCATTCACGAACACCCTCGCGAAGTAGATTTGAGCATTTTGAGAGATGTCTTCTTAACACAAAGCACCCAGATAGGCTCAGAATCCTATCTTAAATATTTTATAACAGTATAAAAACTACCCCATATATAAAACTTTACATAGACGAAACACCACCGCTCTAAACGATAGTGCACAACAGAATAATCAATCAAAACTGCACAACAGATATCTAAAACAGTAATTATCGAAAAGCATACAACAAATGGAACATTTCAATACAATTGGTTATATTCTTTTTTAAAGTTTTAAAATGTTGTTGCATGCTTCACTAATATTTTCTGCCTCATGTGCCTTTTAAAATTTACTTTTTAAAAGCTTTTTAAATATGAAGTGGTTTAGCAAATGTTGCCAAAGCTGCCTCACGCACGGCTTCTGATAAGGTAGGATGTGCATGGCAACAACGTCCCAGATCTTCTGATGAACCTCCAAATTCCATTAAAACTGCAATTTCATGGATCATTTCACCAGCACCAAATCCAAGAATATGCCCCCCTAATACCCGATCTGTTTTTTTATCAGAAAGGATTTTAACGAACCCATCACTCTTTTGCATTGCACGTGCACGACCATTGGCCATAAAAGGAAATTTGCCAACATTATATTCAATACCAGCAGTTTTTAGCTCTTCTTCTGTCCTTCCTACACTCGCAATTTCCGGCTGTGTATAAACAACACTAGGAATAACATCAAAATTAACATGCCCTTTTTGACCTGCCAAAATTTCTGCCACAGCAACGCCTTCTTCCTCTGCTTTATGTGCTAGCATTGGTCCTTTTACGACATCACCAATCGCATAAATTCCTGGAACATTCGTCTGCCAATGAGCATCAATTGCAATAAATCCGCGTTCATCTAACTGAACACCAGCCTCTTGTAATCCAAGCCCCTCTGTATAAGGAGAACGTCCAGTAGCAATAAGCACAACATCAGCCTCTAAAGTTTCAGATTCACCACCTTTGACAGATTCAAAGCTCACCTGAGCAGTTGAGCCAGATTGTGTAACAGCTGTTACCTTTGCACCCGTTTTATATTCAATCCCCTGTTTTTCCATTAATTTCTGAAATTGCCGTGAAACTTCACCATCCATTGAGCCCAAAACTTTATTAAGATACTCAATAATGGTCACTTTAGCACCTAAACGGCTCCAAACTGATCCAAGTTCTGAACCAATGACACCAGCACCTACTACAATCATATGCGTTGGTACTTTTTCAAGTGAAAGAGCTCCCGTAGAAGAAACAATAGTCTTTTCATCAATTTCAACATTCACCCCTGGAATGCCTGAACTCTCTGAACCGGTAGCAATAATAATATTTTTTGTCTCAATTGTTTGTTTATTACCATCTCTGGCAACAACTTCCACATGACCCGCACTCAAAATTTTGGCTGTCCCAAAAAAAGTATCAACTTTATTTTTTTTTATCAAAAAAGAAACACCACTCGTATTGGCTGTCACCACAGCTTTCTTATGAACCATCATTTGTTCAAGATTAAGCTTAGATTTACCAATAGAAATACCAAGCGTTTCAAAACCATGCTGGGTTTCAGAAAACACTTCTGAAGCATGCAGCAACGCTTTAGAAGGAATACAACCAACGTTGAGACATGTTCCTCCTAATGTTGTACGCTTTTCAATAATTGCTACTTTAAGTCCCAGTTGCGCCGCTTTTATTGCTGCTACATAACCACCTGGACCCGCTCCGATCACAGCCACATCATAAGACATCCGTTTCTCCTTTCATCCTGAAAACTGTATTTTACAAATCAAGAACAAGGCGTTCCGGATCTTCTAAGCTTTCCTTAACACGCACAAGGAAAGTCACAGCTTCTTGCCCATCCACAATACGGTGATCATAAGAAAGCGCTAAATACATCATGGGGCGGATCACAACTTGACCCTCAACAACCATTGCTCGCTCTTTAATCGCATGCATTCCCAAAATACCAGATTGTGGTGCATTCAAAATCGGTGTTGACATCAACGATCCATACACACCACCATTGGTAATGGTAAAAGTTCCGCCCTGCATATCAGAAACGGCTAATTTTCCATCACGCGCAAGACGCCCCAAACGACCAATCTCTTTTTCAATCTCTGCCAATGACATTTGATCTGCATCTCGCACCACTGGAACAACAAGCCCTTTATCCGTTCCAACAGCAATTCCAACATTGACATAGTTTTTGTAAACAATATCTGTCCCATCAATCTCTGCATTAACAGCAGGAAGTTCTTTTAATGCATGACAAACAGCCTTGGTAAAAAAACCCATAAAACCAAGCTTAACACCATGTTTCTTTTCAAAAAGATCCTTATAACGCTTGCGCAAATCCATCACCGCTGACATATCAACCTCATTAAATGTGGTTAACATTGCTGCTACATTTTGTGCATCTTTAAGACGGCGAGCAATTGTTTGACGCAATTTCGTCATACGAACCCGCTCTTCACGTGTTTCTTGGACAGGAGGTGCCGAAGAACTCGTCGCAGAAGAAGAGGGTGTAGGAGCATTTGTACTTTGTTTTAATCCACCAAGAACATCTTCTTTAAGAATTTGTCCACGTTTTCCAGAACCTGAAATATCGCTTTTTGCAACATTATTTTCAGCCATCAATTTTGCTGCTGAAGGAGAAGGAGGCATTGCACTGCTCAAAGCAGGCTTCTTCGATTCAGATGAAGCCGCTGGAACAAGTGTAGCAGAAGGTGAAAGTGATTGGGAGATACCAGCTTCTCCAGCTTTCACCACTCCTAAAAGAGCATTTACTTCAACCGTATCGCCTTCTTTTGCAATGATTTCAGATAATTTCCCAGCAACAGGAGAAGGAACTTCAACGGTTACCTTATCAGTTTCTAATTCAACCAAAGGCTCATCCATAGCGACAGCTTCGCCAAGTTTTTTAAACCATTTGCCAACCGTTGCTTCGGTAACCGATTCGCCCAAAGTAGGAACACGAATTTCAGTAGTCATAATATTTTTCCATACATCAGAGTAGTAATAAATTAAGAACCTAACGCGTCTTTAAGAAACGCAGCCAGTTGTTCAAGGTGTTTCACCATTAACCCAGAGGCCGGTGACGCACTCGCAGGACGTCCTGCATAACGAGCACGTGAATATTGCGCATTAATATGCGTCAAAACCCATTCCAAATAAGGCTCAATAAATGACCAAGCCCCCATGTTTTTTGGTTCCTCTTGGCACCAAAAAACTTCCGCCTGCAAAAAGCGCGATAATACATTCACCAAAACTTTTGCAGGGAAAGGATAAAGCTGTTCAACACGAAGGAGGTAAACATCATCAATACCCCTTTTTTCACGTTCTTCATAAAGGTCGTAATAAACCTTACCAGTACAAAGAACGACACGGCGAATCTTATTATCTTTTTGCAACTTAATGACAGAATCTCTGAGACATTCTGCATCATCAAGCAACACACGACAAAAACTTGTTTCTGGCCCCATTTCATTGAGAAAAGAAACAGCTCTCTTATGACGTAAAAGTGATTTCGGTGTCATCAAAATCAATGGCTTCCGGAAATCACGCTTAATTTGTCGACGCAAAATATGAAAATAATTTGCAGGGGTTGTACAATTAGCAACCTGCATATTATCTTCCGCACAAAGTTGAAGAAACCGTTCTAAACGTGCAGAAGAATGCTCCGGCCCTTGCCCTTCAAAACCATGAGGCAATAAACACACAAGACCAGACATACGAAGCCACTTACGCTCTGCGGATGAAATAAATTGATCAAAAATGACCTGTGCACCATTAGAGAAATCACCAAATTGTGCTTCCCAAAGTGTTAATCCTCGTGGTTCAGCAAGAGAATATCCATATTCAAAACCAAGAACAGCTTCTTCAGAAAGCATAGAATTAACAACGTCATAAAGCGCTTGCCCCTTTTGTAAATGATTCAAAGGAATATAACGCGCCTCATTTTCTTGGTCATAAAGAACTGAATGACGTTGTGAAAAAGTTCCCCGTTCAACATCTTCACCGGAAAGACGAACCGGTGCACCTTCCAAACAAAGTGAACCAAAAGCTAAAGCTTCAGCGGTTGCCCAGTCAACACCCTCACCGGTTTCAAAAATTTTAGCACGATTATTTAAAAAACGTTGAATGGTTTTGTGAACGTGAAAATTCGCCGGAATTTCAACAATTTTCTGACCAATTTCCTTTAAAGTTTTTACTTCAACACCGGTTGCTCTAGAATGCTGCTCATCAGAACTACTAAAAGCTTTGAGTCCCGTCCAGCTTCCATCAAGCCAATCAGCCTTATTAGGCTTATAAGAAGCACTCGCTTCAAGTTCACCTTCAAGCTTATCGCGCCATAATTTTTTTTGTTGCTCAATCTCTTCTGAAGAAATCATTCCTTCTGCTACCAATTGGTCACTATAAAGTTGAAGTGTTGTTTTATGATTACGAATTGCTTTATACATAAGCGGCTGCGTAAAGGAAGGTTCATCACCTTCATTATGCCCATAACGGCGATAACAAAACATATCAATAACCACTGGTTTATGGAAAATTTGGCGAAACTCTGTTGCTATTTTGGCAACAAAAACAACCGCCTCAGGATCATCACCATTCACATGGAAAATTGGTGCATCAATCATTTTTGCGACATCTGATGGATAAGGCGAAGAACGTGAAAAACGTGGAGATGTTGTAAAACCAATCTGGTTATTGATAATAACATGAAGTGAGCCTGCAACACGATAACCTTTAAGACCTGAAAGACCAAAAGTTTCTTGGATAACGCCTTGTCCTGCAAAAGCGGCATCACCATGAATAAGCAATGGCATCACTTTTGAACGCTCACTTAATGGGAGTAAATCAGTATGCGCAGGTCCCATAAGTTGATCTTGTTTAGCACGTGCTTTTCCCATGACAACCGGATCAACAATCTCAAGATGAGATGGATTGGCTAACAGCGATAAATGAACTTTTTTACCATCAAAGTCCAGATCAGCGGTAGTTCCCAAATGATATTTGACATCACCGGATCCCTCCACATCATCAGGCTTGTAAGATCCCCCTTTGAATTCATGAAAAATAGCCCTATGCGGTTTGGCAAGAACTTGTGAAAGAACATTTAAACGACCACGATGTGCCATTCCTAAAATAACTTCCCTAACCCCCAAAGCACTACCACATTTGATAATCTGTTCAAGAGCGGGAATCAGCGCCTCACCACCATCGAGTCCAAAACGCTTTGTACCTTTATATTTAGTGTCTAAAAACTGTTCGAATCCCTCTGCCTGAATAAGCTTATTCAGAATAGCTTTCTTGTCTTGTTGTGTGAAAGAATTTTTTTTATCTCGCCCTTCAATGCGTTCTTGAAGCCATACTTTCTGAACCGGATCAGAAACATGCATATATTCCACACCGATTGTTGAACAATAGGTACGATTGAGAATCTCAAGCATTTGCGGAATAGTTGCATATTCCAACCCTAAAACATTATCAATAAAAATGGGACGCTCGTAATCAGCTGGAGTAAAACCATAAGCTTCTGGAGAAAGTTCCTTATAATCTTCTTGTTTTTCGGCCAATTGAAGAGGGTCAAGTTGCGCATGAAGATGTCCCCGTTCTCGAAACGCACGAATCATCATAATTGCATGAACGGAATCACGTGTTGCACGAATAATATCTTGTTCACTGGAAGTTTTTCCCTTTTGTGCAGCACCTGTTATTGCTTTTTCCTTTAATTTATCGCCAAAATATTTTTCAAGAGAAGACCAATCACCATCAAGAGCAGAAATCAATTCACCCTCTGCTTTTAATGGCCAATGATCACGCTGCCATGTTGCTCCTTCAGCATTTTTAAGAACATCTTCTTTATTATCATGAAGTCCTTCAAAAAAAGCACGCCACTGTGAATCAACACTGGTAGGATCTTTTTCATATTGAGCATAAAGTTGATCTATATAATCCGCATTCCCACCATAAAGAAATGATGTCTGTGCAAAAAGGCTATTTATTTCGTCCTGCCTTGCCATATACTTCTCCGGAACATTTATTCCGTCTCCTTATATCTCTTTTTGACCTTTAAATGCTTACAAACAAGCAGTGATTCGAACATTCAAAAAAGTTTTACCTTTTTATACTCAAGCTTTTTCACCTGAATCTAAGAACCTTTTCTTATTCAGGTGAAACTTTCTTTTAGCCTTTCAAAACTGACATCAAAGTCTTACCTATCTGTGATGGCGAAGAAGATACACGAATCCCTGCTGATTCCATTGCCGCAATTTTATCTTCTGCTCCACCTTTACCACCAGAAATAACAGCACCAGCATGTCCCATTGTCCGTCCTGGAGGAGCCGTACGGCCAGCAATAAAGCCAACAACTGGCTTTTTACGACCTTTTCTTGCTTCATCTTGCAAAAACTGTGCTGCTTCTTCTTCAGCAGAACCACCAATCTCACCAATCATAACAATAGACTCGGTTTCATCATCCGCTAAAAACATTTCCAACACATCAATAAATTCAGTGCCCTTAACAGGATCGCCACCAATCCCTATAGCAGTTGTTTGTCCGAGACCTTCCTGACTCGTTTGAAAAACGGCTTCATAAGTTAAAGTTCCCGACCTCGAGACAACCCCAACAGAACCTTTTCTAAAAATAGAACCAGGCATAATACCAATTTTACATTCATTTGGTGTAAGAATACCGGGACAATTAGGACCAATAAGACGAGACTTTGAGTTTTCTAATCGCGCCTTCACTTTAACCATATCCATAACGGGAATACCTTCCGTAATACAGATAATTAAACGAACTTCAGCTTCTATAGCCTCTATAATAGCTGCAGCAGCCCCTGCAGGAGGAACATAAATAACGGAAGCATCTGCACCTGTTTTTTCTTTTGCTTCTGCAACATTAGCGAAAATAGGAAGAGTTTCGCCTTCTGAACCTTCCCATGTTTCTCCACCCTTTTTAGGATTAACGCCACCAACCATTTGCGTACCATGATAAGCAAGCGCCTGTTCTGTATGAAACGTTCCTGTTTTTCCTGTAAGCCCTTGAACTAGAACTTTTGTCTCTTTATTCACAAGAATTGACATAGCTTAAGCTCCCTTCACGGCTGCAACAATTTTTTGGGCAGCATCATCTAAATCATCAGCAGGAATAACATTCAAACCACTCTCATTGATAATTGCTTTACCTTGCTCAACATTAGTACCTTCAAGACGAACAACCAAGGGAACCTTTAAACCAACCTCACGAACAGCAGCAACCACACCTTCAGCAATGACATCACAACGCATAATACCACCAAAAATGTTAACCAAAATGCCCTTAACATTTGGATCGGCCGTAATAATTTTAAAAGCAGCTGTCACCTTTTCTTTTGATGCTCCACCACCAACATCCAAAAAATTCGCTGGCTCTGCTCCATAAAGCTTAATGATATCCATTGTTGCCATAGCAAGCCCAGCACCATTAACCATGCAACCAATCGTACCCTCAAGAGCAACATAAGCAAGATCATGCTTTGATGCTTCTATTTCCTTTGGATCTTCTTCTGAAAGATCGCGCAATTCTAAAATATCTGGATGACGAAACAGAGCATTATTATCAAAAGAAACTTTCGCATCAAGAACACGCAAGTGACCATCTTTCATCACAATAAGCGGATTGATTTCTAAAAGGCTCATATCTTTTTCACAAAATGCCTTATAGAGAATCGGAAAAAGCTTTTCACCATCTTCTCGCGCACTACTTTGTAGTTTCAACGCATCACAAAGTCTTGCACAATCAGCAGAAGTAACACCCTCTACAGCATCAATGGGAAGCGTGAATATTTTTTCTGGTGTCTCTTCAGCAACCGTTTCAATATCCATTCCACCTTCTGTTGAAACAACAAAAGCAATTCGACCAACGCTACGATCAACCAAAAGTGAAAGATAAAGCTCCCGTTCAATATCGGCACCATCTTCAATATAAAGGCGGTTGACCTGCTTACCCTCTGGACCAGTTTGTTTGGTTACCAAAGTTTTTCCAAGCATTTCTTGAACATTTGCAACAACTTCTTCAACAGATTGTGCAAGCCGAACACCACCCTTTGCATCAGGACCAAGTTCTTTAAACTTACCCTTACCACGACCACCAGCGTGTATCTGACTTTTAACCACATAGAGAGGTCCGGGCAATTTTTCCGCCCATTTTTCAGCTTGCTCTACAGAATAAACAGCGACACCATTTGCAATTGGTGCTCCATATTCATGAAGCAGACGTTTGGCCTGATACTCATGGATATTCATGCATTTGTCCTTTTCTTTTATGGATCTTATTAATCCTAAAGTTTTAACATTCTAAATACTTATTTTAATGAATTAAATCTTGTTCAATTTACTTGAGACTAGGTACAAGAGCAATACAAGCTTCACAAAGCTTTTTAACCGCATTTACTGAATGATCAAAAGCACCTCTTTCTTCTTTATCAAGATCAATTTCAATGACTCGTTCAACACCACCTGCACCAAGTACAACAGGTACCCCAACATAGGTATCATTAACCCCATATTCTCCTGAAAGATAAGCTGCAACAGGCACAACACGCTTAGTATCCTTTAGGTAGGCCTCAGCCATAGAAACAGCAGAAGCTGCTGGTGCATAATAAGCAGAACCTGTTTTTAACAAACCAACAATTTCTGCACCGCCATCACGGGTACGCTGGATAATTTGATCAATTCTTCCCTGTGTTGTCCAGCCCATCTTTATAAGATCAGGCAAAGAAATACCACCAACCGTTGAATAACGCACGAGAGGAACCATTGTATCACCGTGGCCCCCTAAAACAAACGCTGTCACATCTTTAATAGAGACCTTAAATTCCTCAGATAAGAAATGACGAAAACGCGCTGAATCAAGAACACCAGCCATACCAACCACTTTATGTGTAGGGAGACCTGAAAATTTCTGCAATGCCCACACCATCGCATCAAGGGGATTGGTAATACAAATAACAAACGCTGAAGAAGCGTATTTTTTAATTCCAGCTCCAACTTGTTCCATAACCTTTAAATTAATGCCCAAAAGTTCATCACGACTCATACCAGGTTTTCGCGCAACGCCTGCTGTTACAATAACAACATCAGCACCTTCAATTGCTTCATAAGCATTAGCACCTTTTAGACTGATATCAAAACCATCAACAGGAGAAGATTCGGCTATATCTAGAGCCTTACCTTGTGGCACACCTTCTGTAATATCAAATAAGACCACATCAGCAAGCTCTTTAAGCCCAATAATATGTGCTAAAGTACCACCAATCATACCTGAACCAATGAGAGCTATTTTTTTCCGTGCCATTTTATTTTTTCCTAACTTTTAGATAATTCAGCGCACACCCAATCAACGTCCGTATACTGAATATTTTTGACTTCAACCATATTCAAACAATATCATAAAAAGGAGTAAAGAAATGAAATTTACAAATTTATCTCCTTACAGAAACAACAACCCTCCGCTGAAACAACTATTAGAAAATTATCACGATGTATCGATAAAGTGAATTTTAAAAAAATACAACAGAATTATTATATTTCTTTAATTTCAAAAAGTTATTGTTTTGACAGTTTACGTAAAGGTAAAAGTATAATCAATGCTTCTTCTTCAAAAGAAAATGTTCTTCCCAAAGTTTTAAATAATCGTAGCTTTGCATTTCGAAAAGACGTGATTGTGTTCTTTGAAATTCAAATGTTTCCGTAATCTGCGCATGCCCTTTATACAAAGCCCCTATCCCTGCCGCAGCCGACATAAACAACCGTATGTGGCGCTCATAAAGAATATCAATAAGCAAAATAAACCGTTTTGTTTCATTACGACATGTATCATCCATGACCGGTACATTATCAATAAAAATCGTATGATAATGCTTTCCTAATAACAAATATTCAGCCGCGGCCAAAGGCTTTGCACATAAATCCCCATAATCAAAACGAGCACATCCTGCACCAAAGCGCGGAATAGGAATAAAGCGCCCTTTTATAGAAAGCTCATCAGACATCTCCTTATGTCCTTGCAATACAAGTGTCCATGCTTGATCCATATATTCATTTGCTTGAACCCCCAACGGCGATACATACATCTGTTGTAGATTTGATTTTTCAAGGCGATAATCTGTTTTTGCATCAAGATTAACAACACGAACATATGCTTTCAAAACTTGAATAAAAGGCAAAAAGAGCTCACGATTTAAACCGTTACAATAAAGGTTATCTGGCGCCACATTTGAAGTCGCAATAAAGAAAATTCCTTTATCAAACAGAGCAGAAATAAGCCGCCCCAATACCATAGCATCAGCAATATCCGTTACACTAAACTCATCAAAACAAAGTACTTTTGCTTCTCGTGCAAGATCCTCAGCAACAGCTAAAATAGGATTATCTTGTTTAAATTTTGCACACCCAGATGCTTGACGATAAAAATTAATACGCTCATGCACATCAGCCATAAAATCATTAAAATGGGCACGCTTTTTATGACCTTTAGGCAAACAAGAAAAGAACAAATCCATCAGCATGGTTTTGCCCCGTCCTACTTCACCATAAATATACAGTCCCTGAAAAAAACCTGTTTCATCTCCTTGTTTTACAACACAAGAAATATTTTGTTTTTTCCTTTTAAATATTCTGTTAAAGAAAGAGCAAAATATCCAAGGCAAAGGATGAGAGATATTTTGTTCCGCAATTTTTTTTAATAAATGATCAAAATATTCTGTTATAGCTAATTGAGCGGGATCAAAACAAACCTCTCCTTTAGCGACAAGCTCCTTATAACATGTTGAAACGAGAATCATCCAAAAAACCTTTTTCAAACCGATCTCAATGAAAAATACAAATACTTTTCAAAAATCTGTCCGTCTAGTTTAGTTTGTCATAAACGATCAAAAATGATTTAACGACTTAAAATAACGGGATGATCATCAAGTGTACGTCCCTCAAAACGATCAACATTTGAAGAATAAAGAACGAGGATAACACGTCCAGAGTTATTATAAAAATATAATCTTTTTCCTTTAACAGCCCACGATCTCACTTGGGAAGCAATTCCTGGACAGTGTAAAGGACCAGCACGGTACCCTTGTCCAAACTTTGTTTGTGGAGTTGCAATCCGGCAAACTTTTCCTCCCATAGAAAGATTCCACACCCCAGCAACACTTGCAGGAAATAAATCAGTAGCATTACTTGGCAATTCGAGACTAGCCATTCGTCCATCGCTCTGAGAATCTCCTTTTTCATACATCGGAGCGTTTGCATCTTCAGATATCGACGAAGAAGTAGACGACAGATCAGACGCTTCTAATATTGTCATTTGTTGAGATGGATAAAAAACTTCTAATGCGTTACCATCGTCATTACCATCAAACCGTGTTGTTGAACATCCCCCTAAAAACATTACAGTTGATAGTGCAACGAAAAACGAAACTTTTGAAAACGCCATGTCTGTACTCTCTCCCACGACAATAAATAAGTTCACAAAAAAATTAAGCGAATATTTGTTATAGTTACAAAGATAAATTAACAAATTAAAAAAAACAGGTTAAAATCACTTATTTTAAAAGAAATAATTTATGTGCCCAATTTTATATTTATTAAACACTAGAAATTTATAATATTTTCAGTCATATATCTTTTTATAAGTAATCATTAGAAATAGAGAAGTTTCATGAAAACGCCATTTAGCAAAATGGACGGTCTTGGAAATCAAATTATTGTTGTTGATATGCGTGAAAGCACATACGCTCTTACACCACAAGCAATCCTTGCTTTGTCGGCAGATCCTGAAATGCATTTTGATCAAATCATGGCTATCCACACACCAACCCAGAAAAAAACCGACTTCCGCATAGAAATATGGAATGCCGACGGATCAATGGCTAAAGCTTGTGGCAATGGTACCCGCTGTGTCATCGCATGGCTTAAAGATCACAATTTTGGTGAAAAATTTCATTTAGAAACTCCCGCTGGAATTATTGAAGGAAAATACCAAACCGATAATCTCATTTCTGTTGATATGGGATGCCCAAATTTCAATGCAAAAGAGATGCCTGTTTCACGTGAAATAGTTGATACCAATCACGTAGAAATTATCGCTGGTCCCCTAAAAGACGCTTGTCTCATATCCATTGGCAATCTCCATGCTATCTTTTTTGTTGAAAATGATATTCAACATATTCCATTAGAAAAATATGGGCCAAAACTTGAACATGATCCCCTGTTTCCCGAACGGTGCAATATTTCCATTGCTTGCATAACGTCAAAGAAAAGTCTAAATTTACGTACATGGGAGCGAGGGGCAGGATTAACACAAGCATGTGGGAGTGCTGCTTGTGCAAGTGCAGTGGCTGCTTATCGTCGTGGACTTACAGAGCGCCATGTTGATGTAAATTTACCAAAGGGAAAACTTAATATTTTTTACCGAGAAGACGATCATATTATCATGACAGGACCAATTAAATATCACTTTAGTGGTTTTTTAAGCCCTTTAACAGGGTGTTACAAAAAGGATCACTCCTGATGGCAATAGAAATTGTAACTTTTGGTTGTCGACTTAATAGCTACGAATCGGAAATCATTCGCAAAGAAAGTACTTCTTCAGGGCTAGATCAACTTAAAGATGGTGCTATTATCTTTAATACCTGTGCTGTCACTGCCGAAGCCGTACGACAAGCAAAACAAGCTATCCGCAAAGCAAGACGTGAAAATCCTCATGCGCGTATCATTGTAACAGGGTGTGCAGCCCAAACAGAAGCACAAAATTTTGCCTCAATGACAGAAGTAGATCTTGTTTTAGGAAACGAAGATAAACTTCACGCTCATTCTTATCGTCAACTTCCTGATTTTGGTATTAATCATTCTGAAAAGGTGCATATCAATGACATTATGGAAGTACAAAAAATTGCTCCACATATGGTCAGTGCAATGCAAGAGCGCACCCGCGCTTTTGTACAGGTACAAAACGGATGCGATCACCGCTGTACATTTTGCATTATTCCTTATGGACGAGGACCATCTCGTTCAGTTCCCATGGGTGCTGTCATAGAACAAATTAAAAAGCTGATAGGTGGGGGTATCCAAGAAGTGGTCCTTACAGGTGTTGACCTTACAAGTTATGGCCACGATCTTCCTGGAAAAGCTACTCTAGGAAAATTAACTTCAGCTATTTTGCATCATGTCCCTGACTTAGCCCGATTACGCCTCTCATCTATTGACTCTATTGAAGCAGACGAAGAACTCATAAATCTTTTAGCTTATGAAACAAGAATCATGCCCCATTTGCATTTATCTTTGCAAGCAGGTGATAATATGATTTTAAAACGGATGAAACGGCGTCATCTGCGCGAACATGCCATTCAATTTTGCCAAGAATTGCGTGCCAAACGTTCTACAATGGTTTATGGTGCCGACTTAATTGCTGGTTTTCCTACAGAAACAGAAGAGATGTTTCAAAATAGTCTTGCCTTAATCAAAGATTGTAATTTAACCCATCTCCATGTCTTCCCCTTTAGTCCAAGAGAAGGAACACCTGCCGCACGTATGCCACAAATCAACCGTAAAATAGTTAAGCTGCGTGCTGAAAAATTGCGTAAAGCAGGTGATATGGCTTACCAAAAGCATCTTGCTCATTTACAAAACAGTCTACAAACAATTCTCGTTGAAAAAGATGAAATCGGACGAACAGAAGATTATACTCTTGTACAAGTTAAAGGTGCAAAAGCAGGAACAATTGTTCAAGCCCTTATCGTTGATCATGATGGCGATAAATTGATTGCTGTCCCTCCAAAATTAAACGCTGCTTGAGCAGGAGAATTCTTATGACTAAATCTTTTATAAAAAAAATATTCTCTTTTAACAAATCTCAAGAGCAAGAAATTGAACAACAGATTTCTATTCCTGATAAAAGCGATATAATAGAAGAAAATAAAGACAAAAATGAAAAGACAAAAAATAATCAAATCTCTATAAACACAGAAAAAGAAGAACAAACAAAAAATCCAGAGTCAATACTTACAAAATATGATGAAAAATCTCCATTTCTAGAATCCCATTCTGATAAAATTCCCTTTTCTGGTAAAATTATTGTCACAAACAACATCCGTGAAAAAAAGAATGAAGAAATTTTATCTGAACCTTCTGTTGAACAAAAAAAGACAGCGTGGTTTGGGCGCCTTAAAAAAGGCCTATCCCTTTCTTCACAACGCCTAAGCGGATCAATTGGCGATCTCTTTGTTAAAAGAAAACTTGATGAAGATACACTGCAAGAGCTCGAAGATATTCTTATCCAAGCTGACATAGGTGTAGAGACGGCAACACGCATCACAAATACTTTAGCTTCCAGTCGTTACGGAAAAAACCTCTCCCCAGATGATATTCATACTATTGTAGCTGATGAGGTCAAAAAAGTTCTGGAACCTGTTGCAATACCATTAGAACTTGATCTCAGCCATAAACCTCATGTTATTTTGCTGGTAGGTGTAAATGGCACTGGAAAAACGACAACTATTGGAAAACTTTCAGCCAAATTAACAGAAGGGGGATTAAAAGTTATGCTGGCAGCAGGTGATACTTTCCGAGCCGCTGCTATTGAGCAACTACACATTTGGGGTGAACGTACCAATTCTCCTGTTATTTCGACAAAATTGGGTGCAGATGCCGCCAGCTTAGCATTTGATGCTTATGAAAAAGCAAAAAAAACAAACAGTGATGTATTAATTATTGATACAGCAGGGCGTTTACAAAATAAATCTGAATTAATGGATGAGTTGGCAAAAATTATTCGTGTTTTAAAAAAACACACCCCCCAAGCACCCCACACAATCCTTCAAACTCTTGATGCAACAACCGGACAAAATGCACTCAACCAAGTGGACATTTTCAGTGATATTGCTGGTGTTAATGGTTTAGTTATGACAAAGCTAGATGGGACTGCACGAGGAGGAATTCTTGTCGCTATCGCAGCAAAATATAAATTACCCGTTTATTTTATCGGTATAGGAGAAGATATTGAAGACCTTCAACCCTTTTCTGCTTCTGACTTTGCCGAAACTATTGCAGGAAAACACGCATGAAACAGCCTTTATCTAATCTTAATTTACACAATAATTCTGAAAAAAAGATGAATAACAATAAAAAAATTTCTCTCTCACCAACACTTAAGTTTCTTTTGGAAATGGGTCCATTGGTTGCCTTCTTTTTTGCCAATTATAAGGGAGAATGGCTGATAAAAAACATTGGATTTTTTCAAAATTTTAGTAAGCCTATTTTCCCTGCAACAGCTATTTTTATGGTGGCTATTATTATTTCCCTAAGCTTATCATGGATCCTTGCAAGACAAATTCCTATTATGCCTCTTATTTCAGGAATATTTGTTTTAGTTTTTGGCTTTCTAACTCTCTGGCTTCATAATGAAACTTTCATAAAAATGAAACCAACAATCATTAATAGCTTATTTGCTTTTATACTTTTTGGAGGGATGTTTTTTAAAAAACCACTTTTACGTTATGCTCTTGATTCTACCTTAAAACTTGATGATTTAGGTTGGCAAAAACTTACCTATCGTTGGGCGTTTTTTTTCATTTTTCTTGCCATTTTGAATGAAATAATTTGGCGTAATTTTAGCGATAATTTCTGGACAAGTTTCAAAGTATTTGGCGTCATGCCTATAACAGTCCTTTTCATGCTTACCCAAATGCCTATAATTATAAAACATTCAAAAGGACTTTTTACAGAAGAGGACAAATCTGATTCTTAAAAAAATCATTACTACCGATTATTTTATAGATTCATCGCCAAACACTGTTCGGGAGAAAAAATATGTTGATTGAACAGTTTATTTGTCGAGAAGACAATTTCGGTGTACTCCTTCATGATGAAAAAAGTGGTATGACAGCTGCAATAGATGCTCCTGAAGGCAAAGCGATTCACAATGCCTTAAAGCGCCACAATTGGACACTTAACACTATTTTTGTAACTCATCATCATCACGACCATGTAGAAGCCCTATCAGAATTAAAACAAGTTTACAACGCTACGGTTATCGGACCAGAAGCAGAAAAAGAAAAGATCAATCATCTTGATAAAACACTTCAACCTGATGAAAGTTTTTCTTTTGGCTCACTCCTTCTTTTAGCTCTTTCAACACCTGGTCATACTCTAGGCGCATTATCTTACTATTTTCCTGAAAAGAATTTACTCTTTGCTGGAGATACACTTTTTTCATTGGGCTGTGGACGTCTTTTCGAAGGAAAACCAGCACAAATGCTGAATTCTTTAAAAAAACTTCGTAAACTTCCTGATGAAACACTTCTCTATTGTGGACACGAATATACAAAAAATAACGCTCTTTTCGCACTAACAATTGACCCACATAATAAAAAACTCCACCAAAGAATAGAGGAAGTTTTTTTGCTACGTGCAAAAAACGCTATGACTTTACCAGTAACCTTAGGGCAAGAAAAAGCCACCAATCCCTTTCTCCGCTGGGATGATAGTGTATTGCGAAAGAACCTTGTAATGGAAGAAAAAACAGATGAAGAAGTTTTTGCTGAAGTTCGAAGAAGAAAGGACAATTTTTAACCATGCGTAAGTTCGTATTACGTTTGTTCCTGCTTTTTCTTTTCGTGATACATATTCAACAAACAATGGCAGAGGAAAAGGAAACAGATAATTCTTCTCTTATAGCACCTCTCATTGCAAATTATCCCTTAACAGAAGATTTTCTTTTAAAGCTGGAAAAAATTGAAAAAGAATGTAAAAACTTACTTCCAAAAACAAAAAATAATCTTATAACTTATGATTCTAGTATCCACTCTAGTATTGAAAACTACACTACCTATATTTCTAGTAAACCAAAACTTGTGAATATTTTAAAAGAAAATAATATAACACCGAAAGATTTTGTTGTTGCTCACCTAGCACTTCAAGCGACATTGTATGTACTTACTGATGAAGAAAATTCTACTTATGAAAAAAACTCTTTACCTGCAAGAAATATAGAATTTGCTAAAGAGCATATGTATAGAATAATAAAAATTTTAAAAGATAACTGTTAAAAAAATCTTTTTAGAACAATTGATTAACTTTGTAAACGCCGACAAATTTCATCTAATTGTTCTAATGAAGAGTAATGTATTTTTAAATCTCCACCTTTTTTACCATGTCGAATAATAACTTTCATTCCTATCACATCTGCAAGTAATTTTTCTAAAGATTTTGTTTCAGCATCTTTCTCCGTATTGGTACGCTTTTTAGTTTTAGGATTAGCTTGCTCATATGCAAGTATTTCTGTTTGACGTACTGAAAGCCCTTCACGAATAATTTTCTCAGCTAAATTTTGTGGATCATCAACGGTTATAAGACAACGTGCATGACCTGCAGAAAGTTGTCCATCAGTTAAGAATTGTTGTACTTTTTCTGGAAGTTTTAACAAACGAAGCGTATTTGCAACATGACTACGACTTTTTCCTATAACTTGCGCTAAATCTACTTGCGTATAATCATGTTCATTTAGAAGCATCTCATATCCCTTTGCTTCTTCGATAGGATTAAGATCTGCACGTTGAACATTTTCAATAATTGCCAATTCCAAAGCCGTTTTATCGTCCACATCACGAATAATAACGGGTAATTGACTTAAATTTGCACGTTGTGCTGCACGCCAGCGCCGTTCACCCGCAATCAATTCAAACCGATGAGGATGATCTCTTAAAGGCCTCACAATAACCGGTTGAACCACACCGTGTTGACGAATTGATTGTGTCAAATTATCAAGCTCTGTTTCAGTAAAATGACGCCGAGGATTGTGAGGATTACATGAAATAGATTCAATAGAAATAAATCGCTCAGAAAGACTACCGGATTCATTTAATTTATCAAAGCTTGATGAACGTGCAATATTGTTGTTTAAATTGATATCTCCAATCAATGCCGCTAATCCACGTCCTAGTCTTTTTTTTGATAGATCATCGTTCATAATTTTGCTCTTTGAGTTTTCTTACAAAAAATTTTACATTTTTAAGCAGCAGCACGTGCTTGTTTTTCACGTTGAATCATTTCTGATGCTAGACGCAAATAAGCTTGGCTCCCAGCACATTTAAGATCATAAAGCAATACAGGTTTGCCAAAAGAAGGCGCTTCTGATACTCTTACATTTCGTGGAATAACAGTACGATAAACTTTATCTCCCATAAAAGAGCGTACATCTTCAACAACTTGATTTGAAAGGTTATTACGTCCATCATACATTGTTAAAACAATACCTTGGATCTCTAAAGATGGATTAAGTACGGATCGCACTTGTTTTACTGTTTCAAGTAATTGACTTAAACCTTCAAGTGCTAAAAATTCACATTGCATAGGCACTAAAACAGAATCCGCAGCCCCCATAGCATTAAGTGTTAAAAGATTAAGGGAGGGAGGACAATCAATTAAAATATAATTGAATTTTTTTTCCATTTCCGGATCATCATAGAGAGCTTTACGTAAGCGTTGTATGCGATCTTTTGATGAAGAAATTTCCATTTCCACACCTAAGAGATCAAGTGTAGAAGGAACTATATAAAGATTGGGTACGGCTGTTTTTAAAGCCGCCTGTGTAATTGAAACGCCCGAAACCAAAACATCATAAGAAGATAAAGGACGGCTATTACGATCAATCCCTAAACCTGTACTAGCATTACCTTGTGGATCAACATCCATAATAAGGACATTTTCACCAATAGCCGCTAAAGCTGTAGCAAGATTAATTGCTGTGGTTGTTTTTCCGACTCCACCCTTTTGGTTTGCAATAGCGATAATTCGTGTTTCGCTCATTTTGCTCTACCCTCTATATGATCGAATATGAGAAATTTCCAAAATAACAGAATTTTCATCAACTTTACTTTTATGTTTTAACAGATCAAAGTGCCAATTGGCAGAGGCATTTTTTATTTCTGTAGCGTAATCCCGACCTTTTTGCAAAAGAGCTATTGTTTTTTCTGTTAATAAAGGAAAAATGAGTTGTAAAAGAGTATCAAGCGGCGCTAATCCCCGTGCTGTTATAATATCAGATATGGGAATTTTTTGATATATATCTTCAATTCTAGCGTGATAAACCGTTGCTGGAAGATTAAGTTGAGCAATAACTGTTCGCAAAAAAGCAACTTTTTTCCCATTACTTTCAACAAGATTAATATGTCCTGCTTTTTTTTCTTTCAAAAAGATAGCAATCACAATTGCAGGAAAACCTCCTCCTGATCCTAAATCACACCAATGTAAAGAATGAGCATACAAAGGAAAAATTTGTGCTGAATCTAGAATATGTCGTGTCCATAGATCTGGTATAGTTGTAGCAGATATCAAATTAATATGTGCATTCCACTGAAGTATTAAAGACTCAAACTGAATTAAATTTTCCATCGTTTCACGTGAAACAGAAGGAACGATATTTAATAATTGTTGATATTTTTTTTCTGTAGAAAAATTCATTAAGCTGTTTTAGCCTTTTCACGTCGTTGACGTTGAATATGTGTAATAATAAGCGATAACGCGGCGGGTGTCATGCCATCAATTTTTTGTGCATCAGCAATTGAACGCGGCGACACTTCTTGAATTTTTGATTTAAGTTCATTTGAAAGACCTGAAATTGCCTGAACATCGAGAGAAGAAGGAATTTCTAAACGCTCATCTCTCTGAAGAGAGGCAATATCTTGTGCTTGTTTATCTAAATAAACCGCATATTGTGCTTCAATTTCTAAAGATTCTGCTGTTTTAGAATCAATTGTTTTTAATTGTGGCCAAAAATCTGAAAGACGCTCTAAGGTTATATGAGGATAAGCAAGAAAATCATAAGCAGAACGCCGAATTCCATCATGATTAACATGTAATCCATGAGCAGAAGCTTCATTGGGTGTTAAAAAAAGATTTTGACATATTGATCGTGCTTGATCAAGCCGTTGTTGTTTTTTCTGATAACATTCCCAACGTATTTTACTCACAATACCCCATTTTTGTGCCAAAGGTGTTAAACGCGTATCAGCATTATCAGATCGTAAAGATAAACGAAATTCAGCACGTGATGTAAACATCCTATAAGGTTCACAAACACCACGTGAAACCAAATCATCAATCATAACACCAATATAAGCAGTAGAACGACTTATAAGTATTTCATCTAATTTACCTACTTTACGTGCAGCATTTAATCCAGCTAAAAGTCCTTGTGCTGCTGCTTCTTCATATCCTGTTGTACCATTAATTTGGCCTGCTAAGAACAAACCCGGTAAAGAACGTAATTCTAAGTTTCTTGTTAATTGTTGTGGATTAACAAAATCATATTCAATAGCATAACCAGGTTGCAAAACTATAGCATTTTCCAATCCTTCAATGGTTTTCAATAGAGAAATTTGTACATCTTCAGGAAGAGAAGTAGAAAGACCATTTGGATAAACAGTATCATCATTTAATCCTTCTGGTTCCAGAAAGATCTGATGTCCATCACGTTCTCCAAATTTAACAATTTTATCTTCAACAGAAGGACAATAACGTGGTCCTAACCCTTCAATACTTCCAGAATATAAAGCAGAGAGATAAATATTCTCGCGAATAATTTGATGTGTTTTCTCATTTGTACGTGTTATTGCACATTCAATTTGTGGTTGTTCAATTTTCTCTGTTAAAAGAGAAAAGGGTATGGGATTTTCATCTGCTTGTTGTTTTTGGAGAGCTTCCCAAGCAATTGTTTTTTTACTCAAACGAGCAGGGGTTCCTGTTTTTAATCGTCCAAGTTTTATATGATATTTTTTCAAATGTTCAGCAAGTTTTACACTTGACTGATCTCCCATACGACCAGCAGCCCATGTTTTATTACCAATATGAATAAAGCCATTTAAAAACGTACCTGTTGTTAAAACAACAGCACCAGAAAAAATTGTTCCTTGTTTTTTTAAAATAACACCTGATACACAATTATCTTTAACAACCAGATCAATAACTTCATCCTCAATAAGAGTAAGATTTTCTTGTTCTTTTAATAATTTTTGAATTGCTTTTTTATAAAGTTGTCTATCTGCCTGTGTCCGTGGTCCTCTTACTGCCGGTCCTTTACGTCTATTAAGTAGTCTAAACTGAATTCCAGCAGCATCTGCTGCTCTTCCCATAAGACCATCTAACGCATCTATTTCACGAACTAGATGCCCTTTTCCAAGTCCACCAATAGCAGGATTACACGACATTGTTCCCAGTGCTGATATTTTATGTGTAACAAGCGCTGTTTTGGCTCCTACACGTGCTGAAGCTGAAGCCGCTTCACAGCCAGCATGACCACCACCAACAATAACAACATCATATGATTGCATTTAATTCATTCCGTAGAAAATATTCTAAGGTTTCACGTGAAACAGGATATAAATTACATAATCTTTATAATCTGTCTATGAAATAATCAATGTTTCACGTGAATCATTATTTACCAACACAAAATTCTGAAAAAATAATATCAAGCAAATCTTCAACATCAATATCTCCTGTAATTTTCCCAAGAAAATCACTTGCACAACGGAGATGTTCTGCACGTAAACTGAGATCAAGAGAATGATAATTAAGAGAAAATTCAATCTCTTTAACAGCCTGCTTTAATAATTGAAGTTGCCTTTTACGTGCTGGAACAATATTTCCAATTTCAGAAGCACGATGATGACAAAATAATTCAAGTTCTTTTATAAAATAATCAAAATTTAAACCAGTTAATGCGGAAAATTGTATAGACCAACGCTGATCATTTTTTTCATAAAGATCAAGCTTATTGCCAACACACCATATTTCAGCCGATGTTTCTGGTAAATCAACTTGCTTAGGATTTCCTATATCATAAACCAAAATAACCAAATCAGCTTCCCTAACATGCTGTTTAGCAATTTCTATTCCCATCTGTTCTATTTTATTTTCTGTTTTTCTAAAACCAGCAGTATCGGTTAAAAAAATAGGTAAACCACCAAGAATAATTCTCATTTCTAAAGCATCACGGGTTGTTCCTGCTTCTTCCGTTACAATAGCAACAGATCTTCCTGAAAGACGATTCATAATGCTTGATTTTCCAGAATTTGGAGCACCAGCAATAACAATTTTTAATCCATCACGTAAAATACTCGCACGTTCTCCTTCAGTAATATATTCCCGAATAGAAGTACAAAGATCCTGAACATCTTTCCAAACTTTATCAGATATTGCGTTGGGAATATCTGCTTCATCAACAAAATCAAGTTCTGCCTCAATAAAAGCACGCGCCTTCATAAGCTTATGACGCCAATCACGATAAAGCGTCGTTAAATGTCCACTTGTACCCATAACAGCTAAACGCCGTTGGCTTTCCGTTTCTGCTTCTATTAAATCAGCAAGACCTTCTGCTTGAACAAGATCTAATTTTCCTTCCATAAAAGCACGACGTGAAAATTCACCTGCTTCTGCAATACGGCATCCAGAAAATGTCGACAATTCATCGAGAAAACGATTAACGACTGCTTTTCCTCCATGTAAATGGAATTCTGCACAATCTTCCCCCGTAAAACTATGAGGAGCAGGAAAAAAAACAGTTAAACCAGAATCTAAAAAACTACCATCACGAGCAGTAAGATTTCCATAATGCATAAAACGTGCTTTAGGTAAACGACCACAAAGCGTTTTAACTATATCCACAACATGTGGACCAGAAAGCCGAATGACTGCAACCCCTGAAGGTAACAATCCACTCGAAACAGCAAAGATTGTATCCACAGGTTTTATCCTAATAAAAACTTTAATGACTCTACGTATTCATTGAATCAAAAAATTCACTATTGTTTTTTGTTTGCTTTAATTTATCAATCAAAAATTCAATTGCATCTGTTACATTCATAGATGCTAAAATACGACGAAGAACAAAAATTTTGTGTAAATCTTGTCGTTCTACCAGAAGTTCTTCCTTACGCGTTCCTGACTTTAAAATATCCATAGCAGGGAAAATACGTTTATCAGCAACTTTTCGATCAAGAACAATTTCCGAATTACCTGTTCCTTTAAATTCTTCAAAAATAACCTCATCCATACGACTTCCTGTATCAATCAAAGCCGTTGCAATAATGGTTAAAGATCCGCCTTCTTCAATATTACGTGCTGCACCAAAAAAACGCTTTGGACGCTGGAGGGCATTTGCATCCACACCACCTGTTAAAACTTTACCTGAAGAAGGAACAACTGTATTATATGCACGCCCAAGACGTGTAATAGAATCGAGAAGAATAACAACATCACGCCCATATTCAACAAGACGTTTGGCTTTTTCAATGACCATTTCTGCCACTTGTACGTGACGTATTGCAGGTTCATCAAAAGTAGAAGAAACCACTTCTCCTTTTACTGAACGCTGCATATCAGTAACTTCTTCTGGTCGTTCATCAATTAAAAGAACAATGAGATAACATTCAGGATGATTAGTGGTAATAGAATGAGCAATATTTTGAAGTAAAACTGTTTTTCCCGTCCGAGGAGGAGCTACAATTAACCCTCTTTGTCCTTTTCCCAATGGAGATATCAAATCAATCACGCGTGATGACATATCTTTCTCTGTAGGATCTTGTATTTCCATTTGGAAACGTTCATTTGAATAAAGAGGAGTAAGATTATCAAAGTGGATTTTATAACGAATCTTTTCAGGTTTTTCGAAATTAATTGTATTAATTTTAAGGAGAGCAAAATAACGTTCTCCCTCTTTTGGACTGCGTATGGGACCTTCAATTGTATCGCCTGTTTTTAAAGAAAACGACTGTATTTGTGCAGGTGAAAGATAAATATCATCAGGACCAGGAAGATAATTAGCATCAGCAGATCTCAAAAATCCAAATCCGTCTTGTAAAACTTCAACAACACCTTCTCCTATAATTTCAACGTCTTGTAGAGCAAGTTTTTTCAAGATAGCAAACATTAATTCTTGTTTGCGCATAAGGGAGGCATTTTCAACTTCTAATGTTTCAGCAAAAGAAACAAGCTCAACGGGATTTTTGCTTTTAAGTTCTTGTAGTTTCATTTTTTGCATGAAATATGCTCTTTGTAATTAAGGAGAAGATTGTTCTAAATAATTTATGGAAATTTATGAGTGAAATATTATTAAGAAAAAATATCCTACACTCAATTTTTTTAATCTGCAAGTACCATTTATATGAAATTTGTTCCTGTAATATTAAGTAATTATATGAAAAACTTGAAAAAATATAAAATCCAAATAGTATTTAATTATTTTAATAACAAAAATGTGAGTTAGGATTATAGCATTAATGAAATGCTATTCAAAAGTATTTTTTACAGAAATTTATATTAATAAATTTATATTAAAGAAAGGATTATTCTTATTTATAACTGTGTTTAGTGTGGATTATTATTTATCCTCAATTTTATCCACAAAAGGAACTGAAAAAAGAATAAAAATATCACTATCTTAAAGATATTATCCCCTCTTTTTTTATAAGAGGGATTAAATTATCACAAGCATTTAATTTGTGCATAAAAAAGGAGAATTTTTCCTAAATTTTAGTTTTATAAAAAACGGTGAAGATATATACACATGTCTTAACAAGGAGTTAAAATTTTTGTGACAAAAGAAAAAAAATTCTTTCATTTACACATGCTTTCTGATGCAACGGGAGAAACATTAATCTCTGTTGGAAGAGCTGTAGCATCGCAATATGCAATGAGTCAGGCAACAGAGCATATCTATCCTATGATTCGTAATAGAATACAGTTACAAAAAGCTCTTGATGAAATACAACAAGAACCAGGTATTGTTCTTTACACAATGATTGATGAAGAATTTAAACTTCTCCTTCAAAAAATGTGTAAAAAAATAAAAGTTCCCTGTATTGATATATTACATCCTGTTTTAAATGCTTTTCAGTCTTACCTTGGAATGCCAACACATTTACGTGCGAGCGCACAACATGATCTTAATGCGGATTATTTTCGCCGTATTGAGGCACTGGATTTTACAATAGAGCATGATGATGGACAGTCTTCCAGTAGCTTATCCGAAGCAGATGTGATTCTTGTGGGAATTTCAAGAACCTCTAAAACGCCAACAAGTATCTATTTAGCAAATCGCGGAATAAAAACGGCTAATATTCCTCTTATTCCTAATATTGATTTGCCAGAATCCCTTTTAGAGGCAAAAAATTCTTTAATTATTGGTTTAATTGCTTCAGCTGAAAGAATCTCACATATCCGCCAAAATCGAGATTTGGGAGAAAGTTTTGCTCTTGATAATTATACAAATCGTATCAACATAGCTGAAGAATTAATCTATGCAAAACGCATTTGCGAACGTTTTGGTTGGCCTATTATTGATGTCACAAGACGTTCTATTGAAGAAACTGCTGCTGCAATATTTGAACTGTTATCACGATTTCGTGAAGGAAATGAGAGAAAATTCTCATGAACGCAGATACGTTAATATTAGCATCTCTTAGTTTTTATCGTGCAAAATTATTAAAAAAAGCAGGTTTAAATTTTTCCATTGAAGGAGCTTCTTTTGATGAAAGAGAAGTAGAAAAAAAAGCAAAAGAAAAAACACCTAAAGAACTCAGCTGTTTTCTTGCGAGCGCAAAAGCAAAAAATGTTTCAGATCGTTTTCCTGATGCTTTCGTTATTGGTTGTGATCAAGTTCTTGATTTTGAAGGTCAAGTTTTTCACAAAGCAACAAATATTAAAGAAGCACATCAACGTTTATGTGAATTATCAGGAAAAACCCATTCTCTTCATAGTGCGGTAGCTTTATTTAAAAATGGTCAAAAAATTTGGGTTGAAGCTTTTAGTGCACATATGTCCGTCCGTTTACTCTCATCAGAATTTATTGAACGTTATTTAGCACGCGTAGGAAAAGATGTTTTAAACAGCGTGGGAGTATATCAAATTGAAGGAGAAGGAATTCATCTCTTTGAAAAAATTGAAGGAGATTTTTTTACCATTGTTGGTTTACCTTTACTGCCTCTACTCATAAAACTGCGTCACTTAGGAATTATTGATGGTTGACTTAACAATAAAAAAAACAAATTATCCGCGTGCTTTTGTTGTTGGTTCTCCAATTCATCATTCAAAATCGCCAAAAATTCACAATTTTTGGCTTAAACAATATGGTTTACAAGGAGAATATATTGCACAAGAAGTAACATCTGAAGAGTTCAGTCATTTTATTGCGTCTTTACAAAAAATAGGCTTTTGTGGAGGAAATGTTACTTTGCCTCATAAACAGGAAGCTTTTCGTTTAGCAGATTATAAAGATGAGAGAGCAACAATGATTGGTGCTGTTAATACACTTTGGTATGAAGGAGATAAGCTTTGTGCCACGAATAGTGATGCCTATGGTTTTAGCGCTAATCTTAATGATTTTGCATCTGATTGGGGAGGGGAAACAGCTCTTGTTTTTGGAGCAGGTGGTGCCGCACGCGCTATCATATATGCCTTAAAAAGACGCGGATTTGAACAGATTTATTTAATTAACCGTACAAAACAACGTGCTGATAATTTAGCTCAGCATTTTGGAAAAATCATTAAAGTTTACGATTGGCATAAAATCCATGAAATACTTCATCAAGCTGATTTGATTGTTAATACAACCTCTATTGGCATAAAAAGTCCAGAAGAAAAAAGTGATTCTTTTTTTTGCGATTTTCATAAAGCAAAAAAAACGGCATTAGTAACAGATATTATTTATACACCATTGATAACTCCTTTTTTACTACAGGCAAAGGCTTGTGATCTCAAGACGGTTGATGGACTTGGGATGCTTCTACATCAGGCTGTTATAGGGTTTGAACAGTGGTTCGGAATAAGACCACAGGTAACAAAAGCGTTACGGACAGCTATTTTAGAGGATATGAGTGAAAAAAGAGAATGAAGATCATAGGATTAACGGGATCAATTGCTATGGGAAAATCAACAGTTGCTGATTTTTTCAAGCAAGCGGGTATTTCTGTTTTTAGTGCTGATGAGGCGGTACAACAACTCTATAAAAGTGAGCCAGCTTTGTCATTCATAGAGCGTATTTTTCCAGGTGTTGTTGAAAACGGAGAAGTTAACCGTTTGAAACTTTCTGAAATTTTGATTGATGATAAAGAAAAATTACAAACATTAGAAAAAATAATTCATCCTTTGGTGCAAGAAAAAGAAAGGGAATTTATTGATATAGCGCGTGAACAAGGGAAAAAATTAGTTATTCTTGATATTCCACTTCTGTTTGAAAAAAATGGTGAAAGTCGTGTGGATAGCGTTATTGTTGTTTCTGCTCCACCAGAAATACAAAAAGAACGTGTAATGATTCGCCAAGGTATGAATGAGAAAAAATTTGCCTTTATCAACGCTCAACAAATGCCAGATGAAAAAAAACGAGAACGCGCTGATTTTATTATTGATACAGGGAAAGATTTAGAGAATACACGTCAACAGGTTTTTGATGTGATAAAAAAATTGCTAAAGAATTAAAATTATGCGTGAAATTATTTTTGATACAGAAACAACAGGTTTAGATAAAGAGAAAGATCGCATAATCGAAATTGGTTGTGTAGAAATGGTTGATCGTTATCTCACAGGACGCCAATTTCATGTTTATTTAAACCCTGAAGGCGTTATTATTCCTGATGAAGTTGTAGCAATTCACGGATTAACCAATGAACGCTTGAAAAACGAGAAAAGTTTTAGTGATATTGTTGATGAATTTTTGGAATTTATCAAAGACGCGACAATGATTGCGCATAATGCGAGTTTTGATATTGGTTTTATTAATGCAGAATTAAAACGCGTCAACAAACCGCTTATCAGTGTTGATAATATTCTTGATACATTGGCTATGGCGCGGCGTAAATTTCCTATGGGTCCTAATTCTCTTGATATTTTATGCAAACGTTTTGGAATTGATAACAGCCATCGTGTTCTTCATGGTGCTTTGCTTGATGCAGAGATTCTAGCCGATGTTTATATTGAGCTCATCGGTGGAAAGCAAGGTGTATTGGGTTTTGATAACAGAAGGGATGTTGATGAACATATCCAGAACGATAAAGATACATCTTATGCCGTTAAAATTCGCCCGCAAGCTTTACCTTCAAGATTGAGTATGCAAGAAAAAAAGTTACACGCTGATTTTATCTACAAAATGGGTGAAAAAGCTCTGTGGAATAACTTCAAAATTCATGAATAACATCATCTTTTATCTAAAAGAGTCACGATTGAAATTAAAGAATATCGATGTCAAAAAAAACGGTCGTTGTGGGGAGGGGAACACCACAACGACCCTGTCGCTACATCGTACCTCAGCTATCATAGGAGGAGCAAAATGAAAGCTATTAATCCTGTAACAGCAAAGAAAAGCTCTAGGTACTTAATATAAAGTGCAACGACTTCACGTCTTATGAAGAGAAAAAATGGCTTTTTAGAGGCAAAGTGAAAAAATATATAAGGGTAATTTGTTTTTTTAGCTGAAATGGAGAAAAAATTGTCATGAAAGCAACAGATCATCTTTTTTTGGTTGACGGATCAGGCTATATTTTTCGTGCTTATTATGCTTTGCCGCCTTTAAAACGTAAAAAGGATGGACTTCCTGTAGGAGCAGTAGCTGGTTTTTGCAATATGTTATGGAAATTACTTTGTGATGCTCGTAATACAGCTACGGGTGTTGTTCCAACACATTTTGCTGTTATTTTTGATTATTCATCTGATACTTTTCGGAAACAAATTTATCCTGAATATAAAGCGAATCGCGTTGAACCTCCTGAAGATCTAATTCCTCAATTCGCGCTAATACGCCAAGCAACGAAGGCTTTTAATTTGCCTTGTATTGAAAAGGAAGGCTTTGAAGCGGATGATTTAATTGCTACCTATGCAAAGTTGGCAACAAAGGTTGGGGCAAAAACAACCATTATTTCTTCCGATAAGGATCTTATGCAACTCGTAAATACGCATGTATCTTTGTATGATGGAATGAAAGATAAGCATATAGGTATCTTAGAAGTTATAGAAAAATGGGGTGTTGCGCCTGAAAAAATGATTGATTTACAAGCATTAATTGGAGATTCAACGGATAATGTACCGGGTATTCCAGGCATTGGTCCAAAAACTGCAGCTCAGTTGTTAAATGAATTTGGTTCTCTTGATCTTTTATTGCAAAACGTAACAGAAATTAAACAAACAAAACGACGTGAAAGCATTCAAGCTTATAGAGAACAAGTTAAAATATCTCGTGAACTTGTCAGGCTTAAAACAGATGTTCCTATAGATAATGATTTAGATGATTTTATTTTGGAGCCACAAGATGGTCCACGTTTAATTGCTTTTTTGAAAGCTATGGAGTTTTCAACATTAACGCGTCGCGTGGCAGAGGCAACAACATGCGATGCAGCTGTTATTGACGCACTTGATATAAATGTTGAATGGGAAAAACTAAGCCCCAGGAATGATTCTGATATCAGGCATGATTCTGATATCAAGAATACTGAGCGCGCATCCCTTCATAATTTTTCTGAAAATTCTCCACAAGTTTTTGCACAAGAACGTAAAGATCAAGCGCTGACTCAAAAAATTACAAGAGATGCTTATACAACAATTCTTGATGAGGAAATTTTAAAAGACTGGTTATCACAAGCACAAGAGCAGGGTTTTTTCGCTTTTGATACTAAAACAACATCTCTTGATCCGATGCAAGCAAAGCTTGTTGGTTTTTCACTCGCATTACAGCCGGAAAAAGCAGCTTATATACCTCTTGAACATTTTGATGAAGGAGAAGAGGACCTTTTGAGGGGCGGGCGCATTGCTTCACAGATTGGGGCTCAAAAAGCTTTAGCACTTTTAAAACCGATATTAGAAGATTCAGCGGTGTTAAAAATTGGTCATAATATAAAATATGATTGGTTGGTGATGAAGCAATACGACATTATGATAAGCTCTTTTGACGACACCATGCTTTTATCATATGCTTTTGATGCTGGAATGTTAACCCATAATATGGATGATTTGTCTGAACGTTGGCTTGAGCATAAACCAATTGCCTATAAAGATTTAACGCATAACGGGAAAAAAATTACTTCTTTTGCACAAGTAGATTTAAAACAAGCAACCCTTTATGCGGCGGAAGATGCTGATATAAAGCTACGTCTTTGGCAAGTATTGAAACCGCAACTTGTTGCTCGTGGAATGACAAAAATTTATGAGCGTCTTGATAGACCTCTTGTAGAAGTTCTTGCAAGAATGGAAGAACGGGGGATTCTTATTGATCGGCAGATTTTATTGCGTCTTTCAGGAGAGTTGGCACAAGCTGCTTTGATTCTAGAAGAGGAAATTTACAAACAAGCTGATGAAAAGTTTAATCTTGCTTCGCCAAAGCAATTAGGGGATATCCTTTTTGGCAAAATGGGATTACCTGGAGGTGCTAAAACCAAGGGCGGACAATGGTCAACTTCTGCACAGACCTTAGAAGAGTTGGCTGCTGAAGGTCATATTTTACCGCGTAAAATTATTGAGTGGCGTCAACTTTCAAAGCTAAAATCTACCTATACAGATGCCTTGCC
The DNA here is from genome assembly GCF_042194695.1 of Bartonella sp. CM86QHHN. Taxonomy (NCBI): domain Bacteria; kingdom Pseudomonadati; phylum Pseudomonadota; class Alphaproteobacteria; order Hyphomicrobiales; family Bartonellaceae; genus Bartonella; species Bartonella sp. CM86QHHN. The sequence continues at coordinate 132,670 of NZ_JBHIND010000060.1, forward strand.
TTCTTATATTTTTTCAAAAACAGGGCGAGTTCACACGAATTATTCTTTGGCAATAACATCAACAGGTCGGTTATCATCATCAGAGCCAAATTTGCAAAATATTCCAGTGCGAACTGCTGAAGGACGTAAAATTCGAACAGCTTTTATTGCTCCCAAAGGACATGTGTTACTTTCTGCTGATTATAGTCAGATTGAGTTGCGCATTCTTGCACATATTGCGGATATAAAAGCATTAAAAGAAGCTTTTGCTAAAGGGCATGATATTCACGCTATAACGGCATCACAAATGTTTGGTGTTGCGATAGAAGGAATGCATTCAGATATACGACGGCGTGCAAAAGCGATTAATTTTGGTATTATTTATGGTATTTCAGCTTTTGGATTAGCCAATCAATTGGGAATTTCACGCCAAGAAGCGGGTCGTTATATTCAACTGTATTTTGAAAGATTTCCAGGAATTAAAGATTATATGGAGAAGACCAAAATCTTTGCACGTGAAAATGGTTATGTAGAAACAATTTTTGGACGTCGTATCCATTATCCAGAAATAAAAGCAAAGAATGTAAAAATTCGTTCTCTTAATGAGCGGGCAGCTATCAATGCTCCAATTCAAGGTTCTGCGGCCGATATTATTCGCCGCGCTATGATACATATGGAAGATGCTTTAAAAGCAGAAAAACTATCAGCAAAAATGTTGCTGCAAGTTCATGATGAACTGATTTTTGAAGTACCAGAAGAAGAAAGTAAAAAAACCATGACTGTTGTTAAAAATGTTATGGAAAATGCTACAATACCGGTTCTATCTTTATCTGTCCCGCTTGAAGTAAAAGTTATGACGGCTCAAAATTGGGATGAGGCACATTAATTTTTTTATTTATTTTTAAGAATATTGATTGCGTTGGAAAGATTAAGATAGGCTTTGATAGGCAAATGATCTGAAGCAATGCGTGCAAGTGGTGAATAATGATTTTCAATACTTGTTACCAATTGGTGGGGAAAAGAAAAAACTCTATCAAGGGCTAACAAAGGAAAACGAGAGGGAAAGCTTGGTACAACTTCAAAAGTGCTATCAAAATAGGGAGAAAAATGATTTAAAGATGAGCCTTTTCCCATTCGCCATTCATTAAAATCTCCTATGAGGAGTGTAGGCATAAGGGGGCGTTTTTGGAAAATTTCAAGGAGCATTTTTGTTTGTTGTTTACGAGAGTAACGTAATAAGCCAAAATGAGCCGCAATAATACGAATAGGGCCTGCTGCCATTTCCAACTCTACAATTACAGCCCCACGTGGTTCAATACTAGGAAGAGTGACTTGTAAAGTATCACGTACATATCCCTTTCGCAAAAAAAGAGCATTCCCATGCCAACCATGGCCATGAGGTGACATAGTATTAAGAGGTACAGGAATCAAACCGGTTTCAGCTTTTAATAGCTGAAGATTAATCAAACCGATGCGTTCCCCAAAACGTTTATCTGCTTCTTGAAGAGCAAGGATATCAACTTGTAATTCAGTAATAACACGGACAATTCTTGTAGGATTAAAAACTTTATCAACACCTACACATTTATGCACATTATAGGAAGCAACGGTCAGATCATAATTACTATTTTGATTGACGATGTTTGATTGATGATGAGAGCGGCTGTGAATTGTATTTAAAAAGGAGCTATGGAGTTTTTGTTGGATAAAACCGGTAAACCAAGGGAATTTTTGCTTATAAGGGATTTTTGTCATTTTGCGAAAAGAATAGTTTCTAAGAAGCAGAGGGTAAAGATTTACACTAAAAACAAAAGAACCTTGTTTCTAAAAGAAACAAGGTTCTTTAATTAAGTAATGATTTTTGCAATCAATCACGGTTTGAGCCAAGAAACTGTAGCAAGAAGACAAACATATTGATGAAATCAAGATAAAGATTCAGCGCGCCCATAATAACTTTACGTCCTCTGGTATCGCTTTCATCTCCTTCATAATACATCAACTTAATGCTCTGGGTATCGTAGGCTGTTAAACCAGCAAAGATAAAAACACCAATCACAGAGATAGCAAACTGCAAAGCGCTTGATCCAAGAAAAATGTTCACAATCATGGAAAGCAACAAGCCGATCAATCCAATGAATAAGAATGAACCGATTGCTGTGAGATCACGCTTTGTTGTGTATCCATAAAGTGAAAGAGCTCCAAAAGTTGCGGCGGAAATGACAAAGGTTTGCACAACACTTTCTGTCGTATAGCGCAAAACGATTGAAGACAGTGAAAGACCAACCAGAGCAGCATAACCAAAAAAGAGACTACGAGCAGCATTTGTGCTCAATGTATTAATTTTAAAACTGAGAAATAAGACTGCTATGAGTGGTGCAAACATAACAATATAAGAGAATGGCGATGTATAAAATGTTACTCCAAATGGTGTTAGATAAACACTGCTATTGATTTGAGCTGCTGCTTGGCTCATATCTGTTGTCGTTGCTAATGATACAATTGCATAAGCGGCAGCAGCTGTAATAAGCAAACCAATGGCCATTGCATTGTAGACACCCAACATATAGTCGCGTAATCCCTGATCAATTGATGCATCGGCATGAGAAGCAGGTGCCGAACGTAAATCTTTAAAATTAGCCATAATATAAAATCCTTTAGCATATGTTCTGTCAGGTATAGGGCTTTAAAGGTGTCTCTGTCATTACACAGATAAGCTTGGTATAAGCCTTAATTGGGCAAATACAAAAACCCTTAAGAATCACTGACAGAATTCCAGCATATATGCTCTTATTATGGAGATTTATTTAAAAATTACAAGAGATTTATATGAAGAAGGAACCTTACAAATTGGTAAGGAAATAGTTCATTTTAATAAAAAATATTTCCATTTTTTGCCATATTTTTGCAAGATAAAAAGACTATACTTAAAAACTTTTCTATTTTCACAGAAACTATGTAATACAATCCCTTATAAAATATTCACTATTTTTGCGTTTATGAGAAGAGCGGCAAGTATCATCACACTATTTCAACCTCCAATATTGCATCTGTTTTGCACGGTTATAAGAGCTATTGAATTGGATTTTTTATAATATATTGATGTATAATGATAAATTGTCTTTTTGAATGCTAAATGATACTCCGAATATCGCAAGATTCTCTGGTTGAAAATCTGTTCATATTAAATCAATCAAGATTATTGACTTGCTTGTGTCTTGCAAGAGACATGGTTTTAATGGATTCAACATGAACAGATTCCAAATAAAAGAGATTTAGAATAGTAAGGGCTTTTATTCAATATGAAAAACGGTAATTTATATTTATAATCAATATGTTGCTTTAACAAGACACCATTGAAAATAGTTGAAAAAATGTTTTTTATTAAACAATATATAAAATAAAAAAGGAGAGTTTTTAAACGAAGCACTTAAGAAAGGCTCTGTAAAATCGATATCTGTAAAAACTAAAAAACATACGAAAAGCAATTGTTCTAATCAAATAAACAGAACTTCGAATGCTGTGAAATGTCTCCTCAAAAATTGTGATGTAGGACACATGGATAAAAAATATTGATTCTATTTGAGTTCATTTCTTTTGCACTAACTAAGTGTAGAAATGTAAAGTTGAAAAGAAAGTAAGATCTTATAGTCCCATGAAGAGAAACACGTGAAATGACGAGCAACAAGAATTGATTAAGAGAAATCAATGCGTAATCAGACTTGTGATGGTCAATAATCTCTGTTTTCTAAGGCACTGAACATATCAGTGAGAAGATGTACTATTGGAATGACGCCTTGCTTTCATCCAAGTACGCAATTCTTCAATAAGGATGGCAATAACACCGAGAGTGATAAAACTATCTGCAAGGTTGAAAATAGCAAAATAAAAAATATCATCAATATGAAAAAGTATATAATCAGTGACATGATGAAAGCGAATACGATCAATGAGATTGCCGATGGCTCCCCCAATAATAAGAATAAGGCCAAAGCGCATTAAAGACTTATTATATTCAGTATTTTTCCATAACCATAGAAGAAAGATAATCACAATGATCGTGATGGCGATGATTCCCCACTGAGAAAAGGAAGAAAAAAACGAAAATGCAATGCCAGAATTGCGCACATGATAAAGGGAAAGAAAAGGAATAAGCGAAATTTCTGTTCCTAAAGGCATATTGTGCATAACCCAGTATTTGACAGCTTGATCAAGTACTACTGTAAAAGCCAAGCCCAAGAGAAGAAAAGGGAGTGATTTACGAATCATGTTTTTCCTCACATGGTTCAAGTATTAAATAGGGGCGACGGATTTCATAAAGCATAACAGCTGTTGCTACAGCTAGATTAAGCGAGTCTGCTCGTCCGCTTTGTGGAATACGCGTAAGTTTATCACACCGATTCGTAAGAAGATCTGATAATCCCTGTTTTTCATTCCCCATTAAAAGGATAATAGGGCCATTTTTGAAGTCAAGTGTGCGATAATCCAGAGAACCTTTGAGGTGTGTTCCAACAATCATACCTTTAAAGTGAGAAGACCAGTTTAAAAAGCCGTTTTCATCAAAACGATAAAGTGGTACAGAGAAAATAGATCCCATGGTTGCGCGGACTGTTTCAGGCGAGAAAGGGTCTGTTGTCTCGCCAATTAAAATAACACCTTTAGCACCTACAGCATCAGCGGTTCGAATAATGGTACCAAGGTTTCCAGGATCACGTACACGATCAAGCGCGATGTAAACATCTTTAATCTGCCCTTTTATCATTTCAAAAGAGTGCCATTTTTGCTTGAAAATACCAATAACTGTTTGTGGATTATCGCGTCGGGTAAGTGATTCCATAACCTTTTGTGAGGCTTTAATAACAAAACCACCGTTGGCTACAGCACGTGCGGCAGTATTTTCGATAGTAGCATTACCGATTTCACTTTTAGAAAAAATAAGCGTCTGTATTGTCCAGCCAAGATTGAGAGCATCGATGACCAATTTCAATCCTTCTGCCATGAAAAGACCTTCTCTATTACGGTTTTTCTTTTGGCTAAGTGCTTTAAGATTTTTTATGATGGGGTTGCTAAGAGAGGTAATTTCTTTCACTCTACCAGTTTTGGGTCTACACATATTCAAGCAATCCAACGGCTAAAAAGAGAAGTAGAAAGAGCACGTCCTGCAACTTCTTCACGCAAAATGAGTTCTCCTGATTCGACCGTACCACCAAGATTTACAAATGCATCACGCATTAAAGCATGAAGTGCAAAGAAGGAAGCACGAATAGAATAAGCTGTAAGGACAACAGAGAGCGGTTTATCAGAGAGAAGTTTACGACAATTTGTGATCATGGCGGGTAAATGATCAAACAGTTGCCAAATTTCACCATGGGGTCCACGCCCATAAGCAGGGGGATCAAGAAGAATCATATCATAGCTTTTTTTACGACGCAGTTCACGCTCGACAAATTTCATAGCATCATCGCAAATCCAGCGAATAGAATGATCTGGTAATCCTGCTCTTTCTTGATTAGCTTTTGCCCACGCAATGGCTTTTTTAGAAGCATCAACATGGGTAACATTCGCACCCGCTCGTGCTCCAATCAAAGAGGCAATACCTGTATAGCCAAAAAGATTCAACAATTTTATAGGGCGTTCGGCTTTAACAATTTGTTCTTCCATAGAGCGCCAATGGGCATCTTGTTCAGGAAAAACCCCCACATGACGAAAGGAAGTAAAACGGCCTAGAAAAGACAATCCATTCCAAGCAAGAACCCATGTTTCATCAAGTGGCTTTTTAGGAAAATGCCAACGCCCAACCCCTTCTTCATCAAGGTTTCCTGTGAAAATAGCATCAACATCAGCCCATTGTTTTTGTGGTAAAGCGGGTTTCCATAGTGCTTGACCTTCTGGTCGAATAATGCGGTAAGCTCCATAACGTTCTAATTTTTGTCCATGACCAGAATCAATGAGAGCATAGTTTTCGCTTATACCCGTTTCTAAAATAAGGGGCAGCTTTTCCTGCGGATATCTATTGTTATGGGAGAATTGAAAGCATTGTGCAGGCATGTTTTGTATCACGGTATATGAGGTATAAAAATATATTATAAAGCTCTTAAATGTTTCGTAAAAGTGCAAAAAAGCTAAAGTCAATTAAAACAATGTATAAAAAAAAAGAAAAAGAGCACTTTTAACTCTGTACTGAATATAGAATACAGAGAGAAAAGATTTCATTTAAATACCATTACACCAAATTTGTGATAGATGTTTTCAATTTTTCAATCTCGGCTTTACTTTTTTTGAGAGCTTTTTTGTATTTGTGATAGGAAAACCAACTGATCAGATTTCCTAATAAAATACCAAAACCAAAGAAAATAAAGAGCCATATAAAGAGGGGAGCATGATAAGTAAAACTTTCAGGATTTGCTCGAAAAGGATCAAGGGTTAACGGAACCATTTGACGATTAGCCACGATAAAAACAATCAAAACCGCTGCGAGAATCACACCGATACTTGTTAGAAGAATACGTTTAATTATCATAAGTTTCTCACTGATTAAGACGGTCGCGTAAATCCTTGCCAGTTTTAAAAAAAGGAATCCACTTTTCTTCAACAGAAACGGCTTCACCTGTTCGTGGGTTACGTCCATTACGGGCTGAACGGCTTTTTACAGAAAAAGCTCCAAATCCACGAAGTTCAACGCGATTGCCATTTGCAAGTGCTGTTGCAATTTCCTCAAAAATAGCGTTTACAATATTCTCCACATCCCGTTGAAAAAGATGCGGGTTATGACGAGCGATAATTTGTACAAGCTCTGATTTTACCACAATAGCCTCACTTTCACACAAAAAAATTTTGTAATTGTGCACTCCATGCATATTACAATATATAAACGGATAAAAGCAAAATAAAATCAAGAAAAAACAAATTGCAAGAAACAAAATTTGAAAATACCTTCTATAAAGGGTATACAGATTAAAAATGCGGAGGATTTAAGAGATCAGGAGAGTATGTCCGTACACAATCATTATAAAGCCTTTTCAACGCAATCATCTTTTGGAGATGTTTTAAAAAAAGCATCCCGTCATTCGCGTCGCATTAGCATATTAAAAATTTTTTTACCTCTCTTAGCGTTGATTTCAGCGCTGGTTTTTTGCTGGTTTACGTTTTTCTTGGTTCCCGTTACTTCTGATTCTATGCCTTTGAATAATGGAGAAAGTGGCGTGATGAATTTGACGATGCTCAATCCAAAATTAGAAGGGTATACGCGTGCTCATGAACCTTATTGGCTTAAAGCAGAAAAGGCATTTCAAGATCATACCCACGCTGGAATGATTGGGTTGCAAAACATTACAGCTAGAGCATTTATGGGCCAACAAAGACAGGTTTTTCTCGTCGCACAAGGGGGGGTTTACGATAACATTAATGGTTTTTTACAGTTGGATAAGCCATTCACGATTACGACGAATGATGGGATGATGGTACAATTTATGTCAGCTAGTATTAACTTATCCGAGGGACAGTTAAAAACAGATCAACGTGTTAATATTCAGCAAGCCGGTTTGAATCTTGCCGCAAACGCCTTACAAATTCGAGAAAAAGGAAAAAACATATATTTCCATGGTGGTGTGCATTTAGTGCTTCAAAAGCAATAACGCAATATCAATACAAATCTTTAAAGGATATTTATAAAGAGAAGTATGTGTATATACAAACAGAAGAATTGAAATAATGAAATCGTACAAAAGATGGATAGGTGTGATGTTAGCTTTTAGCATGGGAATGTTAGGAGAAGGAGCAGTTTTAGGATATGCTGAAGTGGCTCATTTTGGAATAAGTCTATCAAGCGATAAAGAACCGGTAGAACTTCATGCAGATTCTTTGGAAATACGTGATAAAGAAGGGATAGCGCTTTTTAAGGGTGATGTTTCAGTGGTACAAGGTAAACGTCTTTTAAAAACGGCAGAATTAGTTGTTTACTACGATAAAGCATATAAAGAAATTGATAAAAACAAGGAAGATACAAAGGCATCATCTGTTTCTTTATTTGGTTCGTCGAGTATACAAAAAATGGAAGCTTTAGGAAAAGTTTATATAAAAATTGCTACGCAAGTTGCTACGGGTGATAAAGGCGTTTTTGATGGAAAGTCAAAAATGATGAGTTTGACAGGGAATCATGTTGTGTTAACTGATGGTGACAATGTGGCAACGGGGTGCAAACTAACGGCAAATATGGAAAGCGGAAAGGCTTTTTTAGAAGGTTGTGAGACGCCTAAGAAAAAAGGTCGTGTTTCTATTATTTTAAAACAAAATCAAAAGAATGGCCATTAAGATTTCATGTTTGGAATCAAAAGAAAAAAACAGACCGATAGGTATAATCTTGAAAGTGAAGCTTCAAAAAATCCCTTAAAAGGGACCTTGATTGCCAGTAATTTGATTAAAGTTTATCGAGGAAGACGAACTGTTAATGGTGTTTCTTTTGGCATTCGTACGGGAGAAGCCGTTGGCATTTTAGGGCCCAATGGGGCAGGTAAAACAACTTGTTTTTATATGGTGACAGGGCTTATAAAATCTGATGGAGGATCCATTAAAATTGATGGATTTGATATTACGCATCTTCCGATGTATCGACGTGCGCGTTTAGGTATTGGATATCTTCCACAGGAAGCGTCTATTTTTCGTGGTCTTTCAGTAGAAAATAACATTAAAGCTGTTTTAGAGGTCGTTGAAAAAGATCGCCTTAAACAACGTGAAGAGTTAGATAGCCTTTTACATGAATTTAAAATTGATCATTTACGTAAAATGTCTGCACTTTCGTTATCTGGAGGTGAACGTCGGCGACTTGAAATTGCGCGCGCTTTAGCTTCTCGTCCCCATTTTATGTTACTTGATGAACCATTTGCAGGAATTGATCCTATCGCTATTTTCGATATTCAACAACTTATTCGTCATTTAACGAGGCGTGGCATTGGTGTTTTAATAACGGATCATAATGTGCGTGAGACATTAGGGCTTGTCGATCGCGCTTATATTATTCATACAGGGCGGGTGTTAGTTCACGGTTGTCCTAACGATATTATCAACAACGTTGATGTACGCAGAATTTATTTGGGAAATCAGTTTTCTCTTTGATTTTACAGCTTTCACGAGTTTCCATTTAAGTTTAACCAAACATTATTACTGAAAATTTCCTTATTTATGCCAAAACTTCTTTTATGACTATAACCTTAATGTTGTTATTGAGTGGTGAAAAAGGCTTCATCATTAGAGGTTAGTTTGTTGTTTTATAAGTTTAGCTTACTCATAATTGTATCATAGAAAAGATATCACTAGATTAACGTGATAATGAGTGATAAACGAAGCTCTCAATAAATGCGTGTGTTATTGAAAGGTAAGAGATATTTATCATATTTTTCTCTGTCGAATCAAAAAATATATCGATGATGCTGTTTTAGGTATTTTGATGGGAGCACCGGTTTATATATTGCGGTTATTCAATAGGAGTTGTCGTATTTTATTGGTTTATATCGCCTATTTGAAAATAGGAGCTTGGCTACAGATATCAGGCTAAATCTATAAATCTTTTAAAATAATCATTAAATTTCTAAAAATCTTTATATTCTTGTTATAAGTCGATGTTCAAGCTATACAGTAATTTTCAAAGTAAAGGTCCATTTTGCTCAGTATGCTTTTCATCTTAATTTAAGGGCTCATTGTTTAAAGAAAGAAAAACTCTGATGGCGGATTATACATCAACTCTTATGACAAGTTTAATAAGTTTATGAATAATGGCCTTTTCTAGAGTCGTAAGGAAATTAACTTTATGAACAACTTCATTTGTTTGGTTTCTCATGCCGTTAATGATGATCCGAATACTATTTATTATTGTTTTAGAAGTGATATGAGATGTATTGAGCCATCACCCATTATAAATTGAAAAGTAAAAACACATGCGATGTTGCGAAAAGTGAAAGAACATTAAGTATCTATAGCGTTTATAGGTTTATTGATGAGCATTTTAGCGTGTAAGAGGAAAATTAAAGTATGAATTTGAGTGAGTTAATAGCACCGGAAGCGATCATTCCGGCTCTTAAGGCTAATTCGAAAAAACAGGTTCTGCAAATTTTAGCCGAAAAAGCTTCCAAGCTAACAGGTCTTAGTGAGCATGTGATTTTTGATGTTGTTTTACAACGCGAGAAGCTTGGTTCAACGGGTTTGGGTGGAGGTATTGCGATTCCTCATGGAAAATTACCTGATATTAATCGGATCATTGGTATATTTGCACGTCTTGAAAGTCCTGTTGATTTTGAAGCTCTTGACGACGAACCTATAGATCTCGTTTTTCTCCTTTTAGCACCTGAAAATGCTGGTGCAGATCACTTAAAAGCTTTATCACAGATCGCACGTGTTTTGCGTCACACTGATGTTGTACAAAAGTTGCGCAGTACGCATAATGCCAATGCGCTTTATGCTTTATTGATTCAAACTTCAGAATCAAATGCAGCTTAAAAGTTATTATGAGCGTATAAATTGCGAGGTATGCACTACAGAGCGTAGGAAATAATATAATTTGCATCTTAAGACTAATAATAAAAGGTTATGTCATGAGATTTAAGAAAATTACTTCTAATTGAACCTTCTTTTTAAAGAGCAACCAACAAAAACGAAGGGCTTTTCCTTTCTTGTTCTCGTATATTAAAGCATCTAATTATTATGTTCGTGGATTCTTTTATCCTGTTATACTGTAAAAACACTATCATTTGAGATATGGTGAGATAAATTCTGTAAGTCTTCTTAATATATTAAGTGCTTTTAGAGTGCGTGGTAAATATTTTTAAACAGGACTTGTCTGTAGAGCCTTTAGTTAAGTGAATCACATGAGTGGGAAGAAAAGAGGAGATCGCTCGACAAGAATCCAAACTTTTTCAGTCCAGATTGGATTAAGAATCTTCGTCCTTTGAAAGCGGGAAAGAAATCAACAGAAAAGTTTATTTGTGCATTGAATTTTTTTGTAAGTTGAGTTTGAGTGTTTAGGGATAATATTTTAATGCTCAAGAAAAAATAAGAGATATATTGTATCTTCAGTATAGCAAGATATTGATTTTAAATATAATTCACTATTTCGCATGTTGGATGAGAGATCCGAATATTGTAAAATTCTCTCATTCCAAACTTGTTTATGTTGAATCAATCAAAACCATTTCCTTGCACGTTGTAAACGGAATTAGCGTGTGGATAAAAACTGTACAAGAAAGGGGTAAAAATGCTTCCTATGAATCGTCTAAAGTATCGAGAGTTGTGCAAAACATTGGGAGCTGGAAAATAGTGTTATGGTGCCAGCTTTCTTCTTCACAAGTGGAGAGATCAACTATTTTATAGATATGATTTAGATGTCTGCTGTTGTATAGAGCTCATGCTAAAGAACAATTTTGTACGGTAAGAATGAAAATTATACCTTTAGGTTGGGTGAAAGAGTTTTTATGCATAGGAAGATTTATTTAAGTGTCTTTAATTGATTAAAATATTGTTTAAAAAACGGTAATGTTAGAACTGCTATAGAAAAAAGTTTTATATTTCTTTTTATAAATTACTTAGAAATAAGATAAGGAGACTTTCCCAAAGAATTCTTAAGAAGTTTTTTATAACAGAAAGAAAAATATCGTCTAATACATTAAAATAATACGATTAAGCTATTATAAGCTACTAAAATCATTTTAGAAATTAATAATTGGAGATGAAGTATATAGGGAAATAAGATCAAAAGAAACAAAATTGTATGTGATTATTGAGATAGAATCTAAATTCTTTATGTTTTATTATTAATATCTTGATAATATTTTATTATTTTTACAAGGTCTTTTGAAGATTGAGAAAAAGTGTTATCGGGACGATATTGAATACGAAATATGAATGCACTATAATGAGTAAAAGATGGAGTATTCTGCGAACATAAATGTATTGAATGCATAAAGTCGAGAAGTGATATTCGTAAGGCGATTAAGCTTTTTTGCGGGGAGTCCGGGGTGTATTTTCAAAATTTTGCATCAGATTGCTTGTGATATAAAGAGTATGGTTTATTTCTTAACAGAGTGATGGTATATTTTCATCTCGTTTTGAAGTTCTATAGCTTAAAGAAATCGTTTTTTATACAAAAACGAAATAAGTAGCGTAAAATGAAGATATTATTTTTTAATGTGGTTATTGAATAAGAAGTTTATGTTTTGGTAACGATTAAAAGGTCACAATGAAACGTAGAAATCTATTTTGATTAGTGTGAAAATATTTCGCTTATTGAAGGAATTAGGACAATAACACATGAATATCGAGGAGTTTTTGTTGAATTTTTCCAATGAAGAAAATCTTGTTAGAGACTAAAGAAGTGAGCTAAATGAAGATGTTTGAAAAGACTGTTATTGCTGCATCTGTAATGGTTCTTGTTACAGCGGGAGTGGCATATGCACAAACGCCAAGCCGTTTAAATCAATTTGAAGCGTGGGGAGCCTATTCTTATAAATCGCCCAAAAATACGATTTGCTATGTGTTATCGGTACCTTTGAAGGCTCTTCCAACGACAGTTAATCATGGTGATAACTTTTTCTTGGTTACCAAGCGTTCTCATTCACCTATTTCGTTTGAACCGCAGTTTATGGCTGGTTATACCCTTCAAGAAGGGTCGAGAGTGACAGTGACCATTGGAGGTAAGGACTTTGATTTTTTCACGAAAGATTCCTCAGCTTGGCTGGCGTCATCAGAGCTAGAAAAGCAGCTTGTTTCTGCTATGCGTGCTGGAAGCAATATGACAGTGCAAGCGATATCAAAACGAGGAACGCATACCACTTATACTTATTCCTTAAAAGGGGTCACTGCTGCATTAAATGCAGCTCAAAAGTGCCATTAAGGTTTCGATAACTCTAAAATAGTGATGTGAATTGGAAAGCAATGGCCATTTCCTATGACCTTAGACCAGTTAGTTCATGTTTTGCACGAAAAACAGATAATGTGGTCGTGAAGGAGAGTTCTAAGCTCTCTTTAATTGGTTTGTCGCAAGATGAAATGATGCAAGCTTTAAAGACAGTTGGTGTACCAGAGCATCAAACGCGTATGCGTGTGCGTCAGCTTTGGCATTGGCTTTATGTGCGTGGTGTTTCAAATTTTGATGAGATGCTGAATATTTCTAAAGCAATGCAAGAAACACTTAAGTGTCATTTCTCCATTGCGCGCCCAGAAATTGTTGGAGAACAAATATCAAAAGATGGTACGCGTAAATGGCTCTTACGTTTTCCTGCACGTGGAGCTGGAAGGCCTGTTGAAATTGAAACGGTTTATATCCCTGAAGAAGGACGTGGTACTTTATGTCTTTCATCGCAAGTAGGGTGTACGTTAACCTGCTCTTTTTGCCATACGGGAACGCAGACGCTTGTTCGTAATCTGACCGCAGAAGAAATTTTGGCACAATTATTGGTTGCACGTGATTGTTTGGGTGATTTTCCTGATAAGAATACCCCTGATGGAGCAATTGTTCCCATTGAAGGACGAAAAATTACCAATATTGTTATGATGGGAATGGGAGAACCTCTTTATAATTTTGAAGCTGTTAAAAAAGCTTTATTGATTGCCTCTGATGGCGATGGACTTTCTTTATCAAAACGTCGAATTACGCTTTCAACTAGTGGAGTTGTTCCTGGAATTATCCGAACTGGAGAAGAAATTGGTGTTATGTTGGCGATTTCACTCCACGCAGTACACGATACATTAAGGGATATGCTTGTTCCCATTAATAAAAAATATCCGCTTTCTTTATTAATGGATGCTTGCCGTAATTATCCTGGTCTTTCTAATGCAAAGCGAATCACATTTGAATATGTTATGCTGAAAGATATCAATGATAGTTTAGATGATGCTAAGCGATTGATTCAGCTATTGAAAGGGATTCCTGCTAAGATTAATTTAATCCCTTTTAATCCGTGGCCAGGGAGTAATTATCAATGTTCTGATTGGGAGCAAATCGAGCGTTTTGCTGATGTCGTTAATCAAGCGGGCTATGCTTCTCCTATTCGGATACCGCGTGGACGCGATATTTTAGCTGCATGTGGACAGCTTAAATCAGCTTCAGAGCGCTTACGTAAATCTGAACGTTTACGACTTGAAAATGCCATTGGTCATTAGGTAACGCAATTTTCAGCGATATCGAGGCCTATACTTTTTTGTTTGTAATTTAATATCCAAACTTCATGCGATGGCATATGTGAGACAGAGATTAAGATGGATAAGTGCTAAACGAACAGTTTCAGCGTTTATATGCTAAATGGGGTAAGAGATTGTCTATAGTCTGTTTACATAATCTCTGAAATAAGAAGGAAACCTAATTTAGAGGGAATATGAGGTCTTAAGGATTATAACTAATTTCTACCTTATTATCATACTCGTTAATTCGGTTTTATGTCTTTTAAAAGCATCTACGGTAATATCTTTTAAAAAGTGGAGATTGTGCAATGCCTCATGCTTTTGTTTATTATTTTCTTAAATAAGATCACGCATCACAAGCAAAACAGAGGATCTAAAATATAAATACCATTGAGTTATCCATTGATATGTTTTTTAAGTATCTCTTAGTACACTCTTCATATCACGATAATGCTTGTGAGGAGTATAACAAAAAGCTTCTGTGAATGTATTGTACTCCTACACCTTTATGTTTAATAAAGGTGTAAATTGGTACCACCATTCTATTTTTCAGCTCCCAATGTTGTAACAGCTTTTAGTACTTGAGATGGTTTATAAGAGGTGTTTTTATTCTTTTCTTAGATAGTTTTTATCCATACGAAAACTCCAGCTTCTCTTGTGATGTACAAAGGAAAGGTATTGTTTTATCCAAAACAAACAGGTTTGAAATGAAAAAATCTTATAATATTTGTTTTTTTATTTAAATTAAAAGCGATACATTACACTTATAAATCAATGTTTTGTAACCACAAGGAGATGGAGGGCAAAGCTGGTAAAAGTACCTGCAATAAGCCAATCGAGAAAGCGAAGATAAAGAGGGTTCTGTTTAAGGATTTTGGTAAGTTTATGCGCTGTAAAAACGACTGAAATTGTAATGGGGAAAGAAATAGGAATATAAGAGAGTCCTAAAAAGAGCAGCTTTTGTGTTGCCATAGGATCATTTGCATTGATAAATTGTGGTAAGAATGTTGCGTTAAAGAGTATGACTTTAGGATTGAGAAGATTAATTCCAATACCAGCAAGATAGTTACGTTTAGAGCTTTGAGGTTTAGAAGATGTTGGTTCAAAGGAAAGTGTCGGGTTTCTCCTTAATGCTTGAAAGGCAAACCATAAAAGATAAAAGGCGCCAACAATTTTCAGAAAAACAAAAGCGTGTGGCGCAGCAAAAATAAGCGCTGATAAACCAAGTGCTACAGCTGTAACCTGAATGGCAAATCCTGTTGCACTTCCCAAGGCGCACATAATTCCAGCTTTTTTGCTTTGTGTAATGGTTCGTCCTACAGAAAGCATCATATCAGGTCCTGGAATAAGTGCTAAAATCAACGATGCTAAAGCAAATTGTACAACAATAGACCACTCCGGTAGAAATGACACGTCAATCTCCTCTTATTTTTAAGTAATGTTCATTATTTATACTTTGAGGCGTCTTTATTTATGCTTTTTGAGTCTTTTTAATGTTGTTTAAAGAGAATTTATTTTTATATTTCTTGTGTCGTTTTAATTTTTTAGAAAAAAAGAACAATTCGTATAGAGCTTTAGAATGAAAAAGTGGAAAAGTATTAGAAAAGTTGTTTTGGCTTATTCGGGGGGATTGGATACGTCAATTATTCTCAAATGGTTACAAAGTACGCTAGGCGTTGAAGTTGTGACTTTTACAGCAGATTTGGGGCAGGGGGAAGAATTAGAGCTTGCTCGTCGTAAAGCTGAAATGTTAGGTGTTAAAGAAATCTACATTGAAGATTTGCGTGAAGAATTTGTGCGTGATTTTGTTTTTCCGATGTTTCGAGCCAATACCGTTTATGAAGGGACTTATCTTTTAGGAACATCAATTGCACGTCCACTTATTTCAAAACGTCTTATTGAAATTGCTAAGGAAACAGGGGCAGATGCCATTGCTCATGGAGCAACGGGCAAAGGCAATGATCAGGTACGCTTTGAACTTTCTGCTTATGCACTTAATCCTAATATAAAGATTATTGCTCCGTGGCGTGATTGGGATTTTAAGAGTCGGACAGATCTGTTTGAATTTGCGCGTATGCATCAAATTCCTGTAGAAAAAGATAAGCAAGGCGAAGCTCCTTTTTCAGTGGATGCAAATTTATTACATTCTTCATCAGAAGGAAAGATTTTAGAAAATCCAGCACTTCCTGCTCCTGAATATGTCCATATGCGTACTCTTTCGGTGGAAGATGCTCCAGATAAAGCAACCAGAATCACTCTTGGCTTTAAAAAAGGTGATGCTGTTTCAATCAATGGAAAAAATTTATCTCCTGCAACTTTACTTGCAGAACTAAATCATTATGGGCGGGATAATGGTATTGGTCGGTTGGATCTGGTAGAAAATCGCTTTGTAGGTATGAAATCGCGGGGTATTTATGAAACACCAGGGGGGACCATTCTTTTAACGGCTCACAGAGCTATAGAATCTTTAACGTTAGATCGTGGCGCAGCTCATTTAAAAGATGAATTGATGCCACGTTATGCAGAACTCATTTATTATGGATTTTGGTTTTCGCCGGAACGTAAGATGTTGCAGGCAGCGATTGATTTATCTCAAGAACATGTTGAAGGTGAAGTCACGTTAAAGCTTTATAAGGGGAATGTGATTGTTGAAGGGCGCCAAAGCAAAAAATCACTTTATTCAAGTGAATTGGTAACTTTCGAGGATGATCAAGGTGCTTATGATCAAAGAGATGCAACTGGTTTTATTAAATTAAATGCCCTACGTTTACGTACATTAGCAAGGCGTCATCAAGGTGATAAAGAAAAGAAATAGAAAGTTACGGTGACAAGTGTAATGTGGATTAGTGCTTTTGTATGAAATGCCTAGTTTAAACATTTTTCTGTTGGTTTTTACCGTTCTTTCGTTCAATACTAGAAGCTTATCTTCTGCGCTAATAAATATAATAAGCAAAACCCATGATAATAATAGCAATGAAGGCTCTGATAATCAAAACAAGACAATTTTGCTTTATAACGTTCAATGTTTTTGATTTTTATCAGAACAAAATATGTTTATAACGAGGGTGGTTTTTGTATTGTGACTTAAAAGTATAAAGAAATTTACATCTTTTTGCTTGCTATTATTGACGAATAAATTCAAGAACCATACACCCTATTTTGGAAGATTATAATTTTTAGGATAAATAATGATGCGTAATCAGTGTGATGCCCTTAGCCTTACGCCTGAATTAAAGGATGCGGCTGCTCAATCGAGAACTTGGCCATTTGAAGAAGCACGTAAGATTATCAAACGGTATGAAAAGACGGGTTACCCAGACAGTATAATATTTGAGACCGGTTATGGACCTTCTGGTTTACCGCATATTGGAACTTTTGGGGAAGTTGCACGTACAACCATGGTGCGTCATGCATTTCATATTCTCACAGAGAATAAAGTAAAAACAAAATTACTTTGTTTTTCTGATGATATGGATGGTTTGCGCAAGGTTCCTGAGAATGTGCCTGATCGCGAGAGGATGGAACATTATCTTGGTCAACCGTTGAGCCGTGTACCTGATCCTTTTGGAGATGATTATCCTTCTTTTGGAGCGGCAAATAACGCACGTTTACGGGCTTTCCTTGATCGTTTTGGTTTTGATTATGAATTTGCAAGTGCTACGGATTATTACAATTCTGGTCGTTTTGATGAAACACTTTTAAGAATCCTTGCTTGTTATGACAAGGTGATGGCAATTATTTTACCAACATTAGGTGAAGAACGGCAAGCGACCTATTCACTCTTTCTACCGATTTCTCCCTTTTCTGGAAAAGTATTACAGGTACCGATGATTGCGCGTAATGTTGAAAAAGGGACAGTTACTTATATTGAACCTGAAACAGGAGAAACCATAGAAACAGAGGTTACGGGGGGCAAAGTTAAGTGTCAGTGGAAGGTCGATTGGGCTATGCGTTGGGCAGCGCTTGGCATTGATTATGAAATGGCAGGAAAAGATCTTATCGATTCCACAAATCTTTCTTCTAAAATTTGTAAAGTACTGGGTGGAAAGCCTCCAGAGGGATTTAACTATGAACTCTTTTTAGATGATAAAGGGCAAAAAATTTCCAAATCCAAGGGAAATGGCTTAACCATTGATGAATGGCTTACATATGCTCCAACAGAGAGCTTAGGGCTTTATATGTTTTCAAAGCCCAAGACAGCAAAACGGCTTTATTTTGATGTTATTCCCAAAGCTGTGGATGAATATTATGCGCATCTTTCTGCCTATGGTCGTCAAAGTTGGCAAGAACGGCTTAGTAATCCTGTATGGCATATTCATAATGGTTGTCCACCGCAGGTTGATTTACCTGTACCTTTTGCGATGCTTTTAAATTTGGTAAGTGCTTCAAATGCAGAGAATGCAGGGGTTCTTTGGGGTTTTATTTCTCGTTACGCTAAGGGGGCAAATGCGCAAACTTGTCCAGAACTTGATCAATTGGTGAAATTTGCCATTAAATATTTTGATGTTTTTGTTAAACCAAACAAAAAATTTCGTATACCAGATGACAGCGAACGAGCAACATTAGCACAAATTGATGCAAAATTAGCCAATTTTCCTGAAACTGTTGATGGCAACACACTACAAAATACACTTCTTGATGTTGCGCGGTTAACGGAACGCTATCAAGATCATAGCAAAAAAAGCCCTGAAGGTGGGCCTGGTGTTTCCAATGTTTTTTTTCAAATGTTGTATGAGGTCCTTTTAGGACAAGAGCGAGGTCCACGATGGGGATCATTTATAGCGCTTTATGGGATTAATGAAATGCGTGCACTGATTGCTGAAGCACTTGCACGACCTATGGAGGAATAATGGAACGAAGAGTACAGGAAGTAAAGCGGCGCCGTACATTTGCAATTATTGCTCACCCAGATGCTGGGAAAACAACATTGACGGAAAAGCTTTTATTGTTTGGTGGTGCTATTCAACTTGCAGGAGAAGTAAAAGCCAAAAAAGATCGTATTCAAACTCGTTCTGACTGGATGAATATTGAGCGTGATCGTGGTATTTCTGTTGTGACTTCTGTGATGACGTTTGAATATGAAAATCATATTTTTAATCTCCTAGATACCCCAGGCCATGAAGATTTTGCAGACGATACTTATCGCACGCTTACAGCGGTTGATAGTGCTATCATGGTATTGGATGGGGCCCGCGGGATTGAGCCTAGAACACTAAAACTGTTTGAAGTGTGTCGGATGCGGGATATTCCTATTGTTACTTTTATCAATAAAATGGATCGTGAGGCGCGTGATCCTATAGAGCTTTTAGATGAAATTGAAGAAAAGCTTGCTCTTGATACCGCCCCCATAACATGGCCCATTGGGACGGGTAAAGATTTCGTTGGGACTTTTGATCTTCATCATAACCGTTTTCGCCAAAAAGATGATGAGATAACCCAGCGGATCGTTTCAAATCCCAGTGAGGTTGTCCATTTACTTCCCCAATATCAACGTTCCACTTTTCTTGAAGGAGTAGAACTCGCTCAAAGTGTTTGCAAGAATTTTGATCTTCAAGCTTTCCGTGAAGGTCATATGACTCCGGTTTATTTTGGTTCAGCTTTACGAAATTTTGGTGTTCGTGATTTGATCAATGCGCTTATTGATTTTGGTCAAAGTCCTCGTGATCAAAGTGCAGATCAGCGCAATATCATAGCAACTGAACCTAAAATGACGGGATTTGTTTTTAAAATTCAAGCGAATATGGATCCTAATCATCGTGATCGTATTGCATTTTTTCGGGTATGTTCGGGAACACTTGAACGTGGTATGAAGACAAAATTGGTCAGAACAGGAAAACCGATGACACTTTCGGCTCCACAATTTTTCTTTGCGCGTTCGCGCCAAATTGCTGATCAAGCCTATGCTGGTGATATCGTAGGGATTCCTAATCATGGAACATTGCGTATTGGCGATACTTTGACTGAAGGAGAAGATATTCTTTTTAAGGGAGTACCCAATTTTGCACCAGAGATTTTGCGTCGTGTTTGTTTGGGCGATCCAATGAAAGCAAAAAAGCTCAAAGAAGCTTTGCAACAAATGGCTGAAGAAGGGGTTGTGCAATTGTTTATTCCTGATGATGGGTCGCCTTCTCTCATTGGTGTTATTGGTGCTTTGCAAATTGATGTTTTAAAAGAGCGATTAAAAATAGAATATTCTTTGCCAGTGAATTTTGAGTCTGCACGCTTTAATTTATGCCGTTGGATTTCAGCGCAGAGCAAAGATGAGTTACAAAAGTTTCTCAACGATCATCGCTCTGCTCTTGCGTATGATTTAGAAGGTGATCCAGTTTTTTTAGCGGAGAACCATTTTTCATTAAATTATGAAGCAGAAAGAGCTCCTAAGATAAAATTTTCTACTTTTAAAGATTATCAAGTAAACTCTTAATGTAAAGAAGAAATTTTTATGTAACAATTTGGTTGATAATGATTTTTCATATTGAGTTAGGGATCTGAATATTGTTATTTTTTCTGAAAATAAAAGGAGTATGTAAAGAACACTTTCAGATTGCACTGTATAAAGAATACGGTAAATTTATTTTATAATATTCAATAAGTTATAATATATTTGTAATTGTAGCGCCTTTTAAAATTGTGATATATTTTTTCACAATAGCTTAAGACAAGGTCATATATTTAAGTATTTTGAATATCAGCTAAAAATCTCCTGTATAAATAGAGCTTTTCAGTTTTTTCTTGTATGAAAATTGTATACAGTCAAAATAAAGCAAATAATCAATAAGATGAAATTTGTTATCCCCAATATGAGATCATATGACTTGTAAACCACGTGTCTTTTCTATATCTTCTGGAACTGCTTTTTTGCCTCACTTTGTTGATGCACTGCTCTCTGGTACCCTTATTGATAATTTTGCTCCCAATGGAGATATTCAAACTGCCCTTGCTGATAGCCTTATTTATGTTCCGACACGTCGTGCTGCGCGCGCTTTGCGTTTAGCTTTTGTTGAAAGAAGTGATACACAATCAACCTTTTTGCCAACTATTCGTGCTCTAGGTGATGTAGATGAAGACAGTTTTCTTTTTGTTGAAAATCATACTAGCGCTTTAAATCCGCCCATTGGTGAAAGTGAACGCCTACTGCTTTTAGCGCGCCTTATTCGTCCATGGCGTGAAAATTTGCCTGCGCATCTGCGTGCCATGTTTGGTACAGAAGATGTGCTTATTCCAGCTCATAGTGCTGATGCAATTTGGCTTGCTCAAGATTTAGCACATTTGATGGATGAAATTGAAACAGAAGGAGCAGATTGGTCGAAACTTAAAGATATTGCACCTGACATGGTCGCTGAATGGTGGCAGATAACGCTCGATTTTCTGACTATTGTTACGCAAAATTGGCCACAAATCTTGACAGAAAGGCAACGAAGTAATCCCGCTGAATGGCGTAATCAAGCACTCACAATGCATGCAGAGAATTTACGACGTACGCAGCCTGATAAACCGATTATTGCAGCTGGTGTGTCAGGTTCTATTCCTGCAGTTTCTCATCTTTTAAAGGTTATAGCTTCTCTGCCAAAAGGGGCTGTTGTTCTTCCTGGACTTGATTTTCATATGGATGAAGAACAATGGAATGCATTAAGCACGAGCAATAAAGAAAAAACAGCTTGTGATTTTCTTGATCATGCAGAAAATATTTTTAGTCATCCTCAATATCATTTAAAAAAACTTCTTTCTCTCATGGGGTGTCAACGTCATCATGTTTGCGAAATTGGCCAACAGAGTAGCACAAAGAAAAGGCGAATGGCTCTTTTATCAGAAGCACTCCGACCTGCTTCTACAACAGATAAATGGATACAAATTATCCGTGATGATTATGAAAATCTTTGTGCAGATTGGTCATTTATTGAAGCTATAAATGAACGTGAAGAAGCTCTCGCTATAGCTGTTACCTTACGCAAAGCTATTGAAGAACCTCAAAAAACTGCAGCCCTTATTACAAATGACCGTAATTTAGCACGCCGTGTTGCTGTGGAATTACAGCGATTTGGAATTGAAGCAAATGATTCAGGCGGAATACCACTTGCACAAACATTGCCTGTAACTCTCTTACGACTTATCTTAGAAAATGTATTGCAACCTGATGATCCCATTGCTTTTCTTTCTCTTCTTAAACATCCCCTTACAACACTCCAACAAAATCGTCATCGTTTACGGGAAATGGCAGAAAATTTTGAACTTTTTGTTCTTCGAGGGAATACAGGGCGTATTAATCTTTGCGAATGTGATCAATTTCTTGAAAAATGGATTGAAACATCTTTTCATAATAGTTCTGAAAATAACACCCTTGATCAGCAGAAATGTGAAGAAGCACGTCTCTTTTGTCATCTTTTAAAAAAAGCTGTTGAGCCTTTAACGTCTCTTATGAAACAAGAGAAAGAATGCACCATCAATGAGGCTGCAATAGCAACTGTTGAGGTTTTTGAAAATTTTGGTCGCAATGAGGATAATTCTCTTGCACATCTTTATCAACATGAAGCAGGACAAGCCTTATCAAATTTTTTGCGTGAATTGGTCAGTGATCAATCGGGATTAACATTTCATCTTTGTGAATGGCCCGCTATGTTTTCTGCCATAATAGCAACCCGTTCCGTCGCACCTTCGCCTGGAGGACATCCACGTTTATTCATCTGGGGTACTTTGGAATCGCGTTTGCAAACGGTTGATACAGTGGTCATTGGTGGTCTTAATGAAGGATCATGGCCGATATCAACCCGAAATGATGCTTTTTTATCGCGACCGATGAAAATGATGTTAACTCTGGAACCACCAGAACAGCGTATTGGTCTTTCCGCGCATGATTTTCAATGGGCGATGGGAATGGATAAAGTGGTGATGAGCCGAGCACTACGAGTTGATCATGTTCCTTCTCTCCCTTCACGCTGGCTACAACGCTTAGAAACTGTCGTAGGACAACAAGTTTGGAAACAAATCCGTGCACGAGGTGAAAAGATACGCCATTGGGCAAAGATGCTTGACAATACGGACATGTCTGCTTGTGCAACACGCCCTTGCCCTGTGCCACCCATTGCAGTGCGTCCACGTCATTTTTCCATCACCGAAATAACAACGTTACGCCATGACCCTTATGCCATTTATGCTAAAAAAATCTTAAGGCTCAAACCACTTAAAGCCCTTATTCATGACCTTGGTGCTTCTGAACGCGGAACACTTTATCACGCTATTCTTGCAGATTTTTGCACACAAATAAAAAATCTAAATGCTGCAAATGCATTAGATGTGTTGCTCGCTATTGGACGTAAAGAATTTGATAAGTTTAATTTGCCTGCTGATGTTGAAACAATCTGGTGGAATACATTTGAAAATCTTGCTCCCTTTATTTTGCAATGGGAACAAAGTCTAGAACCCCGAATACGACATTCGGAAGTGGAATCGCAAAAAATACCCATAGGTACAACAGGGGTAACTCTTTCAGGACGTGCTGATCGTATTGATATATTGCCAAACAAAACGGTTGAAATACTTGATTTTAAAACGAGTACACCCCCTTCATCAAAACAGGTTCGCGAATTATTATTTCCACAATTAGCATTGGAAACCGCTCTATTAATGAGAGGAGCTTTTACAGATTTTCAAAATCTGTCCCCCTCAAAACTATTTTATATTCCTCTTAATGGAAAAGGTAAGATTACTCCTCAATTAATTCTTTCAGAAAAAGCGGAAAAAGATCACCAAAATGTTATTAATCTTGGTGAAAGGGCGTGGGAACATCTTATCGCGTTAATGGAGTATTATCAAAATCCACAACAAGGCTATCTTTCACACGCAGTCCCTATGTTAAAACAATATGAAAGTGACTATGATCATCTGGCACGCTTATGGGAATGGTCAAATGGATTTCATAAAGGAGATCAATCATGACTCTTTTTTCTATTCCTGAAGCAGCCCTTGATGCACAAGCAACAGCAACACATCCAAAAACACATGTATGGGTTTCTGCAAATGCAGGATCTGGAAAAACCCATGTTCTAACCGAACGCGTTATTCGTTTGCTTTTAAACGGTACTTCTCCAGCACGTATTTTATGCCTTACTTACACGAGAGCCGCCGCCGCTGTTATGCAATCGCGGATTTTTCGCACACTCTCCAGCTGGAATGAACTCGATGATGCACAGCTTAAAGAAATCTTATCGAAGTTTGAAAACAAACCTATCAGTGCAACAAAAATAACCTATGCGCGCCAACTCTTTGCTCGTGCTTTAGAAACACCTGGTGGTTTGAAAATACAGACTATTCACGCATTTTGCGAATCTCTCTTGCATCAATTTATGCTAGAAGCCAATATTGCTGGACATTTTGAACTCATAGATGATATCAACCGCAAGAAATTACTACAAGAAGCCCGCTGCCAACTTTTAAAGCATCATGATATACAACCCGCTCTAAAACAGCTGCTTAAGGTTATCAGTGAACATACTTTTAACCAATTGCTGTATGAAGCAGCTGAAAAGCAACATAAACTGTCTGATTTTTTGTCTTCTCTTCTGTCTGAAAATGGAGAAGAGAAATTGCGGGCGCTGTTTAATTTAGCACCTGATGATACAAATCAGCAATTACTAGAAAAAATTCAACAGACTGCTCGTCTTCCTCTTTATGCTCTTAACCATTGTGAAACCCATGGGAATAAAAACACTAAGAGTATCATTGAAAAACTTCCCCAATTAGAAACTGCTTGTGATGAAGAAACTATCATTGATATTGTTTCAAATATTTATTTTACAACAGAAGGTAAACCTCGTAATTTTGCACTTATATCGTCTAAAAAATCAGATGAAATTTGGCCTTTTATTCAACAATTGATTAAAGATAAACAAAGCAAGCTTTCTGTTCTTTTAGAAAAATATCACTGTGCAAAAGTTGCCACCCTCAATATGGCTGCTTTTCAGCTTTGTGCCCTTTATCTCAAAATTTATGCAAATTTAAAAAAAGCCAATGGTTTTTTAAACTTTGATGATCTCATTGAGCGCACACTCCATTTGTTACAGCGCAAAGGTGCAAGCCAATGGGTGCACTATAAACTTGATAAGGGTCTTGATCATATTTTGCTTGATGAAGCACAAGATACGAACCCTGATCAATGGAAAATTATTCAACTTTTAGCGCAAGAATTTTTTACAGGTCATAGTCAACGTGACAATATACGTACTCTTTTCGCTGTTGGAGATGAAAAACAGTCTATTTATTCCTTTCAGGGCGCTGCACCAGAAAATTTTGCTGCAAATGGCAAAATTATTCAAAAAAAAGCACAACAAGCAAAGCAGAAATTTGAAAAAATACAATTGAATTACTCTTTTCGCTCCACAGCCGATGTTCTTAAAAGTGTGGATCTTGTCTTTGAAACACCAGAGAATTATAAAGGGCTTTCAGCAGAAAATACAAAAACCATACACGAAGCTATCCGTACTCACAGTCCAGGTGAAGTTATTTTATGGGATGCCATTTCTAAAGAAAAAGACGAATTTCCTGATGATTGGCATGTAACTGTTGATCATTTAGATATACCAGCAGTACGTTTGGCAGAAAAAGTTGCTGAAACGATTGCAGGCTGGTTACACAAAGGAGAAATGCTTCCAGCAAAAGGGCGGTTATTGCGTGCTAGTGATATTATGGTTTTGGTTCGTAAGCGTGATCAATTTGCCCTAGCGCTTTCTCGTGCCCTTAAACAACGCAATATACCCGTCGCTGGTGCAGACCGTTTACAGCTTATAAAACATATGAGTGTGCGTGATTTAATGGCACTCGGACGTTTTGTTTTGCAACCACAAGACGATTTGTCTCTTGCTTGTGTTTTAAAAAGTCCACTCTTTGCGCTTAGCGAAGAGGAACTTTATCAACTTGCCGCTCACCGTACAGGCTCCCTTTGGAAAAGCCTTTGTGAACAGGCATCGTCGCATATTCCTTTTAAAGATACTTTTGAAAGCTTGAGTCAATATCGTACTTTAGTGGATAAAATACCAGTCTTCGAATTCTATAGTCATATCTTAAATGATGATAAGGGACGACAAAAAATTTTAGCGCGCTTAGGCTCGGAAGCCAATGATGTGCTTGATGCTTTTATGGACTACACACTCGCGATTCAAAAAACGGGGTTACCAGGATTACAAGCTTTTTTGGAAACATTAAGTGTCAGTGAACCAGAAATTAAACGTGAGTTTGACCAAAATCATGAAGAAATTCGCATCATGACTGTTCACGCCGCAAAAGGACTGGAGGCTGCTGTTGTATTTTTAGTTGATCCCGGTAGTGCGATTTGGCATCCCCAGCATTCACCTCACTTGCTTGAAGTTCCCTTGAACAATGCATATTTGAGTGACCAACAAGCTTTTATCTGGCGCCCTAATGCAGAATTCGATACAATGCCTTCTAAACAAGCAATTTTGCGTTTAAAAGAGCGTGCTGAAGAGGAGTATAGGCGCCTTCTTTATGTAGGAATGACACGCGCTGAAGATCGCTTGTTTGTTTGCGGGTATAAAGGTCCGAAAACGCCATCTCATACATGGTTACAACTGGTAAAGAGAGCTCTCGAACCACATGCGGTAGCTATAAAAGGTCCTGCGGAAGATATTGCAGCTTGGCGTTATTGCATTACACCGCCTTCTTCTACTTCTATAAACCAAAAAATTTCTTCCGTTGAGTGCCAAACACTTCCACCTCTACCAGACTTTTTCTCCCATAAAGTACCAGCAGAACCAGTGTTACCAAAACCGTTAAAACCGTCAGTGGCGAGCCTTTCCATTGAAGCTGATACAGAGCTGTCCTCAAGTCCAAAACAGCTTACCACTTCACCTGTTTTAGGAGCCATGAACACAAACAGAGCTTTTTCCATTGAATATGGTAATCTCGTTCACCGATTGTTACAGTATTTACCCGATTGTCCCCCACAAAAACGTCGAGATTATGCTCGAAACTATCTCAATATCAAAGCCTCTCATTGGCATGAGAGCCAAAGAGAAGATGCTCTTTGCCATATTTGGAAAATATTAGATCATGTTTATCTCAAACCCCTTTTCTCTGAGCATTCACGTGCTGAGGTCTCCTTAATGGGTATTGTGAAAATTCGTGGAAAAGAACAAGCAATCTCTGGTCAAATTGACCGTCTCTACATCACGCAAAACAGCGTTATCTTTGCAGATTTTAAAACAGGAACCCCGCCAGAAAATGAAGCTGCTATTGCTTCTCATCATTGGTTGCAAATGGCTCTTTATCGAAAGTTATTGCAAGCTATTCATCCCGATAAAGATATACAGGCTCTGCTTATCTACAGTAAAGAAGCCAAAATTTTTAAACTTCCTCCAGAAAAACTTGAGGCATTTCTTAGTGAAGTTGCCTTATAAGTTACTCTTTTCCTTGCAAAGCATTTTTACATTTTATTTACTTTCATAAAATCGCTCAAACAAACACAACGCATAATCCCTAGTGTAAAAAAGTCCTTTAATAATTTATCTTTGCAATAACTTGATATGAATTGTTATTATACCAATCTATAAAAGGTGAATATAAAGGATAAATCAATGACGTGTATAAAAGTTGATAAGGACAATTTCGAAAGTGAAGTTCTAACTTCTTCCACCCCTGTTGTGGTTGATTTTTGGGCAGAATGGTGTGGCCCTTGCAAAGTGATTGCTCCAATGTTGGATGAAATTTCAATAGAAATGCAAAATCAAGTTAAAATTGCTAAGGTAAATATTGATGAAAATCCGGAACTGGCTACCCAATACGGAGTACGTTCTATCCCTACATTATTAATGTTTAAAAATGGAAATATTTCATCGAATATGGTTGGCGCTACCTCTAAAGGACGTCTTTCTGAATGGATAAAAGATGGGCTTAGTTAATTCCACGTATAATTACTATAAAGGAGAGAAATTTTGTCTCTCCTTTTGACTTTTTTAAAATATTCTTTTTTGCATTATGTTATAATGAAAAGACAATAAAAATCAAAATTTTAAATGAATTTAAGAATTCGTGCTTTTATGCATGATTCAATTGGCCATTTTTTATAAAAAATTGCTTTGTATGAAGAATATATGCAATTCTTTCCTTATAGGCGCGTTAAAAATATTGGGAGAATGATAATTTCATTAAAGGTATTTCTTCTTAGATAAGACTATTGAGATAGATAGTGTTTTCAACACATAAAGGGAGATTTTAAGCAAAAACTTTGCAAATTACTTTTCTGAAGCTCACAATTTTTAAGCAGAAAGAGACAAGCAATTCACTACAGGTTATATAATGCTCTTCTAAAGGGTTATCACTTCAATTTAAAATTCTCTTATACTATTCTCTAAAATCAAAATTGTAGGTATCAGATTCTCTAAAATAAATTGATGAATTTCTATAAATTAACGGCTGTCCTTTGCAATTTATGTCATTGTTATATAAAAGAGTCATCATTTCGTTTCATCTTCCATGGTTGGTGCCTCCATGAAGCCTTCTTTATGTTGTCTATCATCTCAGATTTCATAGGTAGTACTGAGGTATTATCAAATTAAAAAATGATGATGTTCATGTTTTTTTAAAATGTACGAATTGTAAAAGACTGTTGCAAACATTCAATGGAATGTTGCGCTGATCTAACTGTTACATGACGCCCATGTTCTTTATAGTGTAAGGTGAGTGCAAAAGTGGCGAGTTCTAAAAGAGCTGTATTTCTTTCTGGCCATTCAACAAGTAAAATATTTTTCTCACGAGCTTCATGAAGCCCTAATTCATCAATTTCTTCTGCCATAGAAAGGCGATAAAGATCAGCATGAATAATTTCAAACTTTGGAAGTTGATAGCTTTGCACAAGAGTAAAAGTAGGGCTTGGAACATCCATAGTGTTATCGTTCGCAAGTGTTTGAATGATTGTACGTGCAATGGTTGATTTTCCAGTTCCAAGATCTCCTTGCAGCGTTACAAGATCTCCTGGCTTTAAAGAAAGAGCTAAATTTTGTGCAAAAAGCTTTGTTGCCTCTTCATTTTCAAGAAAAAAACTAAAATTCATTAAAAGTTCCATGAAATGGATGAAAAATTTTTGTTATCATAAAGGTTAAAATTAAAAAATCGTATCTCCTTTGGAGAGTGGGAAAAAACATTTAACTGTTGTTCCTTTTCCAGAACCGGTAAGAATTTCAACATGTCCACCGTGTAGTTCAACGAAACTTTTTACAAGGGAAAGGCCAAGACCCGCTCCCGCACGCCCACCATGGTGTGAATGGGAAGAAAAACGTTTAAAAATACGATCAAGAACGTCTTCTGGGATGTCAGAGCCCTGATTGTGAACGCTAAAGACAATGTTATCATCTTGTTCATCGACGCAAAATTCAATAGTACTCGCCTCCGTTGCAAAATTAATAGCATTACTCAGTACATTCACAAAAATTTGATGCAAGCGCTTTTCATCAGCAGAAATAGAATTTAAGGAAGGAGAAATTTGTTGTAAAAGCGTAATATGCCGTCCATTAAGGCGATCTTCTACACGTGCTACTGCTTGTATCATAGCATCTGCAATATTAACCGATTTTATGTCCAACTCCATAATGCCTGCATCAAGGGTAGCAAGATCAAGAATATCGTTAACAATATTTAAAAGAGTTCCTGATTCTGAATGAATATGCCCAAGATATTCTTGTTGACGTTTATTGATAGAGCCGAAAATTTGATCACGTAAAATATCGGAAAATCCAATAATATTGGTGAGAGGTGTACGCAATTCATAGGAAACATGTTGGACAAATTCATTACGCAAACGATCAGCACTTTCTAATGCTTCATTTCTTTCTTGAAGAGCACGTGCAACATGGACAGTATCTGTAACATTCACAAAAGTAAGCATTGTTTGTCCATCGGGAAGAGGAACCAGAGTATAGTCAATAATCATATCATTTTTAAGATCTATACGACCTGAATATGTTTCACGTTTTTCAGCAAAACCGGTAATGAATTTGGTAAATTGATCCCATTCTTGTCCTAAGGTTAAGGCTGAACAATGGCTTTGTAACTGTGTAATATGGGTCCCTTCTACCAGTAAATTATAAGGAAGAGACCACAATTTCGACAAGGCAGGATTCGATAAACGAAGGCGTCCATCAGTACCAAAAACAACCACGCCTTCGGAAAGTTTATCAAGTGTTTCACCTTGTATTTTAATAAGTGTATTATAACGGCGTTCAAGATCAATTTTTTCTGTAAGGTTTTCGTAAAGCCAAGTGACACCTCCTTGTGGATGAGGGTTCGAGATAACACGCACCGTACGCCCATCTGGAAGATTCCAAATTTGTTGGTTCGATTCTGTTTGTCGATAGGCTTTAAAAAGTTCTTCTTTCCATGCGCGCCAATCGGGGTGTTCAGCAATGAGCCCTTTTTCACGTAGACGTTCAAGAAATAATGTATGGCTTGGTTCACTTTCTAAAAAGGAAGTCTCCAACGGCCATAAAATTTTAAAAGCATGATTACAGAATTTTAATTTTTGGTTTGTATCAAAAATAGCTACAGCTGTTGAAATTTGGTCAAGTGTTTCACAATGGCTTTGAAGAACATAACTTAATTCATGAGCAAGATTTTCATATGCGCTGTCATCACGCGCAAAAGCTGCCATCCCTTCGGCTGTTGTAATACGTGTGAGATGAAAACGATGTCGTTCTCCATCAATAACTGTGTGAACATGTTCTTGAAAAATTGTTTCTATTTCATCTGTTTTGCGTTGTGTATTTTCATTGAAAAGATCCCCCACTTCATCACTGCCTTCACGAAAATCTGTCATTTCTCTAAAGGCGCGATTGATAAAACAAACTTTTCCTTCACAATCTTTTATCCATACGGGCTCTTGAATAAGATCAAGAAGATTACGCTGCATTCTCAGTTCAGTAAGAAGGCGGGCGATATCTTTCTGTAAACGAGCATTTTCACTCTGTTGTTTTGAGATATCTTGAAAACGAGCAATAGCGACTGTTCCTGCGATGACTCCTGTAACTTGTAGCGGTACATTGTTTGTGGTGGTGATAGAAAGATCAAAAGGGTGACATTTACAACGTAGTTGAGTCAATGCATAATCAAGTTCTCGCAGAGAATTTTCTTCAACCCAGAGCTCAAAACGCTGAAAATCTTTCTGGTCGATTCCTATTTTTTGCAATGCAGAAAGGGCACCAACGACACGGGGTAAGGTTGTTGGATTTTCCCAAATAAGAAGGAATTGCTCGGTTTCTTCCAGAAGCCATTCATAATATTTAAGTTTTTCAGAAAAATTTGCCTGAATTATCTTCAAAGGCTTCTGTGCAGTTTTTTTTGCACGCATAATAACAGCTAGGCACGTGAGAAGTGAAGCACAAGAAATTCCTCCACACAGCGCTAAAAGCAGCCATGGACCATTCGGCAAAGTGAAGAAAAATGGTAAATAACCTTCCAATGACTGAGCAAAAGCGCATGTTGGAGAAAAAAAGAAAAAAAGGCAAAATATATACGTATAGATTCGGATCTCTTTTTGAGCTTTTTCTTTGGGGTTATAGTCACCAAAGCTGAGCACGGCATCTTTCCCTTTTTTAACCCAAGGAAACGTATTAGTAACGATAATGGTTTGGTTTATAAGGTCCTTGTGGTGAGACTCCAATATAAGCGGCTTGTTCTTCTGATAAAACACTTAATTTTATTCCTAACCGATCCAGATGTAGACGTGCAACCTTTTCATCAAGATGTTTAGGCAAAACAGTGACTTCATTTGTATAGTGTTCTGAACGGGTAAAAAGTTCAATTTGCGCTAAAACTTGATTAGTAAACGAGGCTGACATGACAAAAGAAGGATGCCCAGTCGCATTCCCGAGGTTTAACAAACGCCCTTCAGAGAGCAAAATGATGCGTTTTCCATCGGGAAAGGTGATCATATCAACTTGTGGTTTAATATTTGTCCATGGCAAATTTCTAAGGGCAGCGACTTGGATTTCGTTATCAAAATGACCAATATTTCCAAGAATACACATATCCTTTACTTGTCGCATATGATCTAAACGAACAACATCTTTATTGCCTGTTGTCGTGATGATAATATCAGCACTGGAAGCAGCATCATCCAAATTAACAACTTCATAGCCATCCATAGCGGCTTGAAGAGCGCAAATAGGATCAATTTCTGTTATTTTAACACGAGCCCCAGCACCAGAAAGAGATGCTGCTGAACCTTTTCCTACATCACCATAACCACAGACAATGGCAGTTTTACCAGCGATCATCACATCTGTTCCACGTCGAATACCATCGACCAATGATTCTTTACATCCATATTTATTATCAAACTTTGATTTAGTGACGCTATCATTAACATTAATAGCAGGAAAAGGTAGAAGTCCTTCTTTTTGTAACTGATAAAGACGGTTTACACCTGTTGTGGTTTCTTCGCTTACACCTTTAATTGCCGCGCGCTGTCGTGTAAAAAAAACTGGCGTTGCATCCATACGCTTTTGTATTTGTTTGAAAAAAATTTCTTCTTCTTCTGTTTTGGGATGCGATAAAATATCTTTATTTTGTTCTGCACGACTTCCCATTAAAATATAGTTTGTGGCGTCAGCTCCATCATCTAAAATAAGATTGGAAGGATTACCATCTGGCCATTGGAAGATTGCATCTATATAAGTCCAATATTCTTCCAATGTTTCACCTTTAATGGCAAATACAGGAATGCCTGTTGCGGCGATAGCTGCTGCTGCATGGTCTTGCGTAGAAAAAATATTGCTAGAGCTCCATCGTATATCGGCGCCAATCGCTTTTAATGTTTCAATTAAAACAGCTGTCTGAATTGTCATGTGCAATGAGCCAGAAATACGCGCTCCGCGCAAAGGTTGGCTGGAAGAAAACTCCTTACGACAAGCCATCAAACCAGGCATTTCAGTTTCAGCAATATCAAGTTCTTTACGACCATAAGCGGCAAGTGCAATATCTTTGACAACAAAATCTTGAGCTGCCATTCTTCATTCCTTTAAAATAAGTTTTTCCAAGACGGTAGGAGAAATTAAAAAAAAATGCAAGACAAGAAGAGGACTTCTTTATGTGAAAAAGCTCTTTTAAAATCTCCATAAATTTGTGCAAAAAATATGCATTTATGGATCTGAATAGTGATATTACTGACAGAATAAGAGATCTTCATGATAAGTCTTATTATATAAACAAAATTCTATCCTTTTCACGTAACTTTAAAGCTTTTAAAAGTCTCCAGAGGGAATACCTTTTAAATAATAAAAATGGTGCATTGCTTTACAGTTTTTATATTGATTTTTATGGGATAATATCGAAAGTAGTATACTCGTATTCTACTCACTTATGCGGTTGTTGAAAAAGGAAGAATTACTTTAATCTCATTATTAAGCTTTTTAGCAAAATAATATAAATACAAAGCCATAGATTATCATGTTTATGGATAGGCAGTTCAGAATCGGTTCTTTAGGATTCCAATGTTGAACCTGCTCTTTGATAAAGACAGTTTATAAGAAGTGCTTTTCTCCTGTTTTCAACGATTTTTATCAAAAGACTATAGATATACGATTAAACATTTTTTGTGATACTGAATAGAGTATTTAAAATGTAAAAACATCACTCTATTGAACACTCTGATTTTAAAACCGCTAACAACGCGCTATGAATTATAAATCAAATAATTAACTCAGTTTTGGAAGAATTTATTCTAGACGAGTAGGTTTTGGGAAAATTGACCATGTGGACGAAATCGCCAGAGATAACTTGGCAAGAATGCTGCCATTGCTCTGGGGGTAATACCCACACCTTCTAGAGTATATCCATTCTCTATAGCTTCTTTAGAAACAATGTTATCCATTTGCAAAAAACGTATCTGATTGGCTGTTACGAGTGTTGGTACAAAAGGCAATTTACCGATTGTTCCCAAAATTCCTCCAATCAATAGACCAGCAGAAAGGGGCATGGATAGGATTGTTTTTTTACGGTGAATAATTTTGAGTATATTTTCAAGAGTATTTTGGAAGGTGATAATCTGGGGACCACCAAGATCATAATTTTTTCCCCAAGCAACCTGTCCATCTAAAGCGCGCACGATAAACTCAGCAACGTCACCAACATACACGGGTTGCAATTTGCTTTGTCCACCTCCAAAAAGAGGCATAATTGGTAAAAAACGTGACAAATCTGCTAAGGTGTTAAAGAAACAATCCTCTGGTCCAAAGATAACGGATGGACGGATAATAATTGCTTGAAGATGCTTGTTATGAATGATTTGTTCACCCATAAACTTAACACGTGCATAAAGACATGAAGCATTCTCGTTAGCCACAAGTGTTGACATATAGATGAGCGGAATACCAGTTTCTGCTGTTAATTCAGCAACATTGTAAACACCATCAATTTGTGTGTTTTTAAAATTCGATTGATTTGCTTGTTTTAAGCTACCGGGTAAAAACACTGCCGCATCAGCTCCAAGCAATGCGTGTGCAACAGAGGCACGATGCTTGATATCTGTTTTAAGCATTTGGGTTTGTCCTACTTCTCCTATTTGGAGCATGTAATAAGCTTTTTGTGGACAACGAACAGCGATACGAACGCGATATCCCCGCTTAGTCAAAGTTTCAACGACATGTCGTCCTACAAAACCGGATCCGCCAAAAACAGTAATGAGTTTAGGATGTTGATAAAGTGCACAATCAAGTTGCATGATTAAAAAGTCTATCTTTCAAAGCTTTAAAAATAGCTAATTATCTAGCACGGTGGTGTTTTATTGTCACGCAAAATATCACCCGCAAGATAAAGAGAACCACTAATAAGGACAATAGCCTCTTTATATTCCATTTTAATTTTATGCAAAGCATCTTGTAGGTGCGCTTTTGGGGCAGCAGGGATTCCTACTTTTTGGGCTGATTCAGCTAAGTCTGTTGGAGAGATACTGGCATTATTGTCAAGCAGCGGTATCGTATATACTTTATCGACAAGGTTAGCTAAAGGACGAAAATAACCGACAGCATCTTTGGTATTAAGCATGCCAGCAATCATAATAATGGGGCGATCTGTTTTTTTTCTCCATTGTGTAAGTTCTGCCGCAATAACTTTTCCTGCAGCAGGATTGTGACCACCATCTAACCATAAATCAATATCAGGAGATAGTTGATCAACCAAAAGTCCTTGGGTAAGATGCTGCATTCGTGCGGGCCAATAAATATTTTTCAAAGCGTCATTTATGGTTTGTTCTGAAAGTTGAAAACCCGCTTGATAAACTGCTTCAAGAGATGCACCAGCATTAGCAATTTGGTGGTCTCCAATAAGGTTAGGAAGAGGAAGATCCATGAGACCTTGATGGTTTTGAAAAACCATACGTCCATGTTCTTTATAGCTTTGATAATCTTGATCAAAGAGAGCATAAGATGCTTTATTTTTATCGGCAAGGGGTATTAAAGTAGCAAGAGTTTCTTCATAATTCTGCTTTCCGATGACCACTGGAACGTTTGGTTTTATAATTCCCCCTTTTTGAAAAGCGATTTGAGCAATTGTATTTCCAAGAAAGCTCTCATGATCATAATCAATGGGCATAATAAGCGATACAGCTGGTTTGTTAACGACATTGGTAGCATCAAAACGTCCTCCCAATCCAACTTCTAAAATGACAACATCAGCTGGATGTATACTAAACAACATAAAGGCAGCGGCTGTAAAAATTTCAAAAATAGTAATCGGCTCTTGACGATTTACTTTTATAATTTCACGGATTGTCTCAGCCAATTGGTTTTCTGTAACAAGTTGACCTCCTCCTTTTTGACCTAACCGGCAGCGTTCATTCCAGTTGACGAGATGAGGTGAGCTATAAACATGAACGCGGTATCCTGCACTTTCCAAAAGAGCACGGCAAATTGCTGAAGCAGATCCTTTGCCATTTGTTCCAGCGATGTGAATAACAGGGGCAAGTTTTAAATGTGGGTTACCAAGACGCTCTAAAAGGTGAACAATACGCTCTAAAGAAAGATCAAATTTTTTCGGATAATTTTTTAGTAAATCATCCACCACCCTTTGTATTTGACTTTGTTGCATAAACTTAAGCTGCTTTTGTCCTAGAAAGCGATGTTTGAGAGTCTGTTGGGGATGGATCGGAAGGGTTAAAAACAGCAGGGCGTTTCATCATCAAGCGTAAAATACGTGCAATTGTTGTTTTCATTTCTAAACGCGATACAACCATATCAATCATACCATGTTCAAGCAGATATTCACTACTTTGAAAACCTTCTGGTAGGGTTTCGCGTATAGTTTGTTGAATCACACGTGGACCAGCAAAACCAATCATAGCGCCAGGCTCGGCAATGTGAATATCACCAAGCATGGCGTAAGAAGCAGTAACACCACCGGTGGTTGGATTAGTCAGCACAACAATATAGGGAAGCTTTGCTTCTTTCAACATTTCAATCGCTACAGTTGTACGGGGCATTTGCATCAACGAGAGTGTTCCTTCTTGCATGCGTGCACCACCAGAAGCAGCAAAAAGAACCAGCGGACGCCTTTCAGCAATGGCAGTATCAAAAGCTTTGATAATAGCTTCTCCTGAAGCCATACCAAGTGATCCACCCATAAAGGCGAAATCTTGAACAGTTGCAATAATTGGTAAGCCTTCAATCGTACCACGTGCACTTAAAATATTGTCATCAACCCCAAGTTTAGAACGATAATCTTTTAACCGGTCAATATAGCGTTTTTCGTCACGAAATTTTAAAGGATCTGTTACAACTTTTGGATTTTCAAGAGCTGTATAAACACCATCATCAAAAAAATGCATGAGACGATTTTTAGCACTGATACGCATATGATGACCAGAATTGGGAGCTACAAATTGATTAGCTTCCAGATCTTTATGGAAGACCATTTCACCACTGGTAGGATCTTTAATCCATAGATTTTCTGGAATTTCACGGCGCCCCAATATAGAGTTAATTTTAGGACGAACATAATTTGTAATCCAGTTCATCTTTATAACCTTCCTTTAAATATTGTGCATCTTTTGCATGATTTGAAAGAATATAGAACTTAAGCAGTCACATTTGCTTTACCGGTTGAACAAAGGAGTCTATTTAATACTTTTATCAGTGTACGTATAGCTTGTTTTTTAATTTTTAATTTTTCCCATATCATAACAATCATATGCATCATGAAGAGTATTCCCTATAATAAATTTCTCATAAGTTCTAAGAACTTACATGTTTGTATTTTTTACTTTGGTGTTAAAATTTACTCCTTGCGATGGTTAACAAACGCCTTATTTTTTAATAAAAATGAATATCCAATTAATCATTCGTATCAACAGTTTTGAAGAAAAGAAACCTTATAGTATAAGGCGCTAACAAGGCTAAAATAATCCATTAAAGATAATGAATACAATAACGCTATATTAGCGAAATGCTAACATCAGAGCAAGATTTTTTTCAAAAGGTTTCTTTAAAGCGCACGCTTTTTACAATTAAAATAGAATACGCTCAAAATACCATTATATTACTCATTTACGTGCTTGTTTTACACAGATATCTTTCAATAATTTCCAAAACTCTCTTATGAAGAATATACACTCTCCATGAATGGTATAAAAGACATTATGCTATCCGTTTTTACTGAAATAGAAGGTACAAAGCGGCACCATCATACTCTTTTTCAGTTTTCAATGCGACGATAATGTTTGCATTAAGAGGATTCATATAAAGATATTTCACGCCTTTTTGAAAGTACTTTTATCCGCACACCACCTCCGTTTATGACATTTCAACAAACGATTTCAATTGATCCAATATGAATAGGATTAAAATGAGAAACCCTCATAATATTTAGGTTTTTCACTCATGTTGTGAAACGATAAGTTATCATTATAAATCAATATATTGCTTTAATAAAAGATAAAGCATAAAATTTTATATTATGCTTTCTTTGGCTGGCAAGTTTTATTAACCTTAAAGTCAAGGAACACTATTTTTGTGTAATGCGTGCTATGGTCTTTTGGGAAAGCATTTTGTGTAAATGTGTCATAAAGGCGGCGGCAAAAAGCGGTGTTGCTAGATTAATAATAGGAATCGAAACAAAAATCGCTATCAATAATCCTGCGCCAAAAACTGTTGTGTAATGAGTATGTAAAAAAGCACGCGCATTTTGCTCTGTTCGAAAACGGTAAGCCGCAAACAAGAAATATTCATGACCGAGCAAATAACCATTAATAAGATAAAAAGCAATTAAATTAATACCTGGTATGAAGAATAAAATAAAAGCAATTCCATTACCAAGAAGGCTTAAAATAACAAATTTAAAGGAAATGATAAGAGAACGCTGAAACGGCAAGGCTTGTCCAATAGGCTCGTTTGGGTAATCCTCCTTTTCAATGATTTCAGCAGCAGAGTCAATGAAAAAACCACCAATCATAGCTGTGATGGGTGCAATCAAAAAAGCCAACAAAAGAGCCAACCCAAGATTAAAGATGATAAGCATGCTAAAACCAATCCATCCCGCCCAACTAGGGAGTCCAGGAAGAAATTGAGCAATCCAGGGCCAAAAGTAAGACACAAAAAGTTGGTGCACACATAACCATAAAATGGTGAGAATGAAAAAAGTAACCCCCAATGCTTTCAGTATCATAATACGATATTGCGAGGTCAGAAGACGTTGTAAAGCACGATAAGCAGCAGTAAAAATCATAGATTAATAAACTAAGGAAAGAAGCAAAAAAAACAAGAAATATATTTAAAGTATGTACAGTGTAATTTTTTCTTTCTTTGAATTACAAGATTTTTTTCAAGAACATTATAAAAAACGGTTAAGGTTTCTTTGTTAAAAATAAAGTTTGAATAAATAGAAATTTTGATTTTTAAAAACAAAGAAGAATTTAAAAAGTAGCTGTTGTAGAAGAAATTTTTAGTATTTTTGTACATAGTGTAGATTATTGCGTTTATATGATATATGTAAAAAATTAAGGAATAAGAACTATTTGGGAGAAAAGTTGTTTACTTCTATTTATTCAGTAGAGTTATCTAACTTCGTTTATCTAAGTGCTTAATTGTTTTGCACAATTCCTAAAATTCTGTACTTTTCTACTATTTGGCGGCATGCTTTTGCCTCTCGCTTTCAAAAAAATATTGAGTTCAATGGAATAGGGGTAACGTAGTAGCTCCGTAGATATTCTAATTTTGGGCAACAGAATGATTAATATGATAGAAGTGGAAAAAATAAGCTTAGGCGATTGACTGTCAGATCCCATAGAAGAGCAGTTTTTTGAGAAGAAGCAAAGAAAGGGAGAAACCACGGATGCTTAAAAATGATGAGATTTTGAATTTTAAAAGCCATAAGTGCAATGAAGTAAGCATTCATTGAAGCACTTTTCATACAAGTGGTGCACTGTATCAAATAATTTTTAGATAATAACACCACTAATTTATCGAAGAGAATTGATCATTTTCAACTTGAATAAAATCCCAAATATAGAAATATTCTTTAATTTCAAAGACTCTATTCAACATCAAAAAATTATTTACGTACACATTATAGGCGAGACCAATGTATGGATACAAAGCTTTCGATAAAGGAATAAAAATGCTTCTCATGAAACATCACAATGTGAAGATATCATGGATAAAATTCTAGTCTTTGTGGTCTTGGTATTCTGGAGAGAGGACACAGACATTTAATCTTAAAGACCGATCACTGAGGAAAATAATAAAGGCTTCAGTTTCATAAACTTATAGACAGTGGTACAATGAATTTTGTCTACATTCTTTATGAGCGTCAGCATGAAGTATGCTTAAAATTGCATTGAGATGTTATAATATCATTGATTTATACATTATTTTTCATAGCGAATAAGAGCTCAAAATAAAGTTGTCATATTTTCTCATTAGCTGCTCTCATCATGAAACAATCAAAATCATTTATTTGCATATCATAAATATGACCAATATGTGGATAAAAACATTGAAGAAAGAAAATGCTTTTTATAAATTTTATCCATTACAAGAGCTTTGTCAAAATTGATGGTAGCCAAAGTGAATGATAGCTTGTTTTTTTATAAGCTGGCGAGACAGTGGTGCAATAGATCCTGCTTTTATGAAGGCTAGGGTGAGATAGGATTTTTTAAAAAAACATTTCCCAACGGCTCATCACACCCATTTCGCAACAGCGTTTGTGAATGGTATATGGGTAAAGCTCTCGTGAATAATATAAAACTTATAGGGCATCACTAACTTTACGCTTAATAAAAAGAGCACGTTGGCACCATCATCCTCAGTGTTGTCCGAGACAAGCCCTTGGTTCTTGAGACGGTCCATTATAAGCGCTTTTAGTTCTTTCTGAAACGTTTTGTATTCATACAGTTATCCTTGTTTACAACGTGCAAGAAAATGATTTTTATTGATTCAACATGAGAGAGATTAGGAATGAGAGAATCTTATGATATCTGGGATTCTAATTTAATATGAACAATGCGATATTATCATTATAAACCAGAAATATTATATACTAATTGAGATGGATAGACA
The DNA here is from genome assembly GCF_042194695.1 of Bartonella sp. CM86QHHN. Lineage (NCBI taxonomy): Bacteria > Pseudomonadati > Pseudomonadota > Alphaproteobacteria > Hyphomicrobiales > Bartonellaceae > Bartonella > Bartonella sp. CM86QHHN. The sequence continues at coordinate 173,355 of NZ_JBHIND010000060.1, forward strand.
CATATTGTCAGTTCTATTTTATAAGGTGTTTTAATATCAACGCGTTTGAAGAGTTCTTATTTGCAAAGGGGTATATTTTCCTCATGAGGAGTAGGTGTTTTGGGGGCAAAAAATGATACAATCACGTTTGCTAATTTTTGCGCTACGTGTTGTTTACTCATATGGGGCCATTGTTCAACTTTTTTTCTACTTACGAGATAAACTTGATTTGTATCAGCACCCATGACACTTGTACCATCTAGTTGAAGAGAAATATCATTAGCAAGAATGAAATCAGCTCCTTTTTCAACACATTTTTTTTGCGCATTGGCAATGATATCACATGTTTCAGCAGCAAAACCAATGACCAATGAGGGGCGGTTTGGAGCGTGTCCAATCGTTGCTAAAATGTCAGGATTTTCAACCATATGAAGGGATGGTGGTATTTTATGAGCATTCTTTTTAATTTTGTGTAAAGACTGCGTTTGACTGCGCCAGTCACAAACAGCGGCAACAAAGATAGCACCATCAGCAGGCAATGCGGTTTGAACGGCTTGTAACATCTGTTGTGCTGTTTCAACATGAATGGTTTTTACTTCTTGTGGGTCTGCAAGATTAACAGGTCCACAAATAAGTGTTACTTTTGCACCCAAATGCGCAAGAGCGGTTGCGATGGCATGGCCTTGTTTACCTGAAGACCGATTAGCAATATAACGCACTGGATCAATTGGTTCATGGGTAGGGCCAGAGGTAACGATGAAATGGCGGCCAAAGAGAGGTTTTTCATGCACATTCAAAAGATTCTCTATAGCAGCGATAATAGTTAAAGGTTCGCTCATACGTCCATATCCAATCTCGTCACGTTCAGCCATCTTTCCGATTTCTGGTCCGATGATATGAACGCCATCTGCGTGCAATTGTGCAACATTACGAATAGTTGCTGGATGCACCCACATGGACGGATTCATGGCGGGTGCAATTAAGAGTGGACAGCGTGCCGCTAAAAGGACACAATCAGTCAGATCATCTCCTATGCCATTGGCTATTTTTGCAATGCGATTGGCTGTAGCAGGAGCTAAAATAATAAGGTCAGCATCACGTGCTAATCGGATATGTCCGATATCGTGTTCTTCTTCACGTGAAAATAAATCAGTATATACAGTACCACCGCTTAAAGCTTCAGCGGCTAAAGGCGTAATAAACTTTTGCGCTGCTTTTGTCATCACAACTTTTAAATGTGCTCCACGTTCTTGTAAACGGCGAATCAAATCAAGGGCTTTATAGGATGCAATACTTCCACCAATAATAAGAAGGAGAGATTTTGATTTCAATGATTTCACTTCAACAGCACTAGCATGAAGAGGTTGTGTGGTGAGAGGAGTGGGATTGCTTAAAAGGCGTCGGACTTCTTCTTCCATAGAAATACCATTTTGCGCGGCGCGTATGCGCAAAGCTTCTTTGGTTTCAGGAGACAGGTTACGAATGGTAATACTGGCCATAAAATACCTCCAAGAAACAAAATGATTGCAATGATTTCATTGTTGATATTTTTAGCATATTAAGGAGATTAGAAAAGATGAAAAAAGTAAAAAGTAAGAAAAGTGCAACAAAGTGCAATGATGAAAAGGCTATAACGACCATAACGGTTTCGATGACTTTGTTCCACAGCAAGTTGTTTGAGGGTAGTAGGAGAAAGATTAAAACCTGTTTTTCTCATTTGATTAAAATCTTCTTCTATCCGTTGGAAATTTTGAACCAATTGTGGTGTTTTGCGTGCCAGCGAAAGGAGAGCTTGTGCTCCTTCACTAAAGTCTTTTGCAACGCCTACGGGTCCTAAATTTTTACTAATCCATTCTTTGACAACGGGTTCAGAAGCTTTCCACATATTAAAAGTGGGGTCTAATGTGCGGGCAACGCCTTCCACAACAACCATCGTTTTTTGCAACAATAAAAGTTCAGGTCGCGTTTGCATGTCAAATAATTCAGTGACTTCAAACAATAAAGTGAGCAATTTAGCCATGGAAATGCTTTGTGCTGATTGTCCGTGAATTGGTTCGCCAATAGCGCGGTTGGCTTGCGCAAAGCTTTCGATATTATGGTGTGAAGGAACATAACCTGCCTCAAAATGGGCGCGTGCAACCCGATGGTAATCGCGGGTAATAAAGCCATAAAGAATTTCAGCAAGGAAATGCTTTTCTTTTTTGCCAAGCCTTCCTGTAATGCCTAGATCAACAGCAACAATACATCCTTTTTCATCTACAAATAAATTACCAGGATGCATATCGGCGTGAAAAAAACCATCACGCAGTGTATGACGAAGAAAAGATTGAATAAGCGTAATAGCAAGCGCCTTCAAATCAAATCCTGCTTCTTTGAGTTTGGAAATTTCGGATATTCTTATACCATCAATCCATTCCATTGTAAGAACATTACGTCCTGTCCGTTCCCAGTCAATACGTGGAACCCGAAAGCCTGTATCATGTTGAATATTTTCAGCCATTTCAGATATAGCTGCTGCTTCTAGGCGTAAATCCATTTCAAGCCGTGTTGTTTGTGCTAAAGTATCCACTACACAAACAGGACGAAGCCTTCGAGAGGCAGGGATATAGCGCTCTTGTAAATGAGCAATGAGATAGAATCCTCTAAGATCTTTAGAAAAACGTGCTCTGATATTGGGACGAATAACTTTTACAGCACATTTTGTCGTATGGCCAGTTTCATCACTGTATTCAGCTGGATGAACTTGAGCAATAGAAGCGGCGGCAATGGGGGGATAAAAATTTACGAATAAATCATCAATAGAGCGACCAAGAGAACTTTCAATTTGAGCAATAGCGGCGGTGCAAGAAAATGTTTGGACGCGATCTTGTAGCTGTGACAAATCTTCCGCAATATCACGGCCGACAATATCAGGCCTTGTTGCAAGAAATTGACCAAGTTTTATGTAAGAGGGTCCAAGCTTATTAATGGCATATGAAATATTTTCAGATCGCTGTTTCTTTTTTGTTTTGCGTCGTGCTAATGCACTCGCTATACGATGACATAGCGCTGGAAATCCTTGAAGACCATCATGAGGAAGAGCACTTAAAACACCTTCACGTGTTAAAACCCATCCTGCACGCATCAATTGAAAGTAAGGGGAAATTTGCACCATTTTTAAATTTTCCAACCTGAATGCAGCGCTGCAATCGCACCGGTGAGATTGCGGTACGATACCCGCGAAAACCCCGCATGCTTGATCATATGGGAAAAATCATCTTGCTTAGGAAATTTGCGGATAGATTCAACCAAATAACGATAAGCATCGCCATCATTTGCGATAAATTGACCCAGCTTAGGGATAGCATGGAAAGACCAAAGATCATAAATTTTATCGAGCCAAGGCATCTCGACATTTGAAAATTCTAAACATAAGAAACGTCCACCGGGCTTTAAAACACGAAAAGCTTCTCTAAGAGCTTGATCAATATGAGGAACATTGCGAATTCCAAAAGCAATCGTGTAAGCGTCAAAGCTTTGATCTTCAAAAGGTAGATTTTCTGCATTGGCTTCAACAAAATCAATCAGAGGGGCAAGACCATTTTTTTGTGCGCGTTTTTTGCCAACGCTGAGCATTGAGCCATTAATATCAAGCACTGTAGCATGGGCTTTTTGGCGTGAAGCATTAAGAATACGAAAAGCAATATCACCTGTACCGCCAGCGACATCAAGAACTTTCCAATGAGAAAGTGCTGGTGGGGAAAGCCAAGAAATCATGGAATTTTTCCACACACGGTGTAGCCCTAAGGATAAGATATCATTCATCTTGTCATAATTTTCAGCAACAGAATGAAACACACCATCCACCATGGATTGTTTTTGTGTTTCATCTACTCTTGTAAAACCAAAAGAGTGCTCCATGCCACCCTTGGTTCCTACACGTTCTGTTTCAATTGCCATGTATATGATCTTCCTTATTTTTCTTTTATCGTAAATGAAATAGAGAGGGAATGTTCAACTACGAAAAAACAACGTATAAAACTACGACGTTTACACAGCCAAAAACAGAAGAGTACCTTTAGATATCAAGATTGGCAACGCTTAAGGCATTGTCTTGAATAAAAATACGTCTAGGTTCAACTTCATCACCCATGAGACGAGAAAAGAGTAAATCTGCATCGGTTGCATCATTAATTTTTACTTGTAAAAGAGAACGTGCATTGGGATCAAGCGTTGTTTCCCAAAGTTGTTCAGCATTCATCTCCCCAAGACCTTTATAACGTTGAAGAGTAACACCTTTTTTACCGTTTGTAAAAATGCTCTCTAAAAGGCTCATAGGACCAAAAATACGCTCTGTTTTATCTTTGCGACGTAAAAGAACAGGAGGATGATATATGTCGATAAAATTTTGGGAAATGCGATCAATTTGGCGTGCGTCAGTTGAATTTATAAGTCCCACATCAAGCGTAACAACATCTTTAACACCACGCAAAATACGCTCAAAACATAAACTTCCATCTGCTGTATATTGTCCACTCCAACCTTGTTCCATATCATCAGCAATCAGATTAAGGCGGTGTGCTGTAGTATCTGCTATTTTTTGCGCTTTTTCTTGTGTTGCAAAGACTTCAAGATTAAAAGCGCCAGCAATTGCTGCTTGTTCAACAATATTACGGTCATAACGGGTATGAAGACCATTTAAAAGTTGACGTAATATACGAGCATCTTTAGCGAGTTGATACAAATCAGCCCCTGCACGAACTTCTCCCGTTGAAAGCTCAAGCGTTGTTTCTTCTAATCCAGTATCGATCAAGAATTCTTCAAATGCTGCTTCATTTTTAATATATTGGGAAGATTTTCCACGCGATACTTTATAAAGAGGAGGCTGAGCAATATAAAGATGTCCACGTTCAATCAACTCGGGCATTTGTCTAAAAAAGAAAGTGAGCAGCAGAGTACGAATATGGGCTCCATCAACGTCCGCATCCGTCATGATAATAATCTTATGATAACGTAATTTATCTGGTGAAAATTCATCCTTACCGATAGACGTTCCAAGAGCTGTAATAAGTGTTCCAATCATATCAGATGAGAGCATGCGGTCGAAACGTGCTCGTTCAACATTGAGGATTTTACCACGAAGGGGTAAAATTGCTTGATTTTGACGTGAGCGCCCACTTTTTGCTGAACCGCCAGCCGAATCCCCCTCGACAATAAAGATTTCTGATTTTGCGGGATCTCGTTCTTGGCAATCGGCAAGCTTTCCTGGTAGAGAAGTGATATCAAGCGCCCCTTTTCGTCTTGTGAGTTCACGTGCTTTGCGTGCTGCTTCACGTGCTGTTGCAGCTTCTACCACTTTACTAATGAGAAGTTTTGCTTCATGAGGATGTTCTTCCAGCCATATTGAAAGACCTTCATTGACCAAACTTTCAACAATAGGGCGCACTTCAGAAGAGACTAACTTATCCTTTGTTTGTGAAGAAAATTTTGGATCAGGAACTTTGACAGAAAGAATAGCTGTTAATCCTTCACGGCAGTCATCACCGGTTAAGTTCACTTTTTCTTTTTTAGCAATACCTGAAGATTCAGCATAGCCATTAATTTGGCGTGTAAGGGCACTTCTGAAACCTATCAAATGCGTTCCACCGTCACGCTGAGGGATATTATTGGTAAAACACAAGACCTTCTCATGATAGGAATCATTCCACCACAGGGCAACATCAACGCTCATACCATCCTTTTCACTTGCAATATAAATAGGAGCATCAAGCAGAGCTTTTTTTGATTGATCAATATATTTCACAAACTCTATTAATCCACCTTCATAATGCAATTCAACGGATTTAATATCAGCATGACGCTCGTCAACAAGAAGAATATAAACCCCAGAATTTAGAAAAGCTAATTCCCGTAAACGACGCTCTAAAGTTTCAAAATCAAACTCAACCATAGTAAAGGTTTCAGAGCTTGGTAAAAATCTAATTTCTGTTCCACTTTCTTGATCGCAATCGCCAACAACTTTTAATGGAGCATCAGCTACCCCGTGGGTAAATGATATTTCATGAATTTTACCATTGCGTTTGATTTGCAATTTAAGCCAAACGGATAATGCATTCACAACAGAGACGCCAACACCGTGTAATCCGCCTGAAACTTTATAAGAGTTTTGATCAAACTTTCCACCGGCATGAAGCTGTGTCATAATAACTTCAGCGGCAGAAATACCTTCTGTTGGATGGATATCTGTCGGAATTCCACGTCCATTATCACGAACAGAACAAGAACCATCAGCATGGAGTGTGACGTTTACAAGAGTTGCATGACCGGCTAAAGCTTCATCGATAGCATTGTCTACAACTTCATAGACCATATGGTGTAACCCCGATCCATCATCAGTGTCACCGATATACATACCAGGACGTTTGCGTACAGCATCAAGACCTTTGAGAACTTTGATAGAAGCGGCATCATAGTTATTGCTTTGTGCTGGTGAGGTTATTTCATCACTCATAAGTTAGTCCATTCCTGTGTTCAATTTACAATATTTTATCCGCTTTTTTTAAAGCTCAATGTTCTGATCAGTTATTTATGGAATAACCACATTAAATATTTACCGTATATCAGATCTAGATTCAATATCTGTCGATATATAATGGAGAGAATGATAAAATGATAGTGTACTGCTATGCTGTAAAACACTAGGGCGGTGATATAAGGCGAATAAACACTTATGACTTATACAAAAAGCTGTTTCATAAACGATGCTATTTACTTTTTTTATTTTTGCATATGCGTAATGTTTCAGAATTAGTTATGCATTTTTGTGTTACACTAATAAAGGTCTCACTTGTTTTATCCATAAATCAATTTTTCAATCCTAATTCTACCATATATTTAAAACAAAGGTTGCGAGCTCTCTAAGCAGTTCAAACTTTTGTATGTTAGATTGAGGCGAAAATATTGTGTATATTGGTTTGTGTCATCTTTAAAATGTGAAAAAAGCTTCATTTGAGGAAAATATAAATGCGTAAATGTAAAAACACGTTTCCACGATCATCTTTTATATTCAACTTTACAATTTAAAAAAACGTCTACGGTGATGTTTTTGAATAATGAGGGTAATGACGAATTATCTTACGCTTTTGTTTCTTGCATTCTCGTGAGGTTGCATCGCTCATTCAAAACAAAACGCCATTGTACTGTTTATTCACGCGCTTTTTTAAGGAGCATCTCTCAATGTTCCCAAACTCATTTTACAACGATGTTTGAATAGTATAACGCAAAATACCCTGTGAATACTACAAGATTTATGTCCCCCATCTTTCCCATCGTGACAATAAAGTGCAAATCAGAATCATCATTTTATTTTTCAGCTCTTAAATGTTGATGCAACCTTAATGTTGAGAAAACCCTCGGCATTTGAGGGGTATTTTTACTCTTTTCTTCAATATATCTATATACTTCCCAGGTTGTGATACGCAAGGAAATGGTCTTAATATTTTAAGGTACGCGGGATATTTTGATAAAATAAAGTGTACCACTAAAGTATATACAGCTTATTTCTTATATTAAAAAATTAAATCGCTTTTCTCTAAAATTACTTTTTATATATTCATTTTGGAAAATTAACATCAGAAATCTAAGCATTTTCAATGGTTTCAAAAATAGCAAGAATTTTATTTATTAAACGCCAGATATTTTGGTGAAGTGCGTTAGATAATAGTTTAGAAGTGTTGCATCTTAGTTTTGAAAAATGGGGGAGAGATTTTGAAAATAAAAAAATCTATATGTATGAAACATCTTCAATTGCGTTTACAGTACTTTTTATTCAATAATCCATACAATATTTTTATTCGTATTTTATTTGTAGCGGGGGGGGGTCTATTTTCCTCTTACGCAGAAGCTGAAAGGTTGCCTTCTTTTTTTGATTCGCATGAACATTTGGTACAACCTGATACAACGGATATCTTTCGTTTGCGTTTTGTAACAACTTTTGATTTTCCTCCTTTTAATTTTATTGATCAATCGGGGTATCTTGCAGGTTATAATATCGATTTATTGCGCGCTATTTGCTCAAAATTAAAATTAGAGAAGCTTTGTGAAATAGAAGTGATTCCTTGGAAAGAGCTTGTAGAACATGTTAAAAATGGTGGTGCAGAAGTCATTATTGCGGGTTTAAAAGAAACAAGTAAAACCCAGCAAGATCTTGTTTTTACAAAGTCATATTTGCGCTTTCCAGCGCGATTTGTTGCTTCTCGACGTTTAAATCTCGATGAGCCAATAAGCGATCAATTGATACATTTAACCAGTGGTGTTTTGTCTAAAAGTGTTCACGAAAAACTCTTTCAATATTATTTTCCTAAAGCCAAATGGCAAAGGTTTAAAAAGAGAGAAGAGCTCTATAAAGCATTACAAGAGCGTAAAATTGACCTTATTTTTGATGATGGATTTGCTTTATCATTATGGTTCAAAAAACAAAAATCTGTTGATTGCTGCCATTTTGTTGGGGGGGCATATATGGCGCCACAGTTATTGGGGCAAGGAATGCAGCTTGCTGTTGCAAAAAAGAATGAAAAATTGGTTGATATACTCAATTATGCGCTGAAATCTCTAGAAGAGGATGGTAAACTTACAGAACTTTATTTGCGTTATTTTCCAATAAGTTTTTATTGATGAGTAGTTTTTAATTAAGGGCTGTTAATCTTTCTGCGCCTAGTCGATAGGAAATAGCTTCTGCGAGATGATAGCGTGAAAGAGTATCTGATCCGTCAAGATCAGCAATTGTGCGTGCAACTTTGAGAATGCGATGATAAGCGCGTGCGGAGAGGTGCATTTTTTCACTCACATCTCGTAAGAGTATGGTCGCACTTTTATCAGGAATGGCAATCTGTTCTATAATTTTGGCAGGGCAATCGCCATTGGTACGAATATGATCAAACCCCATTGTTGAAAAACGTTTAGCTTGAATGGTACGGCACCGTGCGACGCGTTTGGCAACGTCGCAGCTTTTTTCTGATTGTTCTGGTTGCATAAGGTCCATAGCCGTCAAAGCAGGGACATCAATCCGTAAATCAATTCGGTCAAGCAGAGGACCAGAAATACGGGACTGATAATCGATTTGACAGCGTATCCCTTTAGGGCAAACATGGTCTTTTTCGCCTGCCATACCACAACGGCAAGGATTCATTGCGGCAATAAGTTGGAAGCGAGCAGGATAGCTAATATGGTGATTAGCGCGGGCGATAACTGACTCCCCACTTTCTAAAGGTTGACGAAGAGAATCAAGAACCCGTGGAGAAAATTCAGGCAATTCATCAAGGAATAACACACCATTATGAGCAAGGGAGACCTCTCCCGGTCGTCCTTTAAGCCCTCCACCAATCATTGCGGCCATGGAAGCAGAATGATGTGGGGAACGAAAGGGGCAATGAAGTGAAATGGTATTATGAACCGTTTCTCCTGTAATAGAAGCAATCAGAGAGACATCTAAAAGCTCACGGCTATCAAGAGGTGGCAAAATGGAAGGTAAGCGTTGCGCTAGCATAGATTTTCCAGCACCAGGGGGACCTACAAACAAAAGGTTATGGCGTCCAGCAGCACAAACTTCTAAGGCACGTTTGGCTGTTTTTTGTCCTTTGATTTCGCAAAGATCTGGAAGTTCAGTTTCGATAGTATATTGACGCGGTTGTGGACGTTTTTGAATTTGGGTTCCTTTGAAATGGTTGACTATAGTGAGCAGAGTCTCTGGGGCAAGAATATTTATTTCTGCATTTGCCCATGCTGCTTCAGGTCCACATTGGAAGGGACAAATCAGTCCTTTATCGAGTGATAAAGCTGTCATGGCAGCTGGTAAAACACCATTAACAGCGGTAAGTGAACCATCCAGTGATAATTCTCCTAAAATGACATAGTCTTGAGCTACTTCGGGAGGGAGGATTCCCATAGCAAGCATTAAGCCTACGGCGATTGGCAAATCATAATGCGATCCCTCTTTAGGCAAATCAGCTGGTGCAAGATTAATCGTAATTCGTTTAGTAGGCATAGAAAGTCCACAAGCGTGGAGGGCTGCTTGTACACGTTCACGGCTTTCTGCAACTGCTTTATCAGCTAATCCAACAATAGCCATTCCTATTTTACCAGACGAAATCATAACCTGTACATCGACAGGGACTGCTTCTAGACCGCGAAAAGCAACAGTTGTAATACGTGCGATCATTTATTTATTTTCCCCCTTTAGACTTGGTAGAGACAATCATATCTATTTATAAAAATCAAGAAGCATCTCTATAGCTTTTTTTATAGAGAGAACTATATACGTGGGCAGTTTTTTAGCATTCCCATGGAAAGTCATTTGTACAAATTTAACCATGATGATATGGGACGCAATAAAACATTTATAATAAGCTAAATAAATATGTTAAGAAAAAAAGAATGAGGCTGTTCGTGTTATACAACAGTGCAAAATTTTATGAAAATATAAGGGGAGGATAACGTTATGTATCGCAGAGTGTTATTTGATGTGATAAAACGTGTAAAATGTGCAAAGTAATTATATTTACCTTTCTTATTTTTATTATTATTTAAAGCGTAGTAGATGCAAAGTGTATTATAAGGTATCTGATTTTATGGTATACCAGACAAGAATTTTGTTAAAATCAGGGACTGTGCGCTGTGTATTTATAGGCTTGTGTTTTACTTTTTCTTTTCCACAGCCACTTGCTGCATTTGATTTTTTCGGCATCCCTTTTTTTGGTCAAAAGAAAACAAATTCTTCTTCACATTATACCAAAAGTACAGAGAAATTTTATAAAGTTGATGTTGTTGCACCGCCAGGTGCACCATTAGAAGGTATAAAAATAGTTAAATCTGTTTCTTCTCTTGTTGCTGATAAAGAGAAAGCATCCGCCAGTTCTTCTGGTTTGCTCGCCAAGGCGCGTTCAGATTATCGAGCAATTCTTTCTGCTCTTTATGCTGATGGACGCTATGGTGGTGTTATTAGTATTAAAATTAATGGCTTAGAAGTCGCTGATTTAAGTCCGGTAACTCAACTTCCAGCACAATCGAATATCGTTATTACAATTAATGCTGGTCCACAATATGTTTTTAGTATTGCCAATATTGATAAAGTAGCTCCGTTTGAAAAACGTAAAGCGCATAAAATGCCCACAATTGAAGAATTGGGCTATAAATTTGGGGCTATTGCTAAATCTGAAACCATTTTGAAAGCAGAAAAATGGGCGATAGAAGGATGGCGGCAACAAGGTTATGCGAAAGCTAAAATTATGAAGAGTGAAGTCGTGGCTGATCATGCTACATTGCGTGTTGAAGGACGGATTGTTGTTGGTCCTGGACAAAAGGCTTATTATGGTCCTTTAAGTGTGCGTAATATAAGTAAGAAACCACGTGTAGATTCAGCTTATATCGCGTGGATGACCGGATTGAAACCAGGGCAGATATACGATTCTGATGCGTTAGCTAAGGCAAATGAACGTCTTGCGCGCCTTGGTGTTTTTCGTGCTATCAATATACGTGAGGCTGATACTATTAATCTAGATGGTAGTTTACCGCTTGCACTTGTTGTACAAGAACGTAAACCGCGTCGTTTTGGTGTAGGCGGTAGCTATTCAACTTTAGACGGTGCTGGTTTTGAGACTTATTGGATGCATAATAATCTTTTGGGTCATGCAGAGACTCTTAAAATTGAAACAAAAATAAGTGGTGTTGGTAGCAATAAAAAGCAATCATATAATTTTAAAAATTTTGATTATCTTTTCGGTGGTACATTTGTAAAGCCCGGTGTACTCACGCCAGATACAGATTTCAGATCAGAATTAAAAATACAACAAGATGTTTTAGAAAATTATACGACAAAAGCCATCAAAGGAAAATTAGGTATTACGCATATTTTTAATGGTAATCTATCGGGACAGGCTGCTGTAGAAGTTTCAAATGGTTATTCACGTGATATCTATTTTGGGAGCCGTAATTTTACAACAATCGGTTTCCCTAGCGGCTTGATTTACGATAGTCGTAATAATAAGTTTAATGCAACAAAAGGTTTATATGGTGAAGTTTTCATTGAGCCTTTTTATGAGATGCGTTTTAGCAACTTTGTTGCAAAAGTAACAGCAGAAGGTCGTTCTTATTGGGCGTTGGATGAAGGGGATCGTTTTGTTGTTGCTGCGCGGGCAAAGCTTGGTACAATTCTTGGGAATGATACAGCACAAGTACCCGCAAATACGCTTTTTTTTGCTGGTGGTGGGGGCTCTGTTCGTGGTTATGCTTACCGTAATATTGGTATCAAAACAGAAAATGATGGGGTTGTTGGTGGACGGGCGCTTATTGAGGGGTCAGCAGAATTGCGTGTTTCTTTAAATGATAAAATAGGGTTTGTCAGTTTTCTTGATGGAGGTTTAGTAGGGAAAAAGGCGAATTTTGATTTTTCTCAAAAAATTAAATGGGGAGCCGGTATAGGAGGTCGTTATATGACGGGTCTTGGTCCTTTACGCGTTGATTTAGCCTTTCCTTTAAAGAGAGAGAAGGGTGACCCTCGCATTGGTTTTTATGTGGGTATAGGGCAAGCATTTTAATGAAAAAAGGTGTACGTTTATCAGCTTTCTTCTTTGTATTTTTGTTTTTTGGGGTGGGTAGTTTTGTTTTTGCGCAAAGAGGAGACATTCTTCCCTCTAGCGAAATGAAAACAGATGATCGCTCATGGTTTGTTTCTTTAATTGAACGAAAGCTTTCAGCGCCTAATCGTCAAGTTCGTTTACACAATATGCAAGGGACACTGTCTTCTCAAACATCAATTGATACTATTACTGTCAGTGATAAAAAAGGGGTTTGGCTTAAAATTACCAATGCTAAAATGGATTGGAATCGTCTAGCGTTGCTGAGAGGGCGGATGGATATTAACCAGCTTTCGGCAGAACAGGTTACATTTTTACGCAAACCGCAAGGCAATTCTTCTTTTGTTTCTTCCCTTGAGACTGGTAAATTCTCTTTACCAAAATTACCGCTTGCTCTTTCTATCAATACGCTTACAGCTCAACATGTGACATTTGAACAGAATCTTTTTGGTTTTTCTGCTGATATGTCCTTAAAAGGCAATTTCACCTTGGCTGGTGGTAATTTTGATGTCGATATAGCGGCGCATCGTTTAGATGCACCGGGTTCTTTTTCTGTTCTCACCAAGATATCTGATAGTAATCGTACAGCTCAAATTGATATTTCTGCTAACGAACCACAAAATGGTATTTTGGCGAATATTTTTAACATTGAACAACGTCCAGCATTAAGTCTCGTCGTGAAAGGTGATGGTACTTTTGATGATTTGGTTATCAAACTTTCTTTAGAGTCCGATCATCATTCTATTTTAGATGGTAATGTTATTCTTGCAAGTGTTCCAGAAGGACAGAGTTTTTCTACGAAATTAGAGGGAACACTGAGCCCTTTAATACCTGTTCAATATCGTAGTCTCTTCGAATCTGATATAACATTAAAAGCAAAGGCAAGAAGAACAAAAGAAGGTGTGACACACCTTGATCAGATGGTTATTCAGAACAAAGCAATGAATGTTATAGCCAATGCTGAAATAACCGCTGATGGATTCTTGCGACGGCTTTTTGTTGATGGCAAAATGGCTCTTGATAACGAAAAGGAGTCTATTCATTTACCTATATCAGAAGTGCCAAAACCTGCGAATACTCTTGCTTTGAACATTGACTATGGTCGCGAAGGTCAACAATCTTGGAATGGGCGGTTGGTTGTAAATCATTTAAGCAATAAAAATATTTATATTCGCGATGCAATTTTTGATATGGGAGGAGTAAGCGAAAATCTTGATAATGCAGCTTCTCGTCATGTTGGTGTTCAGGTTAAAGGGACGCTTCAAGGGGTTAAAAAGATTAAGGGAGCGTTAGTAGAAAATTTAAGCCAAGCGGTTCATGTGCATTTAGATACGGATATTGTTTCGAACAAACCAATTTTGATTCATGATCTGAGTGTTACGGCTCAGGGTTTTTCTTCTTGGTTAAAAGGGACAATGGAGAATTTTGTTTTTAAAGGCGATCTCGGTTTAAAAGCTCAAACATTAACTCCTTTGGAAGTGTTCAGTAAACAATCACTTTCTGGTAATGCAGATATTAAAGCCAAAGGAACGATCAGTTTATTGAGTGGCATTTTTGATCTCCAATTATCAGGAATGGCTGACGATATGAAAATAGGCGTGCAGTCTTTTGATCGTTTATTCAAAGGAAATACTACTCTTTCAGGTGGCACTGCTCGAAATACAAAGGGCTTCACTTTACGTCATTTTAATTTGAAAAATCAATATACAAATATAGAGGCTAATGGTTATTTTTCAGATGAAAGCGCTAAAATGGATCTATCTGCTCAAATATCTGATTTGTCCAAATTAGACTCAAAGATAAGCGGTGCACTTACAATTCAAAGTACGGCGAGAGGGCGCAATAGCCATATAAAACTAAATACACGTGCCCATATTTCTGAAGCATTAATTGTAGGGAAGAAACTTCAAAACACAACATTTAACATAGATGCATTTGTAGATAATACAGCACCAGTTACTTCTTTAACAGGGGTGGTAAAAGGTGAAGGAATTTTTGCTAAGAAACCTTTGCATTTATCGGCCTCTTTTGAAGATTCTCATAAAATTCGAAAACTTGAAAATATCGATATTAGAGGGGGAAGTGCAAAAATAACGGGTGATCTTTCTCAACAACTTGGCGGTTTTTTGAAAGGAGCGCTGCATATTGATGCCGATGATATTTCCGTACTTTCAGCGTTATTTTTGCAGGATGGTAGTGGAAAAGTAAAAGGAGATTTTATTTTTGATGAACAAAATGGCAGACAAAAAACCAATGTGAAGGCGCATGTTAACCATTTGAATTTTTCCAAGAATAAAATAAAAAAATTGGCAATAGATGCTGACATATTCGATCCTTTTGGCATGACTCAGTTTGAAGGAGTTATCAATGCAGAACATATTCAAACACCTTTGGTAATGGTCAATCGTTTAAATGCTCACGCTGATAGGAATAATGGACAAACGGTTTTTACTGTCCAGGCGATGTTGCATGATACTCTCAATGCAAGGCTTTCTGGTCGTTTAATGGTTGAGGAACTTCCAGAAAGTATAAAACGAGAAGTGCAAATTGAAGCTGTGGACTTAAAACAACATACTTTTCATGCAACATTGCCGAAGCCATCTATAATTTCTTTTGATAAAGATGGAATGACAATCAATGAATTAGGAATTGCAATAAATGGAGGCAACATCATTTTAGCAGGAAATATTCAAGATACCCTGAATTTACAACTTACAATGAATGCGCTTCCTGCTGCTTTAGTCAATCTGTGGAAATCCGATCTTGGAGCAGCAGGGAGTGTAACAGGGCAGGTTATGATTCGTGGTCATTTAAAAAAACCTGATATAACTTACGATATAAAAGGTGAGGGACTGACAACCGTTGCTTTTCAAGATAAAAAAATTATGCCTTTTTCTCTTTCTGCTACGGGAAATACTGTAGATCAAAATCTTACTTTGAATGCAAATTTAACAGGAGAAGGAGTACAAGCACAAGCTCAGGGGCGTGTATCTCTAGAGAAAAATGCGCTTGATCTTCATATTAATTTGCAAAATTTATCTGCACGTTTGGCGAATGGTTTTATTGCAGGACAAGCGCTTGATGGGACAGTGATAGGTAAAGTTGATATTGGTGGAACAATGAAGGATCCATCTGCTCATTTTGAGCTTTCTAGTCAAAATTTAACCGCTATGACGCATAAAGGACCGATGTCAATCAATATAAATGCTCGTGGTTCTTATAAAAAATCGACATTTCATATTGAAAATATGATAGCTACTGGAGATAAAGGATTAGATCTTTCCATCCATGGGCCTGTATCTCTTAATGGTTCAGAGGCAAAATTAAACGTTAAAGGGATAATGCCTCTTGATTTTGTTAATCTCTTATTAGCTAAGCGTGGTGCACATATAACGGGTACAGCAAGAATTGATACAGCTCTTAATGGGTCATTATCAAAGCCACAATTGATAGGAAATATTTCTATAGGCGACGGTAGCTTTTTTGATTCACAAACAAATGTAGGATTAAATAATATAACGATTGAAGGCAAATTGAAAGGTGATCATATCCTTATAGAAAAAGCTTCAGCTTCTTCGTTTGAGGGGGGAGGAATTTCTGCTTCAGGTCGTATCTCTAATGGTCTAGAGACAGATTTGATATTTCATCTTGATAATGCCAATTATAATGATGGTTCTATGATTCTGGCAACATTATCAGGTGAGATGACAATGACAGGTCATTTTTTAAATAGTCTTGTTCTTGGTGGTGATATCATCGTTGAAAAAGCTGAAGTTTTTGTTCCTGATCATTTTAAAAGTGCCAAGTTTCTTGATGTTAGAAATAAGAATTTAACTAAATCGATTCAAACAACACTTGAACGTGCTGATGTTAAGAACACGAACAAAAGCAAAAGCCGTATAGTTACACAAGAATCTTCATCTGTCGTGCTATCAAACATGCGTATTACAGCACGCAATCAATTTTTTGTACGCGGAAAAGGCTTAGATGCTGAACTGGGAGGACGCATTAATCTAGCAGGTCCATTGAATGATGTGCATCCAGTTGGTGAATTTAGAATGATTCGTGGACGTTTTGATATCCTGTCGCAACGTCTTAATTTTGATCAAGGACAAGCGAGTTTTAGTGGTAATCTTAATCCTACGGTTTATTTTGTAACCAACAATAACAGTGGTGATATTCGTGTCACTGTAACTGTAAGTGGGACGGTTGATAATCTTGATATTAATTTTTCATCACAACCAAATTTGCCTCAGGATGAGATTTTGGCGCGTTTGATTTTTAATCGCTCTCTTAATGAATTATCACCATTTCAGATTGCTCAACTTGCAGCAGCAGCGGCTGATCTTGCAGGTAGTTCTAATACATCTTTGTTGAATACTTTACGAACTAAAATTGGACTTGATGATCTTGATGTTATCGTTAATGAGAAGGGGAATACAGGCTTACGTATTGGACGCTACATACACAATAATATTTATTTGGGTTTTGAAGCAGGGTCTGATGGAACGACGAAAGGGACAATTAATTTAGATATTTCGCGTCATCTCAAAGCTAAAGGTGCCATAGGAAATGAACAAAATTCTAGTATAGGTCTCTTTTATGAAAGAGATTATTAAAGATTGAATTTACAAAAAACAATTTCTTCGTTTTTTGTCTCTCATTTCTAAATCTGAGGAAGGAGGCATAGACTAGAAATCCTATAAAAGAAGAAGCTTTTTGTTGAGGCGTGAAGAGATATATCTGAAATATTTGATTTTTGTTATGCTATTCTCTAAAGGGACAAAATCTTCACGAAAGATAGTATGTTATTTTGCTGCTATATATTTATTTTAGAGAAATACCTTACCTTGTTTTCAAGCCCATATCGTGCTGTTGCCTAAAGAATGGAGTGTGTGCAATATATTGATTTATAAAGATAATTTATTGTTATTCAACTTGAATTAGAACTTTGAATATCGTACGAATCTCTTTCGTATTGAATCAATCAAAATCATTCGGCTTGTATGCTACAAGCGGAGAATCCTGTGTGGATAAAACTATTAAGAAATAACTAAAAATGCCTCTTATGAATCATCTCGAGAGCTAAGAGCTGTCGCAACATTAGGGACTGGCAGAATAGTGTGAGTGGTGCCGGCTTGTTACTCCATAAGCGTAAAGATAGAGGGGGTTAATGGATTTATCGTTATACAATTCACGAATGTTATTGCGAATGGGCTTAGGGAAGACTTTGAGAGAGGTCTCTTTAAAACAAGTACGTGAATTTGCAACACAATGGCATTCTGTTTTTACGTGAAGGACATGATTCCATTAAAGAACGTGATAAACAAAAGCGTTAAGCGGAGAATTCATAAGATATCGATTTTATTGTCAAACGCATTTAAAGCAATATTTTTTAATAATAAAAATTACCTATTATTTTAGATTTTTGTTTATTGTGTCTTGAATGAGATCACTTTTCTTATAACGAATAGCTCCGCGAACAGAGTACTCCAAAATATAACATTATTGTATTGCAAGTTTATGTACTTGTTTTAAAGCAACATTTCTCAGTGTGCGCTTGAGTCTATTTCATAAGATTGCTTGTGAAATGGTATAAAGTACCTCTTATGAATGGTATAAAATCCACACTACCATTATTAATAAAGGTATAAGTATTTACTAAAGCTATAAGCCGGTATTATCATTCTATTTTTCAGCTTCTCATGTTGCTGACAATCTTTTCACTTGAAAGTGTAGAGTTATTTTATTGCTTATCTTAAGAGTTTTTATGCATATACCAATATCTCTTATGACGTACAACAAGCGCTTTTGATTGATTCATCATAAATATAAAGAAAATTTGCAATAAGCAAATTACATCTTATCTTTTGCATTCAACAAAACAACGAGTAAAGTTTTCATCTAAATCCAAGAATTTTATTTTCAATAAACCATAAATTCTTTACCAATTCTTGATTGAAGTAATGCTTTTTCTTGATAACAAGTCTTTTTTTATAAATGGAGCATTACCTTCTATCCATTTTTTATTTCAAATCTTATTTAAGGATCTAGAAATTAGGGGGTATGTTTTTTGAACTGGATATTATGAAGTTTTTTATAAAACCCATGTTCTTTTGCTAGCAATTCTTTTTGAGTACCTTGTTCAATCAGTTGTCCATTTTGTATGACCACAATTTTATGAGCACGAGCAATCGTTGAAAGGCGATGAGCAATAATGATCGTTGTGCGTCCTTTAGTAAGGTGGTGAATGGCTTCATTAATTTGTGCTTCGGTGTGTGAATCGAGCGCACTTGTTGCTTCATCAAGAATCAGAATTTCACTATCGTGAATCATTGCTCTAGCGATAGCGAGTCGTTGTTTTTGCCCCCCTGAAAGATTACAGCCATTATCACCTATCTGTGTATCATAACCATTTGGCAAACTCATAATAAAGTCATGAGCATTTGCTGCTTTTGCTGCTTCGATAATTTCGTCATCACTAGCCCCTTCTTTTCCAAGCCCGATATTATATTTAACAGTTCCTTGAAAGAGAAAAGTATCTTGTCCTACATAGGCCATCAGGTTTCTCAGAGAGCGAAATGTTGTGTAGCGAATGTCTTGATCATTAATCAATATGCGTCCTTTTGTGGGGTCATAGAGGCGCATAATAAGGTTGATAAGGGTTGATTTTCCCGAACCGGATGGTCCCACCAATGCTGTCATTTTTCCGGCTTCTATTTCTAGGTTGATGTCTTTCAATATCATTTTGTTATTAGTGTATGCAAAAGAAACATGTTCGAAACGAATAGTTCCTTGCGTTTTATTCAGATCTTTAGCTTCTTTATGTTCTACAACTGTAAGGGGACAATCGAGTATTTCAAACATCGTACGGATATTGACCAAGCCAGATTCAATTTTAACACGTACATTTGCTAGTCTTTTTGCGGGTTCATAAGCTAAAAGTAAAGCAACAATAAAGGACATAAATTCACCTTGAACACCTGCGCGTTGGGTTGCAAGATAACCGGAAAAACAAATAATACCTGCAATGGCAACACCCGTGAGTGTTTCCATAATTGGATTGGTAATAGCTTCGAGTGTTGCAATACTGTTTGTTTGTTTTTCAACATCACAAATGGCTTTGTCCATCCGTTTTTTCATGACTTCTTCTAGTGAAAAGGCCTTGATGATTCGAATACCAACAGCCGTTTCCTGTACGATTTTGATAATTTCACCAAGTGAAAGGAGCTCTTTTTCCATCAAGCTGCGAACGCGTTTTAAAGCCATTCGAACGCCTAAAAAAGCTAGTGGTCCTACGATTAAAGTAATGGAGATTAACACAAAGTTTTGAATGAACATGACAAGCAACAGACCACTAACGGAAAGCAAATCACGTACAAAAGTTGTGATAATAGTATCAATTATATTACGTACGGCTGTCGCGTTATGAGTTACACGAACAAGAAGATCAGATGAAGTGTTATTATGATAAAAAGAGACTCCTTGTTCCATAAGTCGTGCAAAAATTTTACGCTGTTGTTCAGCAATGATACTATTGCCTGCTTTGTTTAGAAAGTAAGTTTGGAAAAAAGTTGCAACTCCTTTGAGAATAAAGATAAAAGCAATGAAGCTAGAAATCAAAACAATCATAGGAAAATTTTGTGCATCAATAATCTGATTAACAACATCCCGCATAATCCATGCACTGGTTGCTGTGGTACAAGAAATGATGATCATTGAGAAGATAGCCGCACTGTACCAACGCATATGTTTACGAAAATTTTCTCGCAAAAGGCGGATAATAAGATGTTTGTCAAAAGAGGAAATTTGTTTTTTAGCCATGAAGAGCTTCTATATTCTCTCATTATTTTATGCAAGATTGAAACACTCTTAATTAAAAAGCCCCTTAATCTTTTTTACAAAAATAGCTTTTTCTTTCAAGGTTCATCACATCAATTTCACGACGGTGAGAGTGAAGAATGTAGTGCAAAATTTCTGTGAAAGGTATAACGAAAATTCGTTGTTCATCATTATTTTTAGTTTTCAATAAAAGGTACCGGCGAGTTTCTCTATTGTATTTACCAATTTCCATATTGTGATAGTCTTTGGCACTTGAAATGGTTCACAAAAAACATTTCTGCTTTTTTAATAATTTTATGTATCATCTCCATTTGTGATGTGTAAGCAAACAATTTTGCCGCATTGCATGATAAGAGAGATTGAAATAAGAAGACCTTACGATGTTTGAGCTTTCTCATTAATATGCAAAATAACGAATTCTTCTTATAAATTGATATTTATACACATTTATAAAACCTTAAAAGCACCACAAAAATTCTATGTGGTGCTTCTAAATAATACTATACACATCATTTTGATGCGTTGCATGCGAATATTATTCCAATGCAAAACTATTTAGGTGCTATCACCATCATCATTTGCCGGCCTTCAAGCTTTGGCTCCAATTCGATTTTGGCAATTTCACTTGTATCTTCTTTCACACGCTGAAGAAGCTTTAATCCAAGATCTTGGTGAGCCATCTCACGACCACGAAAACGCAAAGTAATCTTTACTTTATCACCATGATCAATAAAGCGATGAACAGCCTTGAGTTTAACTCCATAATCATGGACATCAACATTTGGGCGCATCTTAATCTCTTTGATTTCGATGACTTTTTGCTTCTTACGTGTTTCAGCAGCTTTTTTTTGGGTTTGATATTTTAATTTTCCCAAATCGATGATTTTACATACAGGTGGCTCCGCATTTGGTACAATTTCAACCAAATCAAGTCCCGCATCTGCAGCCATAGCAAGAGCTTCTTGTATCGCAACAACTCCCTGATGTTGTCCCTCATCATTGATAAGCTGAACATGAGGTACCCGAATATCCTGATTTGAACGTGGTCCGTCTTTTTGGGTAGGTGTCATTTTAAACGGTTTACGAATGGTTTATGCTCCTTAAATTTTGATTCAACTACAGTTAATTTAATATACAATTATGTACCTAAAAACAACTATAATTCGTGTTATTTTCATTATTTGATTTATTACTTTTTGGAATGATTTAGATTATAAAAGTTTTTCTCTTAATTTAAAGAAATTGTTTTATAGAGGATAAAAAATCATGGATCAAAATATTCCTTGTCAGTTTTTTTCATTTGAGAACACCGCACTTGCAGTACGCTATCGCAAGGGGCGCCAATCTCCAGGTTTGGTTTGGCTTCCTGGCTATCAATCCGATATGTTAGGAAGTAAGGCAACGTTAGTTGATCAGTTTGCTCAGAAGAATGATTTGTCTTGTTTACGTTTTGATTATTCTGGACATGGAGAATCTGAAGGTGATTTTTTTCAAGGAACAATTTCGCGTTGGGTTAAGGAAAGTTTAGCGACTTTTGAAACCTATTGTGAGGGTCCACAAATTTTGATTGGTTCCTCTATGGGGGGGTGGATTGCGCTAAGGCTTGCAATGATGCTAGCACAGAAAAATAAGAAGCTTGCTGGCATGATATTGATTGCTCCAGCACCTGATTTTACACAAACATTGGTGGAACCAAAATTAGGCCCAGAAGAATGGAAGATTTTGGAGGAGAAAGGCTATATTGAACGACCTGCAGTTGATGATACAGAGCCAATGCCCTTTACAAAAACATTGATTGAAGATGGGCGCGAAAATTGTGTTATGAAAGGATGCATTGATGTTGGATGTCCAGTCCATATTCTACAAGGGATGGAAGATGAAGATATCCCCTATCAGCATACATTGACTTTACTTGATCATTTACCTCTCCATGATGTAACATTGACACTTGTTCGTGATGCGGATCATCACTTTTCTCGTCCACAAGATTTAGATTGCCTTGAAACAGTATTGAGATCTTTTATTAATCAGATTAATGCAAAGTAAGGGGTACATTTATTGATGAAGATAAAAATATATGAGCATTTCTAAACAGCATTTTATTTTTTCTGAGCGCTCTGTACCTGTACGGGTGCGGGAAAATAAGTATGCGCGCCGTCTTACCTTACGTATTGATGCCAGAAGTCAGGAGATTTGTGTAACAACACCACCAGCAATAAATCTCTATGCGGTTGAAAATTTTATTGAAAAGCATCGATCTTGGATTGAGGCACGTCTTGCTCATGTACAAATCTCTCATAAAAATGCTTATCTCAAAGAGGGGGCGACAATTCCCTTATTGGGTGTTTCTCATACCATAAAGCATAGAGAGGGACGTGGGGTAACAGAAATCATTACAGCAGATGCGGAGCAAGGGCCTGAAATTATTGTTTATGGTCAATTAGAATATCTCCCAAGACGCATTGCTGACGTTTTGAAAAAACAAGCGGCGCTTATTATAACGCCTTTGGTGGCACATTATGCTCATCAGGTAGAGCGTAAAGTCAAATCCATTTGTTATAAAGATACGAGAAGTCGTTGGGGCTCTTGTTCAATCGATAAGCGTCTTTCTTTTTCTTGGCGCCTTATTATGGCACCAAAAGAAGTTGTTGAGTATGTTGTTGCCCATGAAGTTGCTCATCTTGTTGAAATGAATCATGGGCCAAGATTTTGGGCTCTTTGTGAAGAGCTATGTCCTGATAGTAAAACATATCGTGCTTGGTTGAAAGAAAATGCTCCTAGACTGCATGCAATTAATTTTGATTCATATAATTTAGAGGCGTAAAAAACTTTCAAATGAAGGCAATATTTAACGGAACTTTTTGTTGAGTGTTTTGTTGAGTGTGTGCTTGCTCATGTATAATGAGGAAGCCATTGAAGCTCTCAGCACGATTGTTCTCCCCTGCTTGGTTTGCTGAGTGTCTTCAATGTTTTGCTTTATCTTTTTTGTAATTCAGCGTAATAACCCTAAGTTCCGATGACTTATAAAAAATGGGAAGGTTTTTTATGTCTGTTCTTACAGATCCACTTCAGCTATTACAGGCACTTATTCGTTGTCCTTCTGTTACACCTCATGAAGCAGGGGCTTTATCAACTTTGGAACAATTTTTGAAAAAAATGGGATTTCACGTCGATCGCCCTGTTTTTACGGATAAAAATACAGATAATGTTGAAAATCTTTATGCAAAAATGGGGAGTGAAGGACCCCATCTTATGTTTGCGGGTCATACGGATGTCGTACCGCCAGGTGCATTGGAAGATTGGACTTACCCACCTTTTGAAGCTGTTATAGATCAGGGGAAATTATATGGGCGGGGTGCTGTTGATATGAAGGGTGGTATCGCTTGTTTTATTGCGGCTCTAGCGCGAGTTCTTGAGAAACGACCCATTAAAGGAAGGGTAAGCCTTTTAATTACTGGTGACGAAGAGGGGCCTGCTGTTAATGGTACGGTAAAACTTCTCAAATGGGCAGAAAAAAAAGGCGAAAAATGGACTGCGGCTCTTGTGGGAGAACCAACAAGCGTAAAGACTGTTGGTGATATTATCAAAATTGGTCGCCGCGGATCGATTTCTGGTGTTATTACCGTGAAGGGTCGTCAAGGTCATGTTGCTTTTCCAGAGAGGGCTGCCAATCCCTTGCCTTTGGCAAGTAAGCTTATTCAAGCATTGACACAAATCGTCTTAGATAAAGGGACAGAAAATTTTCAACCCAGTAATTTAGAGCTAACAAGCATCGATACCGGTAATTTAGCGGTCAATGTTATCCCAGCGCAGACAACAGTTCATTTTAATATACGCTACAATGATCTTTGGACAAAAGAAACACTGATGAAGGAAATTGAAAAGCGTCTTGCTTTGGTGCAATCAAAAAACAATGGTGATCAATATTCCTCTTATCAGCTTGAATGGATTCCAAGTTTAGGAGATGTTTTTTTGACCAAAAATGATAAACTCATTCAAACTTTATCCAATGCTATTAAAAGTGTAACAGGGAATATACCAGAATGTTCCACTTCTGGTGGTACTTCAGATGCGCGATTTATTAAGGATTATTGCCCAGTGGTTGAATTTGGCTTACCAGGGCAAACGATGCATATGGTAGATGAGTGTGTAGCCCTTGATGCAATGGAAACACTTACTACTATTTATGAGCGTTTTATTATTGAATTTTTTGCATAAAGAAAAGGTTGCTGGTTCAAAAATACCTTTATCTTGTTGTGCCATAAGATATTGCCATTTATGGTGTGGTGATACGAGACTCGTAAAACTTAATATATTAAGTAGTCTTAGAGTAAGTAATGAATATTCTTAAGTTGGGATTCTTGCCTGTAGAGTCTTTAAGTTAAGTGAATTACATAATTGAAAAGCCAAAAGAGACCTGCTTGAAGAAGCAGAACTGTTTAGACCATATTGGATTGAAAATATTAGTTCTTTAAGGTGTAGAAAGGCGGTGCAATCATATATGGAAAACAATGAATATTATATCATCATTGTGTAGTGACAGGTTGAAGCCATGAAGACACACAAAAACATGCTGCTATTGTAAAAAGTTCGTACAACATAAATGCGCTCATTCACAGCTCATGTTTTAATATGGTTTCTGAGCTCTCACAAAAGGCACTTCTTGTTCCAATTAGACTCTCTTAGAATAAAGACTATAGGAAAAGCGCTTTAAGTTTATTTTATTTCATATATTTTGCTCTGCTTTTTTTGTCCCCAAGAACTTCCGTTGCAATATCATTACGAGATAGAAGGTGAGGTTATTTAATCAGCTTTAATATTGGTTATGATAAAGGTACACAGAAATTCTTTTGTAGCATCACGTTGACTTCTTTAGCCAAGGATTGTCCTAGTATTATTCTCAATTTTTTAATAAAATAACCTTAAAGGACGCGTACAGATACTCATAAGCATTATGCATACAAGTAAGATCATATGGGATTAACATCGTTTCGCTCGCTAACAAAGCAATCTCGATTCATATCGGGTATATTTGCCATTTGAGTGCATTATTTGTTTAATAAAGCTCATGATTTTGCTGTGACCTATAAATCAATACCAATCATACAGCCGCGTATCTCAAATAAATATTGGTTCAGTACTTTTTGCGATAACCGCTTTTACATGCCAGAATAGGATAAAAGTATTGCGTATATCTATTTTTTATAATCTCTGAAACAGACATACAATCTCATTGAGGAAAAATATAAAGGTATAAAGGTGAAAATCAGCGTGCTTTTTTACTTTCTTTTTTATTCGGCTTTACGGTTTTCAAAAGTAAATAGAGTAAGATCTTTTTAAATAATCAGAAATTGATGCATGGTTTCATGCTTATTTCTCTGGTTCTTTAAATGGTGCCACGATTTCATAAAGAACAATACATTATCGTATTATGCATTCACATACTTGTTTTAAAGAAATTTTCTCAATGTTTATCACATTTGTGCTACTACGGTGCTTATGAATGTTGTAATATAAAATCTATAATGCCTCCTCATCTTTATGTTTATGAAAAATAAAGTTAGAGCACCATACATTTTCTAGCTCAAAATATTGCAATAGCTTTTAGTATTTAAGAGTGTTCATCAGAGGCCTTTTTACTCCTTTTTTATAGTTTTTATCCACATGCTTCTCCCTTTTTAAGGTGTAAGCAAATGGCGGTAACTAACTTGCTATAAATAGTTTTGAAATGAGAGAATCTCACGATATTCTAATCTCACCTTTGCTGTGAAAAATGATAATTATGATTAAAATAAGTATGTTGTTATAAAAACTTTAGTTTGCGAGTTGGCTGATGATGTGATCAAGAACAATACGTCCTTTGGTTGTTGCTTTTAAGCGTTGGTTATCCACCATTTCTATCAATTCTTGGTGTTGTAAATCGATCAGTTTTTCCATTGGAATGCGTTTAGGGCTTAAGGTTTCATAGCGTATAAGTTCTAAGCCTTCGCAAAGGCGTAATCCCATAAGGAGCATTTCATTTGCCTGTTGTTCAGTGGTTAAATGTTCTGTTTCAATACAGCCATGTCCTGTTGTTTCTACCAAATTAAGCCACTGTTCGGGATGCTTTTCATTTATTGTGACATAACGTTCGCGGTTTTCAAGGTGTGATGACAATGTTTTTGAACAGAAAGAGGAATGATTCGGTGTATGCTCAATGAAACGTCCATGTGCTCCTGGACCAAAGCCTGCATATTGGTGATAACGCCAATAAAGAAGATTGTGTGCTGATTCGGCACCGGGCATTGCATGGTTTGAGATTTCATAGGCAGGAAGTCCATGTAGTGCCGTTATTTCTTGAGTAAGATGATACAGATCTGCTGCTAGCTCTGATGGGGGAAGGATAAGTCTTCCTGCATCATGAAGCCGTTTAAAGGCAGTTCCTTCTTCGATTGTCAATTGATAAAGAGAAAGATGGTCCGCTGCTAAATCAATTGCTTGTACAAGTTCAGATTTCCATTGTTCAAGGGTTTGTTCGGGGCGGGCATAAATGAGATCAAGAGATAAACGTGGAAAAATTTGCCGTGCTAAAGTAATAGCGCAAAGAGCTTGTTCCACATTATGGAGTCGGCCAAGTTTGCGCAATGCTTTATCATTGAGCGCTTGTATCCCTAGAGATAATCGATTAACACCTGCCGCACGGTATCCACGAAAGCGCTCTGCTTCCACACTGGATGGATTAGCTTCTAATGTAATTTCAACTTTATCATCGACTACCCATTTTTTTGCAAGTGCTTGCAATAGGGCATCGACAGTTTGCGGCTCCATAAGAGAAGGGGTTCCTCCACCAATAAAAATACTTGTAATATGGCGTGGGCCTATTTTGTGGTATTGCGTTTCTATTTCGCGCTTAAAGGCGGTGACAAAACGTGGTTGATCAACACCATGGATGCGAACATGCGAATTAAAGTCACAATAAGGACATTTAGCTGCACAAAAGGGCCAATGAATGTAAATGCCAAAAGGTTCATTCATGAGAATGCTAAAAGGTTTTCTGCCAAAAGTTTGAAAGCACGTGCGCGATGTGAAAGAGGGGGAATATCATTACATTTCCAGTTGTGTTTTTGCTCTGTTGACATTTCTCCAAAGGTATTTTCATATCCATCGGGTAAAAAAATAGGATCAAAACCAAAGCCTTTGTCTCCCCGTGGAGGCCAAATGAACGTTCCTTCAACGCATCCGCGGAAGTAATCTGCATGAGCATCAGGCCATGCAATGCAAATGACGGATATAAAACGGCATTTCCGTTGGTTTTTTTCTCGTGCTCCGACTTTTTGGAGTTCATTTTCTATTTTTTTCATAGCTTTTGGAAAATTACGTGTACCATCGGCTTGAATTGCCCAATCAGCGGTATAAACGCCTGGCGCACCCTCCAATGCATCTACCTCTAAGCCTGAATCATCAGAGAGGGCAGGAAGTCCTGTCTTTTTTGCTGCTGAAAAAGCTTTAATATAAGCATTTTCTTCAAATGTTTTTCCTGTTTCTTTTGGTTCTGGCAAGCCCAGTTCTTTTGCCGATTGTATTATTAAACCGAAAGGCGTAATTAAAGTAGTGATTTCATGCAATTTTCCGGTGTTATGTGTAGCAATGACAAGTTTTTTATCTGCTATGCTTCTCATATAGATTTCTCCAAAAATGAAAGGGGAATTATTTTTGTGCTAAAAATCGGCTTAAATGCTCATACACACATATTCTGCTTGATTTTACATGATATGATTATTTTACATGTTTTATGATATTTTGTTCCAATAAAATTTTTTATCTTGTACGAAGATAACCTTGCAAAGATAGGAAAGACATGTCTTTTTTATGATAGCATTTTTATGGTAAATTTCCAATTTTCTGCTTGCTCTAAAGGGTAAAATTTTCTACTTACAGCGGTTTTTAATCAATCTAGATTCTTTTGACAAGTCCCTACAGCAGACCACTTTACAGATCAACTCTTATCTTAAATATTTCTCACACACTCTAACAAAAAATATTTCCTGCGTAATTTATCAAGCATCACTCTGAAAGGTAGCATTTTACAGCTCAATAGGATAATATGTTTTTATACTACTTTAGACTATTTGACCAAACCTTGGCAAAACTTATATAAGAGATGAGGATTTTAAAAATAGTGAAACAATTGTGATGAAACACAAAACTATTGATAATGAACTAAAATATCTTGATGAGCGTTCGCGTGATATTTTTCGCCATATTGTTGAAGCTTATCTTAATGATGGGGAACCTGTAGGGTCACGTAATCTTTCGCGGCTTTTGCAACAGACATTATCACCTGCAACGATTCGTAACGTGATGAGTGATCTTGAACATCTCGGTTTGATTTATGCACCACATGTTTCTGCGGGTCGAATGCCGACACAATCAGGTTTACGCTTTTTTGTTGATGCATTTATGGAAGCGGGTGATTTGCCAAACGAAGAGCGAGAAAATATTGAAATGCAAGTCAAAGAGGCTGGTCATGCACAATCGGTTGAACATTTTCTTGTTCAAGCAAGCCGAGTTCTTTCAGATCTTTCACGTGGGGCAGGGCTTGTTTTAGCAACGAAACAAGAAGGAACATTGAAACATATTGAATTTGTGCGCCTTGATAGGGAGCATGCTCTTGCCGTTTTGGTGACTCAACAAGGTGAAGTTGAAAATCGTATTGTTCATTTACCAGAAGGGGTTACTCATGCACAATTGACGGAAGCAACGAATTTTCTCAATGCCCATATCCAAGGGCGCACACTAAGTGAAGCTAAAGGGGAAATTGCCCGCTTATGTGCAGAAACACGGGCTGCACTTGATGATTTATCGCATCATCTTGTTGAAACGGGATTAGCTCTTTGGGGAGGAGAAGATGCTGATCATAAAATACACCTCATTGTTCGCGGGCGTAGCAATTTGCTTGAAGATGTAAAAGCAGAAGAAGATTTAGAACGGTTGCGCCATTTGTTTGATGATCTTGAAACACGTGAGAGTATGGCACAGCTTCTTGATTTAACGGATGAAGGTTCGGGGGTTCGAATTTTTATTGGTTCAGAAAATAAGCTATTTTCACTTTCTGGTTCTTCTTTAGTTGTAGCACCTTATCGTGATTCACAACAAAGAGTCATTGGTGCTTTAGGCGTTATTGGTCCCACACGGCTTAATTATGCAAGGATTGTGCCCATGGTTGATTATACAGCTCAACTTGTGTCACAGTTATTGCGTTAAAACGGTGCAAGTAAGTATTTGTACTATAAAAGCTCATTGTATTATATACATCGATACCCCTTGATTTTTGTCTGTAGAATTTCGATATCGAGAATAACGAATCTTATGAAGGAATAAAATTTTTATGTCTGATGAAAAAAACAAATTTACTGACGCTTCATTTGAAAATTGTGATTTAAAAAATCCAGCTGATCGTAATACACTTAAACAGGCAGCCGATGAATTTTTAAAAACACATAAAACAGAGGAACACGAAGTCGTTGAAACAGAAAGCAATGAGGTTAGTGATCTTTTAGCGTCTTTGAAGGATGAAAATAAAGAATTGAAAGATCAACTTTTACGTCTTGTTGCAGATATGGAAAATCTTCGACGCCGTACTATGCGAGATGTGGCGGATGCAAAGGCTTATTCCATTGCTAATTTTGCAAGGGATATGTTATCGGTTTCTGACAATCTCAATCGTGCTTTGGAAGCGATTCCAGAAGGTGCACGGGAGAGTGATGCTGGTTTGAAATCATTAGCAGAAGGCGTTGAAATGACTGAACGTGCCATGATGGCAGCATTAGAACGTCATGGGGTGCAAAAAATTCATCCAGAGGGGCAAAAATTTGATCCTCACTTTCATCAAGCGATGTTTGAAATTCCCAATGCTGATGTTCCAGATAATACTGTTCAACAAGTGGTTCAGGCAGGTTATATTATCGGGGAAAGGGTGCTACGTCCAGCTATAGTGGGTGTAGCTAAAGGAGGAGCAAAAGAAGCTTCTGTTGAAGCTGATTCGGCTTAAAACACATCAATAACAAACCTCTATCGTAAAATGCAGTATTCCCTGCAGTTTCATATATATAGGGTCTTTTCTCAAAGAGTTTTTAAAGGGTGTGACAAACACCCTTTTATTTTTGAAGTGGCCAATTTCCTTTTACAACATACACGGCATCGCTTGAGGGAAATGGCGATGAAAATAAAACAAAATGATCAACCTCAAAAGGAGGAAATGAAAAATTCCTTCGAAAGAACAGATAAGGAACAAGGTCTTCAGGTTTAGTATCAAGCAGTCGCGCAATAGTAATATGTGGAGTAAATTCTCTTTCATCAGGTGTTAGACCTAAATGGCTACGGATAGATTGCATCTTTTCGTGTAGAAGATTGAGAGCTTTACAAGGTTTAATGCGAATAACAAGAGAGGGGGCAGTATTTTCTGAACCAAAAATATCAAAGCCATCTATTTGTAGCATAAAAGGAGAGAGCTTTATTGTGTCAAAGGCGTGCATAAGTATATCTGCGGTAGAACTTTCAACTTTGCCAAAAAAAGATAAGGTGACATGAAAATTTTGCGAATTAATCCACTGCGTATTTGGTAAGCCACTTTGCAACGACACAAGTTGTTGTGTTGTTTGTTGAGGAATTTGAAGGGCACTAAATAGACGACCCACAATATTACCTCTTTACAATGAAAAGATGCCACTCCAAGCACAATGATAGATAACGAGAGTGTGTTGTCTACCAAAGAACATAAGGCAATAGTATAGAAAAATAATGTTTAAAAAATGCTTACCATAATTATGAATATACACAGCTTATTTGTTTTAAGAAAATAGTTATGATATTGATAAGAATTGCGTTTTCAGGATCTGTATCACAATGATGTGCAATGGAAGATTACTTGTGTATTATAAAGGCTACAAAGTTAGCAGAAAATAAGAAAAGTTGATAGATTTTTGATGTGCGAAATTATTTTGACATTTATCTTTAGCCTAAAATAAAGCATACTTTAATACAAGGTAAAGAGTTCTCTTTTCTGTAAAAATTTAATTATATGATTAAGTCGGGGAATAGCCATAATACGCAAAACTATTCAAATTGGTCAAATAATGTTAGGAAAGGAAGAAAAAAATCGAGCATAACAAAATTACTATAAGCTTTTACATTTATGATAATTATGCCAATCTATAATGGATATGAATATTGGTATAAAAGCGGGAAGAGAAATTAAAATTCAAAATAATGATCGAAAGTTCCTATTTTCTAAGAATTATCATCTTTGTTTATGATGAAAAAGCACTAGTTTTCCTCTCCAAAGTTGTTATTGATGAGCTTTTCAAGAGCATTAAGAGCATCTGTTGCTTCTGGTCCTGAAACACGAATGGTGAGGTTGCAACCGGATGAAGCCGCTAGCATCATAAGTCCCATAATTGATGATCCGCCAACAATTTTCCCGTCCTTTTCAACTTCAACAGTAACATTAAAATTGTCAACAGTTTGTACAAATTTTGCAGAAGCACGTGCATGCAACCCACGTTTATTACAGATATTGAAATGACGACTTATACATGGGAGGGTATCTTTGGAAAACATTGGTATTTTATTATCCGCTATAAAATCATACTTGGTACATTAATATATTTACGCCCTGCTTCTTGTGCTATTCTTAACGCGTCTGATAATGAAATATCAGGACATTTGCGAATAGAAATCAGTTTAATAAGCATGGGCAAATTAACACCCGCAATCATTTCAACGCGTCCTTTTTCAATAGCAGGAATAGCTATATTTGATGGTGTTCCACCGAACACATCTGTTAATATGATGACGCCATGATCCGTATCTGTATCGGTTACTGCGGCTATAATATCACCTCGGCGCTGATCTATATCGTCATCGGGATAAACGCATATTGTTGCGAACTTTTCTTGTACTCCAACAACATGTTCCACGGCATGTAAAAATTCGACAGCCAGCTCACCGTGCGTTACAAGCACGAGTCCAATCATTTACGCAAACTCCTGTTAACTAATAAGACCCAACCATAGTTGGTGGGAAAGACATTGTACAAGGCTTTATCTTGCTGCCAAGAAAAATTTGCAAAAAAAAGGCAAAAATTGTGATTTTTTTATCTTTAGAAAAAAATTAGACAGATTTTTGCCATACTTTTCTAAACAAAAATGCTTCAATAGCTTGACAAATGGCTGTACAATCGGCTTCACGAAGAGAGGGAAGTTTTAAAAGAGGAATGTGCAAATTTTCAAATTGAAAAGTTTTATTTGTGGAAAAACGTTCATATTCCGGACCGAGAAAAATAACACAATCGATAGTTGTGTGCTTTTCAAATTCTATCATATAAAGACCAACGCCACGAATCTCGATGCCGCCCTCTAAATTATCAGGAGTGTATCCGTGAAGCTTTCCATTTTCCGCACGCAACATTGTATAATCATCACTGATAAGCTTCGCTTCACGTTTTGACCACTCAGCGCGGTCAAGCAAAGAAAGGGTGATGGTTGATTTTCCTGATCCGGATGGACCTATAATTAACAGCCCCTTGCCGCCTAGTTGAAGGCAATTTGCGTGGAGTATTTCACATTTTGTTTTCATGTCTTTTACTTTGGATAAAAGATTTATTTAGCAAGCGGAAGCATGATAGTAAAACGTGCACCAGTTTTACACTTCCCAAGTGTAGGATCAATAATATTTTCGGCTGTAATTGTCCCATTATGAGCCTCGATGATTTGCCGACTAATAGAAAGGCCAAGTCCAGAGTTTTGTCCAAAAGCATCTTCATTTGGTCGATCTGTGTAAAAACGTTCAAAAATGCGTTCAATATTTTCTGAACGAATACCTGGGCCATTATCTTCAATGGTTAAAATAAGGATTGAAGCATGACTTTTCATAGTAATGCAAATTTTGCCACGATTCCGAGGAATAAAAGAACGCGCATTTTCAAGAAGATTTGAAATCACTTGTCCTAAACGAAGTTCATGTCCCAATACAAGATAAGCTTTTCCATGAGAACGTGGGACAATATTAAGGCTTATATCAATAGTTTGCGTATTACGATACACTTCCTGAACAGCATGAACAAGACTTTCCAAAAGCGGTGTCATATCAACAATCTCTGCGGTTTCTCGTGCAAGCTCTGCATCGAGTCGCGATGCATCAGAAATATCTGTAATCAACCGATCAAGGCGGCGCACATCATGTTGAATAATTTCCAGCAATTTTTCTTGTGCTTCTTCATTTTTAGCCAGAGGGAGCGTTTCAACAGCACTGCGTAGAGAGGTGAGAGGATTTTTTAATTCGTGGCTTACATCAGCAGCAAAGCGTTCAATGGCTTCAATACGCATATAAAGGGCATTGGTCATATCACGAATAGAAGTTGAAAGGTGACCAATTTCATCTTCACGCATTGAAAAATCAGGAATTTCTACACGCTGATTATTACCATTACGCACTCGATTAGCCGAGGCAGATAATTTACTTAATGGATGGGCAATCGTATGGGCCAAAAAGAGAGAAAGAACCAAAAGTACGCTACCTACAACGGCAAAAACTTTAAAGATAACCAGTCTTTCGCCTTTTACAATGTTATCAATATCGGAACCAGTGGTTGAAAGAAGAAGAGCTCCAACCACTGCGCGATAGCGTTGAACAGGAACGGCAACAGAAACAATTAATTGCCCTTGTCTGTTGCGTCTTTTAGCCGTAGCAAGAGATCCGTTTAATGCGCGGTACACTTCTGGATAAGCAATACCACTGGTTTTTGTTTGTTCTCTGTCAAGAGCAATACCTTTGCCATAAAATGCGCTTGAATACCATGAAGTAAGGCGATCCCACATGTTTTGTTCTGTTTTAAGTGGGGGTAAATCATAACTAAAAACTTCTCCACTAGAATAAAGAACGCGCGAATCAAGAAGGAGAGTAGCATCACGATCATAGATACGTGCTCTTGTCGTTTTAGGTGTAATAAGACGCCGTAAAAGAGGGGCAACTTGCTCAGGGTTAATAGGAAAATCCCAAGAATCGGTTGATTGAGGAGCGGGTGTAACGCTTTCACCAGTCTGTAACTCTAAGAGTTTTTGGGGGTCAATGAGGATAGAATTTGTATCTACTGTTGCAGAAGCAGCAATAGCTCCAGCAATAATTTTTCCTTGGGTACATAAACTTTTGATTTTTGCTTCAATTAAACCATCGCGAAATTGGTTAAGGTATAAAATGCCTGTAACTAAAACGGCAAGAGCAGCAATGTTTAATATAACAATGCGACGTGTGAGGCTGGAAAAAAGCAATTGTCTAAAGAGACGTTGTGTTCGAAGATGCAAACGAGCGAACATAAGAAATGGCGTTGAGGATGTACCATTAACGGTTGTTTTTTGTAAAGTTTCCAGTTGAGAATTGTCTGTCATCGATTTGATTGCCATTCAAATTTTTGCGACAAAGTAGTTTTATACCTCGTGGAAACGATAACCTACACCATAAAGTGTTTCAATCATTGCAAAATCATCATCCACTTGTTTAAACTTTTTACGCAGACGTTTAATGTGACTATCAATGGTGCGATCATCTACGTAGACTTGATCACTATAAGCAGCATCCATTAAAGCATCACGACTTTTTACAACTCCTGGTCTTTGTGCTAAGGTTTGCAGAATCAAAAATTCCGTAACGGTTAAAATAACAGGTTTATCTTTCCATGTACAGGTGTGGCGTTCTTGATCCATCACAAGATCTCCGCGTTTGAGAGAAGAGGTGGAAGAAGTTCCTGTAGAAAGCGGTTGGTTACGTGCATTAGAACGGCGTAAAATAGCTTTCACGCGTTCAATAAGAAGACGTTGGGAGAAAGGTTTAGTAATAAAATCATCAGCTCCCATTTTGAGACCAAATAATTCATCAATTTCATCATCTTTAGAGGTAAGAAAAATAACTGGAAGATCAGATTTTTGACGCAAACGACGCAAAAGTTCCATCCCATCCATTCGGGGCATTTTAATATCAAAAATAGCTAAGTGTGGAGGGTGAAGTGTGAGACCCTTGAGTGCAGATGCTCCATCTGTATAGCTTTCAACCCGATATCCTTCTGTCTCAAGCGCAAAAGATAAAGATGTCAAAATATTGCGATCATCATCAACAAGTACAATCGTTTGCGTGATTGTTGGTGTATCTTTCATGGTTTCTTAGACCTTTCTATTGCTGTGGTAGCAAATTACCCACACTTATTTATATGGGAGTTCATATTTTTTTTGCAAAACAAATATGATACAAATTGTAGCAAAGTAAAAAACCTTTTGTCATTACTGTAAAATCTTGTTTTGCTTTCATAATTTATAATGTTTCTACGTCTATTAAGATCCTTTCATTTGAGAGAAAATTTTCATAAAGGCTTTTTTATCAAGGTTTATTACAAAGTTTATTATTGTATTTGTCTCATAATTGAACAGATGTAGTTTTGATTGTTGAAGTTTAGAAAATCTGCCTATGTGTTTTAAGAGCAAAGAAAAGAATGTGGCAATATATGCACAAAAATTTGTTTCTGCTACACGAAAGGAGGTCGTAATGGGATTTTTTAATTTTATTAAAACCGTAGGGGAAAAGTTAGGTATTGGGGACCATGAACCAAAAGAAAAGGATTTTAAGAGAGCATTTGATCATTTTCAACTCGGTACAGAAAAAGTCAATATTCAAGTTGAAGACGGTAAAGCTATTTTAAGCGGTGAAGTTCCAGATAGGGAAACACTTGAAAAAGCACTGCTGGTTGTTGGCAATTCACAAGGTATCTCTTCTGTAGATGTTAATCAATTAAAGGTTATAGATACAACGCCTAGAAAAACTTCTCGCTTTTATGAGGTTAAATCTGGTGATAATCTTTGGAAAATTGCTGAAGAGGTTTATGGAAAAGGGCAAGGTAATAAAAACACATTTATTTTTGAAGCCAATAAGCCAATGCTAAAATCTCCCGATAAAATTTATCCTGGACAAGTTTTACGTATTCCTGAAATTGACCATAGTTAATTCATCAAAGGGGATAATTTTTTACTGATGGCATTAAACAAAAAATAAAGAAGCGTAAAAAATTTCACGCTTCTTCATTTTATAAAGTGTGTATTTATAATAAAAGGAGCTTAGTGAACAGGAGAGGATTTAGAAGGTGATGGTACTTTCATAGCGTTTACAGAGAAATCAACATCAATGGTTCCTGCTTTCTCAAATGTTAATTTTGCGCTAATTTTATCACCTAACTTAAATGGTTGTGAAAGCCCCATGAACATAATATGATCACCGCCAGGCTTAAGCGTGATTTCGCCATTTCCCGGAATTTCAATGCCATTGTGCATTTTTTCCATTTTCATAATATCATTAACGACAGCCATAGAGTGTATCTCTGTTGTTTTTACTCCGTTTGTGGAAATAGAAACCAAACGGTCTGGGGTATTACTGTGATTAATAATGTAGAGATAACCGCTACCAACTCTTATACCTCTAGGTGTTTCGCGTGTCCAAGGATTGAGAATTTCTATGTCGCCAAGTTTATATTGCTGAGCACCTGCTGGCAAGGTTATACCAGCAAAGAGAAGAGCACACACGATATTTATGATAACCTTTTTGTATGGATATTGTGTATGTATTATATTCTTAAAGATGAGATTTGTTATTTTTTTAATAATAGATGTCATCATTGATTTACCCTCCTTCATAAGATTCACACTTTGAATATTTTTATTTTAGCAGAGCTTTTATTTAAAATAAAAGAAAGAAATGCTAAAATGAAATTGATTTGAATATAAAAATCATAGAATTCTTGAAATTTAAAAGAAGACAGTAAGATTTACAATGACAACACACCTCTTAACGCTTCCGTGTTCATCTCATAAATAGTATTTGCAAATGGTATAAAATCTATGATGCACTACTATTTTACTTAATGAAGATATAATACAGAACAATCATCAACTACTTTACCAATTTTAATATTATGACAGCTCTTGGCATTTTAAAGCGTTTATACAGAGGTATTTTTATATATTTTCAAAGTTCAAAATTATACAGTTAAGAAAAAACGCTTTAGATGAATTTAAAGCACAGATTTCAAATAGCCGCAAACAATGAGACCGTTAGAAGGAGAATTTTTAAAAGGAGATCGATAGATAATACCTTTACTGATATGAGCATTAGATATGATGACTATTTTAGTCCAAGGAAAATTTATAATATTTGTGATATAAATTATTCGCCTTTTAAAAAGCTTTTACGTGAGTATGATTTTATCAATGATGAGAAGATCAAGAGCGAGAGTGCAATCATTCTTTTATTTTTTAATTTTTATAGAAAGATATATTTTTTGAGAATTGCAAGAAAAATATATTATGCTCTCAAGTCTCTCATAAATATGGTATTTATGGGTCATTAGAGTGCCTATTTTAAAATAAATTTTTTATTTTGGAGATGTTTCTCTCATTATTCTCTTGTAGCAATAAAAGCCTGTTCTTATATACGAGGCAGCAAGGCTTGTTGCGACTTGCAGTTTATTATTATTTATATTGCTTGAAGCAATATACGGGCTTTAGGTGTTATGAGGAGCTATCTTAAAAAGATGCTTTATGAAGGTTGAGGTAGCTTGCTGAATGGAGATTATAATATGGCAAAAGTAATTGGTATTGATTTGGGGACAACGAACTCTTGTGTGGCTGTTATGGATGGCAAAAACGCAAAAGTTATTGAAAACTCAGAAGGAGCGCGAACAACACCTTCCGTTGTTGCCTTTACTGATGGGGGGGAGCGGCTTGTTGGGCAGCCTGCTAAACGGCAGGCGGTGACAAATCCTGAAGGGACAGTTTTTGCAGTTAAACGTTTGATAGGGCGCCGTTTTGATGACCCTATGGTTGAAAAAGATAAAGCGCTTGTTCCTTATAAAATTGTTAAAGGTGACAATGGTGATGCATGGGTTGAAGAGGCGGGAAAGAAATATTCTCCGTCACAAATTTCAGCTATGATTTTGCAAAAGATGAAGGAAACAGCAGAATCTTATCTTGGTGAAAAAGTTGAACAAGCCGTTATTACGGTTCCTGCTTATTTTAATGATGCGCAACGTCAAGCCACGAAAGACGCAGGTAAAATTGCTGGACTTGAAGTTTTACGGATTATTAATGAGCCAACTGCTGCTGCTTTAGCTTATGGTTTGGACAAAAAGGACGGAAAAACAATTGCTGTTTACGACCTTGGTGGTGGTACATTTGATATTTCAGTCCTTGAAATTGGAGATGGCGTTTTTGAAGTTAAGTCAACCAATGGGGATACGTTTTTAGGGGGTGAAGACTTTGACATGCGCTTGGTCGGTTATTTTGCCGATGAATTCAAAAAAGAACAAGGAATTGATCTGAAAAATGATAAACTCGCTTTACAGCGCTTAAAAGAAGCGGCAGAAAAAGCAAAAATTGAGCTTTCTTCGTCACAGCAAACAGAAATCAATTTACCATTTATCACGGCAGATCAATCAGGTCCCAAGCACTTAACAATGAAATTGACTCGGGCAAAATTTGAATCTCTCGTTGACGATTTAGTGCAGCGTACCATTGAACCTTGTAAAGCTGCGTTGAAAGATGCTGGATTAAAGGCCGGTGAGATTGACGAAGTTGTTTTAGTGGGTGGAATGACACGTATGCCCAAGATTCAGCAAGTTGTGCAGAGCTTCTTTGGTAAGGATCCACACAAAGGCGTTAATCCTGATGAAGTGGTCGCAATGGGTGCTGCCATCCAAGGAGGTGTATTGCAAGGCGATGTCAAAGATGTGTTGTTGCTAGATGTAACACCTTTATCTTTGGGTATTGAAACCTTGGGTGGGGTTTTCACACGCCTTATTGAGCGCAATACCACTATCCCGACGAAAAAATCGCAAGTTTTTTCGACAGCTGATGATAACCAGAGTGCTGTGACGATTCGTGTTTTCCAAGGTGAACGGGAAATGGCAAGTGATAATAAGTTATTGGCTCAATTTGATCTTGTTGGTATTCCTCCAGCCCCACGTGGTATACCTCAAATTGAAGTTACTTTTGATATTGATGCGAATGGTATTGTTAATGTTTCGGCCAAAGATAAGGGAACAGGTAAAGAGCATCAAATTCGTATTCAGGCATCAGGTGGTTTAAGTGATGCTGATATTGAAAAAATGGTAAAGGATGCAGAAGAGCACGCGGCTGAGGATAAAAAACGCCGTGAAGGTGTTGAAGCTAGAAATCAAGCGGAGGCTCTTATTCATTCAACTGAAAAGTCGCTCAATGAATATGGCGATAAAGTATCAGCTGAAGAAAAGGGACAGATTGAAACAGCAATATCTGATTTGAAATCTGCGCTTGAAGGCAGTGATACGGAAGAAGTAACAACAAAGATGCAAAAATTAGCAGAAGTCAGTATGAAACTTGGACAGGCTATGTACGAAGCCTCACAAGCAGCGAGCGCTGACACTGAAACAGAGGCAAAGAATGATGATGTTGTTGATGCTGATTTTGAAGAAGTTAATGATAAGAAGAAATAGTGTCAGCATATGTGTTGATTAATTGATAAACCCGGCCTTTGAAATATAAGGCTGGGCTTTATTATTTGAGATAAGTTGCAACTTTGTTGCTAAAAATATAAATTAAAAGCAATATTATCCATAAAGATGGATGACAGAAAAATTATCAGGAATACATGATGAAGGTTGACTATTATGAAATTCTTGGCGTGACTCGCGAATGTGATGATAAAAAGTTGAAATCTGCTTTTCGTAAGTTGGCAATGCAATATCATCCTGATCGCAACGCGGGGGATAAAGAGGCAGAGCGAAAATTCAAAGAAATTGGCGAAGCCTATGAAGTTCTTAAAGATCCCCAGAAGCGTGCTGCTTATGATCGATTTGGCCATGCGGCCTTTGAAAATAGCGGTGGTCAAGGGGGAGCAAATCCCTTTGGTGGTTTTGCTGCTGGTGGTGGATTTGCGGATATTTTCGAAGACTTTTTTGGTGAGATTATGGGAGGGACACACCGTAAGCGTGGTGATAGTCGCGAACGTGGCGCAGATTTGAGTTATAATATGGAAGTGACTTTAGAAGAGGCATTTTCAGGAAAAACTGCAGAAATTAATATTCCCAGTTCCGTTACGTGTGATGTTTGTGAAGGATCAGGAGCGAGAAAAGGCTCTAAGCCGCAAGTTTGTGGAACATGTCATGGATCTGGTCGTGTGCGTGCTGCACAGGGTTTCTTTTCTATTGAGCGGACATGTCCTACATGTCATGGACGTGGTGAAACTATTACGGATCCATGCCCCAAATGTCAGGGGACACGGCGTATAGAGAAAAAACGTTCATTAAGCGTAAATGTTCCAGCTGGTATTGAAGATGGAACGCGTATTCGCCTTTCTGGTGAGGGTGATGCTGGTATTCGTGGTGGCCCCAATGGTGATCTTTATATTTTCCTTTCCATTAAACCGCATGAGTTTTTTCAGCGAGAAGGAGCAGATCTTCACTGTCGCGTTCCTATTTCAATGGTAACAGCTGCTTTAGGAGGAGAGTTTGAAGTTTCCGACCTTGATGGTGTTAAAGCACGCGTTAAGATTCCAGAAGGGACACAAAATGGACGTCAATTCCGCCTTAGAGGCAAAGGTATGCCCATGTTGCGCCGTCAGCAAGCAAGGGGTGATCTTTACATCCATATCACGATTGAGACACCGCAGAAATTAACGCAAGAACAACGTGAATTGTTGCAAAAATTTGAGAAACTCTCAAATCATGAAAATTCACCGCAATCACATGGTTTTTTTTCACGTATGAAAGAATTTTTTGAAAATATTTCTGGTTAAAATTATGTGAATGTTCTCAGAATAATTAGAGAGAACTGTGGGAAAGTTATTTTCATTAAGCTTTCTATTGTCTCATTATCTTTGAAAAGCATTTTTTCTTGAAAAGAAAAGAGAGAGACAGCTAATTTAGGATAAACTCCTGCTGCTGATAGTTTTTATATTTCATGAGTTTTATGGATAAGTCTTATTTTTGAGTGTCTATGACATTTTAAAAAGGGCTTATCCATATAAGAACGCAATTGAGTGATTGATAATAAATATTGCCAGTGTCATGATAACTGCCTTTATGCATTCAGTATTTTTGGTGTTTATTTTTCACTCAAAATTTCTTTTTAAAGGCTCTATAATAAAACTATAAAATAGGTAGCGGCTTGCCAAGAAACGCTAAATAAGCTGTTAGGCAATCCATCTTTTTCAAATAAAGTATCAACTTCTTATAACCGATTTTATTTTTGGCATTTTTCATAGTTTTAATCACTGCTTCCTTTAAAATAAGGGTTATTTTGTTCGGAATAGCTTTTACATGCCTCATCTTAGCTTTTAGCAGTAATCATGTCTTTTTAGATGCGGATTTAGTTTTGTATTTCTGATGTCATAAATAGTTCTTCCAGATAATAAAAACGCTATAATCAAGTTTATTTTGTTCCAAAGAAATTGTGGAATGAGATAATGTGTGTTGAATGCTAAAGAAGACATAACAAAACACTTTTTGAGGTATTCGATGTATCTCTCTTGTGGGGAAACAGATTCGATGGAATTCACTTAATTGAATTTATTGGCATAATAAAAAGTTGGTGGGAAGATAGAGGAAGTTACCTTTAAAAAGAAAAAACAAATACAATAAA
The DNA here is from genome assembly GCF_042194695.1 of Bartonella sp. CM86QHHN. Classification (NCBI taxonomy): domain Bacteria; kingdom Pseudomonadati; phylum Pseudomonadota; class Alphaproteobacteria; order Hyphomicrobiales; family Bartonellaceae; genus Bartonella; species Bartonella sp. CM86QHHN. The sequence continues at coordinate 215,473 of NZ_JBHIND010000060.1, forward strand.
AAAATAGCACAATATGCTTAGAAAACAGCACGACATATTATTGAAATTGTTAGTGATATGGAAAGAGAAGTATACGAAATGAATCTTTTTTCATAAAATAACATAATTAAAATAATACATTAAAAGAATTAACAATTCTAAAAAACATTGAATAATTCAAGCATGTATTGCTATGCAAAAAGAAAAACTTAATGACAGATCATGAAAATGAGAAATTTTATCAAATCTTACGAAGAGAGTAATCTAAACAATTAAATGCTTTTACGAAGATGCTTTTGAAGAGCTATCACAATATATGGATAATGTTGCAAAGCCTTTTTTCGATTTTACGATATAAAAAGATAAATTATTATTATAAATCAACTTATTATGATTCTCCATAAGGAGCGTTCAGTTGACATTTCCTCATGTTTTATGATTGAGAAAAAGTCAAATTTTTAAAACCAAAGTTATAGTTTATTGAGATAAGCTATAAAGCGGTTGAGTGATTTCTTAATCTTGGGAATATGTTAATTTTATTATTATAAGAAACTTTATTTTTATCTTATAAAATCAATGGTTGTATATATTCCCATTCATTGTTAAGTATCCGTAGGGATAAACTAATGAGTTGAATGTACGGCTTAGCTTCAAAATTTTGCTTTTCAATTTTATATATAAGATCATAAAATAATGACATTTTTTTACGTCTATTTTGTTTAATTTTTCGCTGTCAATTTTTAAAGGAAGTTTTTTGTATTTCATTTTGCTATTCCTTTTTCGTAATTTAGAGGAAAATTGACGGTTTTCAGGGGAGGGGGTGGATAGAGTAAAGTTTGGTTTTATTGTTTTCACTTTTCCTAAATTTCATTAAGAGATGGTAAAAAGTGATGAGGAGGCTCTATTGATGGATGATGCTAAAAACGGTGATGTAGATGTTTTGGAAAAACAAGCAGCATTTTTATCGTCTGCTTTACCTTATATGCAAAAATATGAAAATGAAACGGTCGTGGTAAAATATGGCGGCCATGCTATGGGTGATCCTGCTTTGGGGCGAGCATTTGCGCGTGATATTGCTCTATTAAAGCAATCGGGGATTAATCCTGTTGTTGTTCATGGTGGTGGTCCTCAAATTGCTGAAATTTTAATGAAAATGGGGATTGAATCACGATTTGAAAACGGACTACGGGTAACCGATGAGCGGATCGTTGAAGTGGTTGAAATGGTTTTAGCGGGTTCCATAAATAAAGAAATTGTTGCTCTCATCAATGCTGAGGGTGAATGGGCAATAGGATTATGCGGCAAGGATGGCAATATGGTTTTTGCCGAAAAGGCTTATAAAACTGTCATTGATCCTGATTCGCATATTGAACGTGTTTTAGATTTGGGGTTTGTTGGTGAGCCTGTTGAAGTTGACCGCACATTGCTAGATCTTTTAGCATCTTCTGAAATGATACCAGTTCTTGCTCCTGTAGCTCCAGGACGCGATGGTAAAACTTATAATATCAATGCTGATATTTTTGCTGGAGCTATTGCTGGTGCATTAGAGGCTAAACGCCTTTTATTTCTCACTGATGTTCCTGGTGTTTTGGATAAACAGGGTAAACTTTTAAAAGAATTGACAGTTGCTGAAGCTGAGAAATTTATTAAAAATGGGACAATTTCAGGAGGCATGATTCCAAAAGTAGAGACTTGTATAAAAGCCCTTCAAAATGGCGTGGAAGGTGTTGTCATTTTAAATGGTAAAACTCCTCATTCTGTTTTACTAGAGCTGTTTACCGAACAGGGAGTTGGAACGCTTATTGTTTCATAAATTGTGGGGAAAATTGGAAGAGAAAGTTTTTCATGGTGAATCTAAAACAGTTTAAATATCCTTTATTAAGTAAGCCAGAATTGGCAATATTTACTGCGACAATATTGTGGGGCGTTACATTTTTAGTCATTCACATTGCGGTACGCTATAGTGGTCCTCTGTTTTTTGTTGGATTTCGTTTTATTGTTGCATCTCTTATATGTGGGGTAATTTTTTGGCGCTCTATAAAAGGTATAACTGTTTATGAAGTTTTCGCTGGGATGGCGATAGGTTTAGCCATGTTTTTTGGTTATGCTTTTCAAGCAGCTGGACTTCAAACAATTATTAGTAGTCAGTCAGCTTTTATCACAGCGCTTTATGTACCGATGGTTCCAATCTTGCAATGGATTGTTTTTAAAAAACCTCCCCGTTTAGCTTGTTGGATTGGTATTATTTTCGCTTTTATTGGGCTTGTATTTATTTCAGGACAAAAGCCGGGAAATTTTGATTTTTCAAAAGGCGAAATTTTAACTTTGTTAGGCGCTTTAGCGATTGCTGGAGAAGTCATACTCATCGGAATTTTTGCGAACAAGGTTGATAGTCGGCGTGTAACCATTATTCAGTTATTTTTTAGTGGTTTTTTTTCATTTGCTTGTATGCCTTTGATGGGTGAAAGCATCCCTGAATTTTCGTGGGTGTGGTTTAATATTGGTATAGGATTGGCATTAATGAGTGCCATCATTCAATTAGCTATGAATTGGGCACAAAAGTCTATTTCCCCTACGCGTGCGACACTCATTTACGCAGGTGAACCGGTATGGGCTGGTATTGTTGGGCGTTTGGCTGGCGAACATTTATCTCCCTTAGCTTTATTGGGCGGTTTGCTTATTCTGATTGGGATAATTGTGGCTGAATTACAACCTTCACAATGGCGTAAAAAAAATAAAGCAATTAAAAAAATTGATTAGCTATACATTTTTTTATTATGATTTTATTACATGAGATTTTTGCTTGTAGAGTTTTCATTTTTGGAGCTTTTTTAATACTAAGATGATTAAGAAGTTCTATAAATTATTCCAGCTTTTGCATGCCAAAGTGGAGAAATAGTATGCTTCTATCTGTTTGTCAGATTTCTGAACCGGGCAGACAACCTTCATTGAGCCAAAGCATGAGGTGATATAAAGGTAAAAATTAACGCTCATCTTTAAATTCGGCTTTAACAACTTTCAAAAACATCTACGGTAATGTTTTTGAATAATGAAAATTACGCACTGTCGCACGTTATTTCTTTTGTCCTTTAATAGAGTTACGCTTCTCACGCAAAATAGAACGCCCAAAGTATCCCCATAACGTTGTACATTAAAGCGTTTTTTAAAAGATAATTTTCTCAATATACATCATATTCATTGACGGTTTGCATGAAGTATAGAAAAACCACAGAGCATCATCATTTTACTTAAAATAAAAGGCACGAGCATTTTCTTTATCTGTTCTCAATATTACGATAGCTTTTGGCATTTGAAAGAGAGAGGTATTTTTACTCATTTCTTAAACGTTTTTATCCATACACTAGCTCTGTTTTATAATGGGGGAGCAAAAAATTTATTGATTCATTATGAGAAGATTTAAAATGAGAGAAGCTCGCGATATTCAGAGCTTTAATTTAAATTGCAAAACAATAAACGATCATTATAAATCAATGCGTTATCCAATGAATCGAAGAGGATTTGTGTGTTTTATATTTAATGAAGGAAGGGAGGAGTTGTATAAAAAGGACATAAAAACTTTGTTCAATAAAGCCTATTTCTAAAGTTTTAAAAATTAAGAAGAAACTCCCTCGATATTCATGTTATCTTATATAAGATTGCTAAAAAAGAAGATTATTGCGTACAAATAAAAAAGCATTTCTTGCGAATTTATTGCAAGCCTAAATGATATACACGCCCATCATATAAATATGATAATACATTGATTTATAATTATAATATATCATTATTCACATTGAGTTAGAACCCTGAATACTGTAAAACTTTCTCACTTCAAATCATTTTCATGTTAAATCAATCCAAATCACTTTCTTACACATCACAAGTGGGTGGGGGCATGTGGGTAAAGACTGTACAAGAAAGGCATATCCCTTATAAACTTTTTCAAGTGTAAAGGATCGTCGCAATATTGGAGATTGGCAAAGTGTGTGATGGTGCTAGCTTACTACAGCATATGAGTTATCAAATAAGATGTGAAAGGATCATTTTAGCACCCTTGGATTTAATTTAGCAAACAAAAGCCTCATTTTTTAGGCTATAAAAAGTTGTGTTTTGAGAAGCTTTTTAGGTTTATATTCTTTTGATAGAAGCCGGAGCATAATTGGTCTTTGCGTTTTGTATTATTCTTTGCTAAATCGCCTTATATGACAATAGATCGTAATTATATTCGTAATTTTTCCATAGTGGCGCATATTGATCACGGCAAATCCACTTTAGCTGATCGTTTGATTCAAATAACAGGTGGGCTTGATACACGTGAGATGAAAGAACAAGTACTCGATTCCATGGATATTGAGCGTGAACGTGGAATTACTATTAAAGCACAGACGGTACGTTTACACTATAAGGCAAAGAATGGTGAAACCTATATTTTAAATCTTATGGATACACCAGGTCATGTGGATTTTGCTTATGAGGTTTCGCGTTCACTGGCAGCTTGTGAAGGTTCTCTGTTGGTGGTGGATGCAAGCCAAGGCGTAGAGGCGCAGACGTTAGCAAATGTTTATCAAGCCATTGATAATTCCCATGAGTTGGTTGTTGTTCTCAATAAAGTTGATCTTCCAGCAGCAGAACCTGAGCGTGTTAAAGAACAAATTGAAGATGTGATAGGCATTGATACATCTCAAGCAGTAGAAATATCAGCAAAAACAGGTTTGGGTGTTCCTGATGTTCTGGAGGCAATTGTTGCACAATTACCACCTCCACATACAGGCGATGTTGCAAATCCCTTGAAAGCAATGTTGGTTGATAGCTGGTATGACGCATATCTTGGTGTCATTGTTTTGGTACGGGTGATAGATGGTATTTTAAAAAAAGGCCAAACCATTCGTATGATGGGTACAGGTGCAAAATATCCAGTTGAGCGCGTTGGGGTTTTTACACCTAAAATGGTACAGGTTGATGAATTAGGACCAGGCGAGATTGGTTTTATCACTGCTTCTATCAAAGAGGTAGCAGATACACGGGTTGGGGATACGATTACTGAAGAGCGTCGTCCTTGTGAAAATGCTTTGCCTGGTTTTAAGCCGGCGCAACCGGTTGTCTTTTGTGGACTTTTTCCAATTGATGCTGCCGATTTTGATGATTTGCGTGCAGCCATGGGCAAATTACGCTTAAATGATGCGAGTTTTTCTTTTGAAATGGAAACATCTGCGGCTTTGGGGTTTGGTTTTCGCTGTGGTTTTTTGGGACTTCTGCATCTTGAAATTATTCAAGAGCGATTAGAGCGTGAGTTTAATTTGGATTTAATTGCGACAGCACCTTCAGTTGTTTATCGCATGAATATGAATGATGGTTCTGTTAAAGAGTTGCACAATCCAGCGGATATGCCTGATGTGGTTAAAATTTCTTCCATAGAAGAACCATGGATTCGAGCGACAATCATGACTCCTGATAATTATCTTGGGTCAATTTTAGAGCTATGCCAAGAGCGGCGTGGGGTACAGGTTGGTTTGTCCTATGTTGGAACCCGTGCTATGGTAACGTATGATTTACCACTGAATGAAGTTGTTTTTGATTTTTATGATCGGCTAAAATCGATTTCAAAGGGTTATGCTTCTTTTGATTATCAAATGACAGATTATGCAGAAGGTGATTTAGTTAAAATGTCTATTTTGGTGAATGGAGAGCCTATTGATGCATTATCGATGCTTGTTCACCGCACGATTGCAGAAAAGCGCGGGCGTTCAATGTGTGAAAAACTGAAAGATCTTATTCCTCAGCATATGTTTCAGATTCCAGTTCAAGCGGCTATTGGTGGTAAAGTTATAGCGCGCGAAACGATTCGTGCTTTGCGTAAAGATGTAACAGCGAAATGTTACGGGGGTGATGTTACGCGTAAGCGCAAACTTTTGGAAAAGCAAAAAGAAGGCAAAAAGCGGATGCGCCAATTTGGAAAAGTAGAAATTCCACAATCGGCATTTATTCAAGCGCTCAAAATGAACAAATAATGAAAAAAGGGGTATTTTCTCTCATTGATTGCGCTTTTGCTTTTGTCGATTGGTTCAGGTGTTTAAAGAACACTTTTAAATAGAATTGCGTCGTGCTTCATGTTCTTGTGTATTGCATAATGGTATCACTTTCTCACGTAAAACAGAATGCTTTAAACAAAATACATTTATGTTGCATATTGGCGTGCTCGTTTTCGTAAATCATCACTCAATACATCAAACTCCATTTCACAACGGGGGCTATGAAAAATATAACGTAAAATACACTGTGAATGATATAAAATCCATTTGGCATTACCGCTTTTACGCGTCAGAAAGGTGCAAAGCGCACCTATCATACTCTTTTTCAGCTCAAAATATTATGACAGTCCTTATCACTTGAGAGAATTCATTAAAGGTATTTCACTCTTTTCTTGAAGTGTTTCTTACCCACATACCAACTGTGTTTGTAACGAGCAAGGAAATGATAGTGATTGATTCACTATGAAAGGATTTGAAATGAGAGAATCCTTGTATTCGAGGTTATTATTCAAGTTAAAAAACGATGAAATATTATTATGAATTAATCTTGTGTCTAAGAACGTAAAAGATCATTAATAGATGTTTTTTCTCGTGTTTTTTGATCAACGCGTTTTACAATAACAGCACAATAAAGGTTTGGGCCTGCTTCACCATTTGGTAAAGGTTTTCCAGGGAGAGAACCTGGTACAACCACTGAATAGGCTGGTACTTCACCAATAAAAATTTCACCTGTTGTACGATCAATAATCTTTGTTGATTTTCCAATAAAGACTCCCATTCCCAAAACAGCACCTTCACGGATAATACAGCCTTCAACAATTTCAGAGCGAGCACCGATAAAGCAATGATCTTCAATGATTGTTGGATTTGCTTGCAGTGGTTCTAAAACACCTCCAATACCAACACCGCCAGAAAGATGGACATGTTTACCAATTTGTGCACAAGAACCAACGGTGGTCCATGTATCAACCATTGTGCCCTCATCGATAAAAGCACCAAGATTGACAAAGGATGGCATCAATATAACATTGGGTGCAATGTAAGCAGAATGACGTACAATGGCTCCAGGAACGGAACGGAAATCAGCACTTTTAAAATCTGCCTCTTGCCAACCAGAGAATTTTGAAGGAACTTTATCCCACCAATGTGTCCCATTGATTCCACCAGTAATAATTTGCATAGGATTAAGCCGAAAAGAGAGTAAAACCGCTTTTTTCAACCATTGATGAACATGCCATTGTCCATTTTTTTGTCGTTCTGCAACACGGATTTCACCTTTATCAAGAAGGTTCAATGCATGTTCAACACTCTCACGTATTTCGCCTTTTGTGGTAGTATCGATAGAATCGCGATCGTCAAAAGCTTGTTCGATAATAATTTCAAGTTGTGTGATATGGGTCATGACGAGAGTTCCGTTAAACAAGTTGAAAGCTTCAAGATTTATTCTCTATGAACTACGCGAAGAAATGTGTTCAGTCAATAAAACGATGAGGAAGTAGGACAGGTGCATGAAAAAAAGCTGTAAAGAAAAAAGAAAAAGGGAGCAAGAAAACTGGACGCCACTTCTCCATACGAAGGATGCTCTACAACAGATCCATAAAGTCTCTAATTCAGCACAGGTGCGTTCGCCTACTTATCGTTTAGCCTATATCGATCAAGATTTTATGATGCGTCCAGAGCTGCGTTCACAACGTATTAGTCTTGAATTTTTAAAGCCGGAAATAACCCTTAAAGAATATGATATTCAATCAACAGTTGTTTTGTTTGGTGGTGCGCGTATTCCTGAACCTGGGCAAGCAGCGTGGGCTGCAAAAAATGAAATACAAAAGAAAAATTTGCATGCTATGTCACATTATTACGATGAAGCAAGAGAGTTTGCACGTTTGTGCTCACTCTATTCTGCTACGACAGAATATCGTGAATTTGTGGTTGTTACGGGGGGCGGACCAGGAATCATGGAGGCGGGAAATCGTGGTGCTTGTGATGTTGGTGCCCCAACGATTGGCTTGAATATTATTTTACCACATGAGCAAGAGCCTAATTCGTATGTGTCGCCGCATTTATGTTTCAATTTTCATTATTTGGGGATGCGCAAAATGCATTTTTTAGTACGAGCGAAAGCATTAGCCATTTTCCCTGGCGGATTTGGAACTCTGGATGAACTGTTTGAGACGTTAACTTTAGTACAGACGGGGCGTATGAAACAGGTACCAATTTTATTGTTTGGCAAAGAATTTTGGAGCAATACTGTCAATTTTGAGTATCTGTCTGCACAAGGTACAATTTCTCCTACTGATATTAATTTTGTGAAATTTGTTAATACAGCAGCAGAAGCTTTTGAAGAAATTCGTTCTTTTTATAAACTGCCTTAACGACTTTTGAGATGCTCACTCTTGAAGGATAATTAATACTCTACTTTGGTTAAATAAAGTCCTGAGGGGGGGGCAACAACACCACAACGTTTACGATCTTTAGCATGAAGAGCTGTTTCGAGATCTTGAGCTGTCCAACGTCCAATACCCACTTCCATGAGGCTTCCTGCGAATGAACGGATTTGATGATGAAGAAAAGAACGAGCTTGTGCATAAAGGAAAATTTCTTCACCTTCTCTTTGAATATCGAGACGTTCAAGGGTGCGAATAGGGCTTTTGGCTTGGCAATGTGCTGAACGGAAAGTTGTAAAATCATGTTGTCCTACAAGCTTTTGCGCAGCTTCATGCATGGCTTCAGCATGAAGAGGTTTTGGTATCCACCACACGCGTTTGGCATTTAAAGCTGGTGGAGAGCGACGATTAAGTATTTTAAAAAGATAATGGCGTTTTACAGCGGAAAATCGTGCATCAAAGTCATCAGGGACATTTTCTACATTTAAGATTGAAATCGCCTCTCCCTGTTTACGTAAAAGAGCATTGAGCGCGTCACGCACAGTATGGGAGAGCCAGTTTTTTTCAAAATCAACATGCGCAACTTGTCCCGTAGCATGTACGCCCGCATCGGTTCTTCCTGCTGTTGTTATGGTCAATTGTTGTCCACTAAAGCAAAAAATTGCTTGTTCAAGAGCTCCTTGTATCGTGTGAAGTTTTGCTTGACGCTGCCAACCAGCATAATTTGAACCATCATATTCAAGAGTGAGTTTAAAACGTGGCATCTTAAAAAACAGCAGAAATATGAGCACCTCGCAAAAAGGTTGCGCACTCAAGAATTTTACCGCCAGATCTTTGGAGAGAGGTTATTTCTATCCGTCCTTGCCCACAATGGATAATCAAAGAATCTGGTTCTATCCGTCCAATTTCAAGAGAAGGACCTGTTGTTAAACGACTATCAAGAATTTTTACACGTTCTTCTCGTCCACCGATATTCATATTGCACCAGCAACTAGGAGAGGGAGAGAGCGCGCGAATATGCCTATGAATAAACTCTGCAGGTTTTGTCCAATCTATGCGGGTCTCTTCTTTTCTAATTTTGGCGGCATAGGTGATGCCTTCTTCTGATTGTGGGGTCAGTTTAAGTTGTCCTTTTTCAAGAGTGGATAAAGTCTCTACCATAAGTTCTGCGCCAATATGTGAAAGTCTGTTTGAAAGCTCAGCAGTGGTGGTGTTATCAGTAATGGGGATGGAGCGAGAAAGAGCGATAGGCCCCGTATCAAGTCCTTCATCCATTTTCATGATCATGATACCTGTTTCTTTATCACCAGCCATAATTGCTCGTTGAATAGGCGCAGCACCACGCCAACGTGGTAAGAGTGAAGCGTGGGCATTAAAACAACCAAAACGTGGCGTTTCGAGAATAGCTTTGGGTAAAAGGAGTCCATAAGCCACCACAATAGCAGCATCAACAGAAAGTGCTGCAAATTGCTCCTGTTGTTCGATTGTTTTGAGTGTTTGAGGCGTGAAGACAGGAATGGATTTTTCTTTTGCTACGGTGTGAACAGCGGAGGGGATTAATTTAAGTCCTCGACGTCCTGCTGGACGAGGGGGTTGACTATAAACAGCAACAACATCATGACCTGCATCCAATAAAGCATGTAAAATAGGAACAGAAAAATCTGGTGTTCCCATAAAACTTAATCGTAAAGCCATTACAAAACTGCTTCCTGCATGTTTTTTTCTTTTGCGCGTTTTTTAAATTTTCGTATCACCATATCGCGTTTGATCTTTGAAATGTAATCAATAAAAAGGCGCCCATCTAAATGATCAATTTCATGCTGCAAGCAAGTTGCTAAGAGATCGTCTGCTTCAATTTCTGTTTGTTTTCTTTCACGGTTCTGATAGCGAACACGAAGGCGTTTAGGACGTTCAACCTCTGCAAAATAATCAGGAATAGAAAGACAACCTTCTTTGTAAATATTACGCTCATCTGAAAGCCATAAAATTTCAGGGTTGATAATAACAAGTGGTTTTTTCTGCTCATCTTCAGAATTTCCAGAGACATCTATAACCAACATACGTAGCGGTATACCAATTTGAATAGCAGCAAGACCAACGCCTTTAGCATTATACATGGTTTCCAACATGTCATCCGCAAGTTTTTGGAGAGCTGAATCGACCTGCTCAACAGGTTTGGACACTTCCCGTAAAATCGGATCAGGTAAAGTAACTAAAGATCTCATTGGCATAAGTAGAGATTAATCAATGGTTTGTTATTGGTCAATATTGAATAACGGATTCTTGCGTTTTTTTACAATAAGAGCGTTATATTACAATTTATGTTTGATTCGTTTTTTTCCATACTTGCTGGTGATTTTTTTTCTAAACTAATGCTTTTGCTTTTATTTATACTTGTCTGTTTGGCATTTTTTATGTTGATACATTCTTATCGAAAAAAAGCATTTTTGGAAAATGAAATTGCTGAACGCGCACGTGAGGCACAAATGCAGATGGCTACCTTGCTGAAAACACAAGCTGAAATGCAAGGACGAATGCAAACGATGGCGGAAATTTTTGGTCAACGGCAGGCTGAATTGAATAAATCACTCAGTGAGCAACTCAATGGGATGACAACAAGCTTAGGCCAAACACTTCAGGTACAGACCAAATCCACTTATGAAAATTTGAATCGTTTGCAAGAGCGTTTAGCAGTGATTGATGCAGCACAAAATAATATTCAATCGCTTACGGGACAAGTTGTTCAGTTGCAGTCCATTTTAAGCAATAAGCAGACGCGTGGTACTTTCGGTCAAGGGCGGATGGAAGCAATTATTGCCGATGCCTTACCAACAAATGCCTATGCATTTCAGGCTGTTCTTTCTAATGGAAAGCGCCCAGATTGTCTCATTCATATGCCCAATAAAGCTCCTTCTCTTGTTGTTGATGCTAAATTTCCTCTGGAAGCTTGGAATGCTATGCGTAAGGCAGAATCAGCGCAAGAGCGTCAAGAGGCAGAACGCCAATTTCGTACCGATATGGAAGTTCATATTCGTGATATTGCACAAAAATATTTGATTCCTGGAGAAACCCATGATACTGCTTTCCTTTTTGTGCCATCTGAATCGATTTTCGCAACAATTTATGAGGACTTTGAGGCATTGGTACAAAAATCCAATAGAGCCCATGTGATTATTGTTTCACCATCTTTGTTGATGCTCTCTGTCCAAGTGGTACAAACCATTATGAAAGATGCGCGGATGCGTGAACAAGCGCATTTAATTCAATCAGAAGTAGCAAAATTGATGGAAGATTTTGGACGAATGGATACGCGTGTTCGCGCACTACAGAAGCACTTTTACAAAGCAGGTGAAGATATAGAGGGAATTTTAATATCATCTTCCAAAATTATGAAACGGGCAAATCGCATTGAAACTGTCGAATTAAAAGAAAATTACTCTGAACCAACAAAAATGACAACATTGGCTCAGTCGCAAACATTGCGTTTTGCTGATGAGGAATAAAGCAAAGCAAGCTTCTTAAATATTACAAGTTAGATCATGTTCTTTATTGATTGGTAATCATTTTTTAGTATCTCTATCTTGTTTTATTTCTTAAACGAGAGGAATAGGAATATGCGACACCTTTTGTTTTTAGGGGCACTGGTGTTTTTGCTAGGGGGCTGTGCAACAACCACTCCCACTCACACAAACAATGCTTGCGCTATTTTAGCACAAAAAAATGGTTTTTTTGACAATTGGGGTAAGGTGTCTCAAAGAGCGGAAATGCGCTATGGAATTCCTATGCCTATTATTCTTGCAACCATTAAGATGGAATCGAGCTTTCGTCACAATGCACGTCCTCCACGCAAAAAACTACTTGGTTTTATCCCATGGAAGCGTCGGTCGACAGCTTATGGTTATGCTCAAGCGCTTGATAGTACATGGGCAATGTATCTTCGCTCTACAGGAAAGTCTTTTGCATGGCGTACGAATTTCGCAGATGCTGCTGATTTTGTTGCTTGGTATCATAGCCAAAGTGTTCAACGCAATGGGGTGAGGTTTGATGATGCATATAGCCTTTATTTAAATTATCATATGGGACATGGTGCTTATGCGCGTAGTGGCGGGCATGTCACTGTTGCACTTTCACAGGTAGCACAGCGCATGGCGAGAATATCGAAGCTCTATGAACAGCAATTAAAGAGATGTGGATGGCATTAGGGAAGATTTTTGAAAATCTCAATCAGGGAATTGATGGGATAAAATTATTCGAAAGCAAAATTCCGCATGATATGATAAAATAGTGTCGTTTTCCGATCGTTCAATGAAATAAATTGTTATTTTTTAGAATAAACTCAAGCAACAGAAAGTTTTTGCAATACACAATATATTTGAAGATACTCTCGACATTTTTACCTCCTTTGTTAAAAAAATTTATAATAGAAACTATCTTCTATTTAGCGCTGGCATTTCGCATTGGGCTAAGTGCCAGAGATTATTGAAGAAAAATTTTAAAATATAATATCATTTTTTATTTTCATTATGCGTATTACTGGCTGATTATTATATGAATATTTTCTTTGTTAAGCGTATAAAATAGCAATTAAAACAAATGCAATTCGGGCCTCATAAAAAGGGTAAAATATTCAATATAAAAAAACGAGAAATGCATTAAACGAAAAAACGTTGTTTTGTATAAAGAGGGCGCTACAGTCTTCAAAAAAACTAAGTGTATTTAGTATTGTATGAAATAAAACATAGTCGTCCATCCAGTTCATCTTAATTGAAAGAAGTTATCTTATTGTATTGTAAAAACACTCCCGTTTATAGGATGATAAGGTATATGCAACTTTACACACAATGAATATTCAGGGTAGGGAATATTCAGAGAAAGATTTGTAACGCCTATGAAGTAACAAGTCAGTCTCCAATGTTGTGATAGCTTTTGCATTTGAGAATATTTATGAGAAGCATTTTTATTCTTTTTCTTAAATGGTTTAAGCATATTGATTTATAAAGATAATATATCGTTATTCATATTAAAGTAAGAATCTCGAATGGCGTAGGGTTTTATCGTTTCAGATCTCTTGAGGTTGAATCAATAAAACCATTGGCTTGCACATAACAAGCACAATGGGTATGTGGATAAAAACTGTGAAAGAAAAGACTAAAAATGTTTTTTTATGAACATACATTCTCAAATGTAAGAATTATCCGTAACATTGGGAATTAGCACATATAATGATAGCACCACTTTGCTCTTACACCTCGACCTTGTTTATGACGTGCAAGGAAAAAAATTAATTGATTCAATATATTATTTAAGTGTTAATATACCTTAGTATTGAGCAGGTATACGCTACTCAAGGTGGATAATTTTTAATTGGCAGAACATCTGATCAGGCTAAAAATACTCGAAAAAAGTTCTGTTTTGCAATAATTGAAAAGTATATTTTAATATTTTATTCTCTACTCTTTGTTTAAGTACTTCATATCTTTTAAAAAGATACCGGTAACCAACATATTATGATATTTGTGGAAATATTGTGGTAAAGGAAATTCAAATTTTATCCTTTAAGACAAGGCGTAAGTTAAACAGCTCATTTTCTATTTCTTTGCAAAGCATAAAAAAATTATCTACTTTCACGGTTGCGACAGTAAATTTTATAATCCAACAAATGATTAAAAATGTATTATAATATCATTAAGATGCAAGGAACAGGCGCTATTGGAATGATAATTAAATAGCACATAAACCTTTTAAATTGATGCACACATCTTTTATTACATGCACACATCTTTTATTATAATTGATTCCCTTGATAGAACAGTTGGTCCTTTTGGTGGAGCTAAGCGGGATCGAACCGCTGACCTCTTGCATGCCATGCAAGCGCTCTCCCAGCTGAGCTATAGCCCCTATAAAAACAAATTGTCCCAAAAAGACAGTATACAATTCCAGCTTTTCTAGAACGATCAAAATTGAAGATCAAGAAGAATTTACATTCAATGGAAAAGATGTCCTCTTTTACTTCTTTTAAGCATCGTCATCATTAGAAACACCGCCTCCGAGAATATCAGTAACGTCATCATCTTCATCGTCACCATCATGAGACAAAAATGTATCATCATCATCACCAAGATCTACATCACTATCTTCTAAATCAGGAAGATCGTCATCTTTAGAATCCACATCATCATCTTCAAGAAGCATAAAAGCAGATTTTTCAAGTGCTGTATCAAGCTCTTCAGTATCAACTTCTTCCTCATTATTTGCTTCAGCTGCTGCAACTTCAAAGTAAGAACGCGGATAAGAAATTCCTGTATAGGGCGACACAATAGGATCGCGATTTAGATCGTAAAATTTTTTTCCTGTTTCTGGATCAACACGTTTAGTTCCAAGTTCTTGTTTTGCCATAAACCGTGCCTCTTTGATTAACTATTATTCCATTAAAAGATAAATTTTATGGTGCTTAATCGAAAAATAATACCTTTGTCAAAGATAAATACACTGTTCCACAGTGATTTTTTCATGACGTCTTTTAAAGCATGTGCTAAAGGATGCACAATTTCATAAAAGTTAGATAGAATTAAATAGAATTTCCATGCAAAAAGCAATCCCTATAACCACCTATAAATCAAGTAGTCTCTCTGGAAAAATTCAAATACCAGGAGATAAATCAATCTCTCATCGCTCTCTTATATTGGGAGGATTAGCAAGTGGTGAGACATATATTCATGGATTACTTGAAAGCGCTGATGTACTCAATACAGCTGCTGCTATGCAAGCTATGGGTGCCTGTATTATTAAAAAAGAAGACTTCTGGATCATACGAGGAACAGGGAATGGTTGCCTTTTAGCTGCACAAAAACCTTTAGACTTTGGAAACGCTGGAACAGGTGCTCGTTTGGTTATGGGAATGGTTGGTCCGTATCATATGAAAACAACCTTTATTGGTGATGCTTCTCTCTCTAAACGTCCAATGGGACGTATCCTTGATCCACTGCGTCTCATGGGGGTTGAAATTGAGGCAACGCGCGACGATCACCTTCCTTTAACGCTTTATGGTCCGAAAATGGCTAATCCGATTCGTTACCGTGTTCCAATAGCTTCCTCCCAAATTAAATCAGCAATCCTGCTTGCTGGACTCAATACCGCCGGCACTACAACTGTTATTGAACCAGTTCTGACACGAGATCATACGGAAAAAATGTTAAAAGCATTCGGTGCGCAACTTGAAATAGAAAAAGATAACGAAGGTGCGCGTTTGATTCATCTTAATGGTCAACCCCATCTTACTGGACAAACGATTCATATTCCGGGTGATCCTTCTTCTGCTGCTTTTCCAATTATCGCAGCCCTTCTTATAGAAGACTCTGATATCACCATTGAAAATGTTTTGATAAATAACTCTCGAATAGGACTTATCGAAACATTGTGGGAAATGGGTGCTCAAATTGAATTTTTGAACCGACGTCAAACAGGTGGAGAGGATGTTGCTGATCTACGGATAAAATCATCGGTCCTTAGAGGCGTTACGGTGCCCAAAGAACGTGCTCCATCGATGATAGATGAATATCCTGCTTTGGCAGTAGCAGCAGCCTTTGCAGAAGGCAAA
Organism: Bartonella sp. CM86QHHN; assembly: GCF_042194695.1. Classification (NCBI taxonomy): domain Bacteria; kingdom Pseudomonadati; phylum Pseudomonadota; class Alphaproteobacteria; order Hyphomicrobiales; family Bartonellaceae; genus Bartonella; species Bartonella sp. CM86QHHN. Next base: position 231,462 of record NZ_JBHIND010000060.1, read on the forward strand.
ACAGTGATGCTAGGAATTGAAGAATTGCGTGTAAAAGAATCGGATCGATTGTCTGCTGTTGCTCAAGGATTAAAAATTAATTGCGTAGACTGTGAAGAAGGTCAAGATTTTCTTATTGTTTATGGAAAAGGTTCTGCCAAAGGTTTGGGGGGTGGGTATGTTGCCACACATCTTGATCATCGAATTGCTATGTGTTTTCTCATTTTTGGGCTTATATCAGAAAAACCTGTTACCATTGATGATAAACGAATGATCGCTACGAGCTTTCCAGAATTTATTCCTTTTATAAAACAACTTGGGGGAAAAATCGCTTGAAGCCTTTTGTTATCGCCATTGATGGACCTGCTGCCTCAGGCAAAGGAACCTTAGCACGCAAAATTGCTGCACATTATCGCCTTCGTCATCTCGATACTGGTCTTACTTATCGTAGTGTTGCTCATACGCTTTTACAACAAAATTTAGCTCTTAATGATGAAAAAAATGCTATTATTTATGCTAAAGAACTTGATTTTAATACCTTAAATCCTTCTCTTCTTTCTTCTCATGAACTTGGTGAAGCGGCTTCAAAAATAGCAATTAACCCTGCTGTACGCAAAATTCTTGTCGAAAAACAACGCAACTTTGCTAAAGTTTTGCCCGGCTGTGTGCTTGATGGGCGTGATATCGGAACGATTGTTTGTCCTGATGCCGATATCAAGTTTTATATTCTAGCCAATGTTCAAACACGCGCCAAACGCCGCTACCAAGAGATTTTAAAAAAAGGTGTTCAAGCAAATTATCATGAAATCCTAGCTCAACTTGAACAGCGCGACAGTCGCGATATAACGCGCAAACAAAGTCCACTAAAACCAGCAAAAAACGCCCACTTGCTTGATACGTCAGAATTGAGTATAGAAGCAACATTTGAAATTGCATGCAGTTTTGTTGATCCAATCATAAAAATGCATATAATTGGATAAATTCGTTAAGGTAACTTCCAGCCTAGCGCTAACTTTTTTCCTTTATTCAAGGAAAAGGCTAGGGAGTTACTCATGTTAACACTAACCTAGCGCTCATACCTTATAATACAAGGTATATATTAGGAGTTCTTATGTCACAATACAATCCCACAACAGCGGATTTTGAAGCCCTTTTAACAGAATCTTTTCAAACTAATGATCTTAATGAAGGATCTGTTGTTAAAGGTCGTGTTATTGCAATCGAAAAAGACATGGCCATTATTGATGCTGGTCTTAAAGTCGAAGGACGTATTCCTCTCAAAGAATTTGGAGCTAAAGCAAAAGATGGTTCTTTGCAAGTTGGCGATGAAGTTGAGGTTTACATTGAACGCATTGAAAATGCGATGGGTGAAGCTGTTTTATCGCGTGAAAAAGCACGGCGCGAAGAAAGTTGGGTCCGTTTGGAGGAAAAATTCAATGCTGGTGCACGCGTTGATGGAGTGATCTTTAGCCAAGTAAAAGGTGGTTTTACAGTTGATCTTGATGGTGCCGTTGCTTTCTTGCCTCGCAGCCAAGTTGATATTCGTCCCATTCGTGATGTTTCACCCCTCATGCATAATTCACAGTCCTTTGAAATTTTGAAGATGGATCGTCGTCGTGGCAATATTGTGGTCTCACGCCGCACTGTTTTAGAAGAAAGTCGCGCTGAGCAACGTTCAGAAATCGTACAAAATCTTGAAGAAAATCAAATCGTTGAAGGTGTGGTGAAAAATATTACAGATTATGGTGCCTTTGTTGATCTTGGTGGGATTGATGGTCTCTTGCACGTTACAGATATGGCATGGCGGCGTGTTAATCACCCATCTGAAGTGCTCACAATTGGCCAAACGATTAAAGTGCAGATTATTCGCATTAATCAAGATACGCACCGTATTTCTCTTGGAATGAAACAGCTTGAAAGTGATCCTTGGGAAAGCATCAGTGTCCGGTATCCGATTGGTAAAAAAATTACGGGTGCTGTTACCAACATTACTGATTACGGTGGTTTTGTTGAAATTGAACCAGGAATCGAAGGGCTGATCCATGTTTCTGAAATGAGCTGGACAAAGAAAAATGTTCATCCTGGAAAAATTCTGTCTACATCACAAGAAGTAGAAGTGGTTGTTCTTGAGATTGATCCTTCTAAACGGCGTATTTCTCTTGGCTTAAAACAAACATTTGAAAATCCATGGGAAGCTTTTGCCAATAAATTTCCTGTCAATTCGCAAATTGAAGGAGAGGTTAAAAATAAAACAGAATTTGGTCTGTTTATTGGGCTTGAAGGCGATGTTGACGGTATGGTTCATTTGTCTGATCTTGATTGGAACCGTCCTGGTGAACAAGTTATTGATACTTATAATAAAGGCGATATCGTTAAGGCTGTGGTCCTTGATGTTGACATTGAAAAAGAGCGAATTTCTCTTGGAATTAAGCAGCTTTCCAGCGATAAAGTTGGAGAAGCAGCTGCTTCTGGCGAATTGCGAAAAGGTGCAGTTGTAACATGCGAAGTGATTGCTGTTAACGACAATGACATTGGTGTGAAATTGATTGACCACAACCTTGAGACAACCATTCGGCGTGCTGATCTTGCGCGTGATCGTGATGAGCAACGTCCTGAGCGTTTCGCAATTGGGCAAAAGGTTGATGCTCGCATCACAGCATTTGATAAAAAAACACGTAAAATTTCAGTATCGATTAAAGCTTTAGAAATTGCAGAGGAAAAAGAAGCTGTTGCACAATATGGTTCTACAGATTCAGGTGCTTCTCTTGGTGATATTCTGGGTGCAGCTTTGAAAAAACAAGAACAAGATTAATCATCAATCATTAAAGTTGGTTTTATTATTAAGGTCACTCATTAGGAGTGACCTTTTTATTTTATAAAAAAATTGTCTGCTTATTTTTAAATTATTGAAACAAAAATTATAAATGCTTGCAAATAAAAACAAAAAGTTTGTTTTTTGTCTAACAACGGTTCACTATTCAGATAAAATGCTTAAAATTTAAATAAAAAACAATGTAATTGAATAACAATGGGACACTATGACGTGCATAATACCTTTCATAAAGTGCTTTTTTTCTCAAAAAGAGAAAAAAGATCATTTTATTAATACGGATTTTCCTCTTCGTGCAATTTATAAGGTACAGGAAGATCTTTATAACTTAGGGCATGATATAGCTTCTGGTAAAGAAATTTTACTCCCTGAATATGAAGGAGTAGGAGATTTTCGCAAGAGATTGAATGAAAATGCTAAACTTATTCTTCATGCCTTTCATACCAGTGATTTTGCTGCTCGAAATGATGAAACCATCGCACCATCTGCTCAATGGCTCATTGATAATCATTACACCATTGATAAAACCATACAAAAGCTACGTCGTAATCTACCCAAGTCCTTCATAAAGCAACTTCCTCTTTCTACACACAAAGCCGGAATACCACGAATTTTTGCTTTAACTTGGCTTTATATTGCGCATACCGATAGCAGCTTTTCACAAGAAACACTCACTGCTATGACCAACGGATTTCAAGAAGTTTGTGCGCTCACAATTGGTGAATTGTGGGCTCTTCCTTCAGTTATGCAAATGCTGCTCATTGAAAATGTCCGTCGTCTTTCAGTACGTATCGAAAAAGCGCGACATATGCGCCATCTTGCTAGTCAAGTAGCTGATAAAATTTCTCTTGTAGAAAATAAAACAAATCTACACTCTCTTTTTACGCAGTATAAACCATTTACTGTTGATCCAACTTTTTCAGCACATTTATTCTATCGCCTGCGCAGTGCATCTGTCGATTCAACCGTAGCATTAACTTGGCTTGAAAAGCAATTGAAAAGCCAAGGCAGTAGCTTAGAGATTGCAACAGCTGATGAACATACCCGACAAGCAGCAGATGGTGTGACCATGGGAAATATTATCTGTTCTCTTAAAGCTATAGATGATGTTGATTGGACAGCATGGTTTGAAACAGTGAGTTGTGTCGATTCTATTTTGCGTAAAAATAGTGATTTTTCTGAAATTGATGCTCACTCACGCAATATTTATCGACAAGTCATTGAAAAAGTTTCTCGCTTTTCGCCTCTTAGTGAACTGGAAGTTGCACATAAAGTTGTAGAAATGGCAAATTCCACTTCTAAAGATATGCCTCATCATTCTTGTGTGGGGTGGTACCTTGTTGATGATGGTCGTGGCATATTTGAAAAGGCTTGTGGGTATATTCCGCCCTTTCTCATAAAATGGACACGCGCTTCCTGTTGCTCAAAATTGAGAGTCATCGCCGTTCCTGTCTCTCTTCTGACGCTTGCTCTTTTGCTGGTAATTTACGCCCTTTTACAGCTATCTGGCATGACACAATGGATGTCTTTTTGCTTTACTGGATTGGCGCTTTTTCCTGCTATCGATGCTGCTTTTGCTTTATTTAACACTGTTGTTTCGTGGTTTGTCCCATCAAAACAACTCATTGGTTATGAATATAAAGAAGGTATTCCAAAACATGCACGGACAATGGTTGTTGTACCTACTTTGATGACATCACGCGCTGACATTGATGAACAAGTGCGCAATCTTGAAGTGCACTATCTTTCCAATCCTAAAGGTGCCATTCATTTTGCACTCATTACAGATTGGGTGGATGCTCCATTGAGAGAAACGCAAGATGATCTTGATTTATTGCACTATGCGCAAAAGAGTATTGATAAACTCAATAGTCGTTATCATCGTGATGAACTTCCGCTTTTCTTCCTTTTACATCGCCGACGCCTTTATAATACAAGCGAAAAATGTTGGATGGGATGGGAACGAAAGCGAGGAAAACTTCATGAACTTAATCGGCTCTTAAGAGGCGATAAAAATACAAGCTTTTATCCTCCCAATCCACATCTTCCCATGGATTGCCGTTTTGTTATGACGCTGGATTGTGATACACGTCTTACTCCAGAGAGCGTCGCGAAACTTGTTGGAAAGCTTAACCATCCACTCAATTATCCCGTTTTTGATCCACAAAGTGGAAAGGTTGTAAAGGGCTATAGCATTTTACAACCACGCATTATTCCTTCTCTTACAACAGGAAAAAAAACATCAATTCTCCAACGGGTTTTTTCTATAAACCGTGGCATTGATCCTTATGTTTTTGCTGTTTCTGATACTTATCAAGATCTTTTAGGAGAAGGCACCTTTATCGGTAAAGGTCTTTATAATATTGATGCATTTGAACAAGCGCTTGATGGCAAAATTAAAGAAAATACTATTCTTAGCCATGATCTCTTAGAGGGAGGTTATGCTCGTACTGCTCTGGTAAGTAGCATAGAAGTCATTGAAGACTATCCAACCGCTTACAATATTGATGTTATGCGTTATCATCGTTGGGTCCGCGGTGATTGGCAGCTTTTGCCTTATCTTTTTCCCCACCGTCAAATAAGTTCCGTGACGCGTTGGAAAATGCAGGATAATTTACGTCGTTCTCTCACGCCACTTATGTGGTTAATCGCAGCATTTGCAGGATGGGCTTTTTTGTCTTTAAAGAGTGCAATCGTCTGGCAACTATTCTTGTTGTTTAGCTCCTTCATTTCACCCATTCTATGTGTATTAAAAACGCTTGTCTCATCCAATATAGATCATTCTTTGCGTGGACATTTTCAATTAATTTGGAACAAAATTGCTCTTACAAGCGCTGATATATTTCTTAAAACGACGTTTCTTGCTCATTCGGCGTATTTTATGACCGATGCGATTATTCGTACACTCTATCGTATGACGATTTCAAAACAGCATCTTCTTGAATGGAAAACTTCTGCCGCAACAAAATCAATACCCAATAGTTTGCGTTTCTATGTTTTTACAATGGCACCAGCATCGCTTATTGGTATTCTTACTATAGCACTCCCTCTTTTTTCTGATAGTTTTGCAAGCTTGGTTGCTTTGCCTTTTGGGATAGCATGGTTTTTTTCACCCTTCATTGCTTGGATTGTGAGTCAACCTTCAACCTTTCAAGATAGCCTTGATCTTTCTTCAAAAGATGAAAAAAAACTCCGTTCTATTGCACGTCGGACATGGCTTTATTATGCAACCTTTGTCAATGCACAAAACAACTATTTGCCTCCCGATAATTTTCAAGAAGATCCTGAACCTCTTGTTGCTCAACGTACATCGCCTACGAATATTGGGGTTTATCTCCTTTCTATTATTGCAGCACGTGATTTTGGCTGGATTGGTTTTGAAGAGACCATCACCCGTATTGAATGTACATTACGCTCTCTTACAAAAATGGAAAAGTTTCGTGGTCATCTCTATAATTGGTATGAAACGGATACACTCAGGCCTCTTTTACCTACTTATGTATCAACCGTTGATTCAGGAAATCTTGCCGGTCATTTGGTAACACTCTCTTCTGCTTTAAGTGAATGGGCTGAAAAACCGCCTCTTTTTTTCCAAAGTGATCGAGAAGGCTTATCGGATGTTCTTGCTATTCTTGAAGAAACTGTCAGAGAAATTCCAGATCATCAACCCAGTTTACGCTCTTTACGCCAAAAAATCGAAGAAAACATCACTCGTTTTCATGACTCTGTCTTCACTTTTTTAGAACAAGAAAATACGGTCCCTTCTCACATCATAGATCTTTCACTTGCAGCCCACGATATTGTGCACTTAGTCGGTGAACTTGACCACAAAATTCAAACGATAGAATCTGCTGGTGCGCTTTCTTGGGCTAAATGCCTTATCGACACCTGTAACGCTCATCATAATGATGCGACTGCTCATTGTGATACTGAAAAATTAAGTAAAAAACTAAACAGGCTGGCTATAATGGCACGGCAAATAGCCTTTGATATGAAATTTGACTTTTTAGAACAGCCTAAACGGCATCTCTTATCCATAGGATATCGTGTTCAAGAAAACAAACTCGATGAAAATTGTTATGACCTACTTGCTTCAGAAGCACGTCTTGCAAGCTTTTTTGCCATCGCAAAAGGAGATATAAAACTTAAACATTGGTTTCGTCTTGGTCGACTTCTCGTACCCATAGGTGGGAAAGGTGCACTCCTATCATGGTCTGGATCAATGTTTGAATATCTTATGCCATCTCTCGTAATGCATGAACCTTTAGGATCTCTCCTAGATCAAACAAATCGATTGATTATTCGTTGTCAAATACAATATGCCCATAAACGGGAATTGCCATGGGGTATTTCAGAAGCCGCATTTAATGCTCGCGATCATTTAATGAATTACCAATACGCTCATTTTGGTGTTCCAAACCTCGGACTCCAACGTGGTCTTTCACGCAATGCTGTCATTGCTCCCTATGCCAGCCTTCTAGCGGCACAATATGCTCCTGCTTGCGCTGTCGCTAATTTAAAACGACTCCGTGATCTTGGAGCTTTAGGAACATATGGTTATTATGACTCTGTTGATTTTACTCCAACACGTGTGAAAACAGGGGAAAAATACGCCATTGTACGCAATTATTATGCGCATCATCATGGCATGTCTATTCTTGCTCTTAACAATGTTATTTTTCAAGGGCGAATGCGTGATCGTTTTCACCGTGATCCCGTTATTGAAGCAACACAATTGCTCTTACAGGAAAGAGCGCCTCATCTCATTCCTATTATTCATACCAAAGCTGTTAATCGTATGCGCAATAAGTCTCAAGCATTTGACGCAGCCCCTTTGCGCATTATTACAAACCCGTTACTCAAACCACGAGCAACTTTACTTTTGTCTAATGGCTTTTATTCTACCATGTTAACAGCGAACGGTTCTGGTTACAGTCGTTGGCACGATTATGCGATTACGCGCTTTATTCCTGATGCAACAGAAGATCAACAAGGTACTTTATTCTTCTTACGTGATACGCATAGTGGACGGTGGTGGTCTGTTACTGGTGAGCCAACACGTGTTATTGAAGAAGACGCTGTCAGCATTTTTACAGATGAAAAGGCTGAATATACAAAAATGGTTGATGGTATTAAATCAACACTTGAATGTCTTATTACATCTGAAGGATGTGGCGAAGGGAGACGTATTCAACTGATGAATACGACAAATAAAGACCGACTCATTGAAGTGACTTCTTATGGTGAATTAGCACTTGCCACGATGGATACAGACCAAGTTCATCCTGTTTTTTCCCGTATGTTTATAGAGACAGAAATTACTGAAGAAGGTAAAACAATTTTTGCCAAAAGGCGCAAACGCTCGCCTAGTGACCCTGAAATCTATGTTGCTCATTTTGTTTCTAGTACAACAGATATTCTCCAAGAGACAGAAGCTGAAACAGATCGCTCTCTGTTTATTGGTCGGGGGCGATCCATTCATCGTCCTGCTGCATTTGACCAAAATGCTCGTTTCAGTAACAGTCAAGGTTGTGTTCTTGACCCTGTTATGTCATTGCGATGCCGTATAAAAATTCCAGCCCATGAAAAAGCAGAACTTATTTTTTGGACTTTTGCTGCTCATACAAAAGAAGCGCTAAATAATCATATTAAACATTATCGACAACCTGATATGTTTCAAAAAGAACTTTCAATGGCATGGACGCGCTCACAAGTCGCACTGTATCAGAGCGGAACCCAGCTTAAAGAAGCTATTGTCTATCAAAAATATGCAACACCACTTATTTATCCAGAAAGAACGTGGCGTCTTCCTTCTGAAATATTAGCAAAAACGCTAGGAAAACAGTCTAATCTTTGGCCCATGTCTATCTCAGGAGACAATCCACTCTGTCTTCTTAGATTAAATAACGAGGGAAATATAACTGTACTGCGCGAGCTCCTTAAAGCACATGAATATTGGCGTATGCGTGGACTCATTGTTGATTTGGTCATTCTTAATGAACAAACATTTTCTTATATACAAAGTACACAACGCGCTCTTGAGTGGGTCTGTGAATCTTATTATCACCACACGCAAAAAGCAGATGAACGCCAACATATTTTCATGCTTCGACGCGATCAAATGAGTGAACAGAGTTTTAAAACGCTTCTTGCATCAGCGCGTATCGTTCTTGATGCCCAAAATGGCTCTTTATCTGAACAACTTAAACGACTTGATGAGAATGATTTTAATCTCACAGTTCGTAAAAATTATCAAGAACCTTATGATCAATTAGACTTGCCAAGATATAACGAAGGACAGCAATTTACAACACAAACTGAACAAAATCTTTTTTCTTCCATTGGTCTTATTAGCCAACAAAAACCATCCTCTTTTCTCCCAAATGGAGAAGATCTAAGATATTGGAATGGTTACGGTGGTTTTAATCAGCACAATCATTATGTAATACGTCTTCATGGACGTACCACTACACCGCATCCGTGGATTAATGTCATTGCTAATCACAGATTTGGTTTTCATGTCTCTGCTGAAGGTGCAATTTTTACTTGGGCTAACAATAGCCGCGATTATCAACTAACTCCTTGGGCGAATGATCCAACGTCTAACCGACCAGGAGAAGCTCTTTATCTGGTTGATCGCCAGTCTTTAAAACGTTTCTCACCCGTTTCTACTGTTGAATGTGACGAAAATATTGTCTATGAGGCGTGTCATGGGTTTGGATTCTCAACTTTTAAATCAACACATTCAGAAATCGCATTAGAATTGACTCATACACTTGATCCCGAAAAACCTATTCGCTTTTCACGTCTTATCCTTACGAATGAAGGGAAAAAACCACGCAGTTTACGCCTTTATAATTATGTTGAATGGGTTTTGGGAAATGTCCGTACAAAATATGCCCCCTTTATTGTTTCCTCTTATGAGACCAGATGGGGTGCACATTTTATTCAAAATCCCTATCACATCGAGAAATCTCAACAAGTTACATTTTTATCAGCGTCCGAAATGCCAACCAGCACTACGACCAATCGCGCTGAATTTATTGGTGCAACGGGAACCGTAACACGTCCAAATGCGATCCGTAAAGCCGCTGCTCTTTCGAATACCATTGAAGCAGGATGTGATCCTTGTTCAGCATTCGCCTATGATATTGATCTTCAACCAGGGCAAACAAAAGAAATCATCTTCTATCTTGGCAGTGCTGAAAATAGGCAAGAAGCTGAAAAACTACTTGATCAAGCACGTGCAAGTGATTTTGAAATTCTGCTCACAAAACAAAAACAACAATGGAGTGATTTTGTTTCTCCTTTTCAAGTCAAAACACCTGATGCTTCTTTTAATCTTATGGTCAACCATTGGCTTCCTTATCAAATCTACGCATGCCGCATCATGGCACGCGCAGGCTTTTACCAAGCGAGTGGTGCATTTGGTTTTCGTGACCAGTTACAAGATAGCTTGTCTTTGTTATTGCTGGAACCACAATTAGCACGTGAACAATTGTTAAATGCAGCAGCGCACCAATTTCTTGAAGGTGATGTGCAACATTGGTGGTTGCCTGACACAAATGCTGGTGTTCGTACATACATTTCTGATGATATCGTTTGGCTTGCATATGCAACAGCTCTCTATGTCACTACCACTGGTGATGACGCTTTTCTTGATACGCTCATTCCTTTTATTGAAGGTGATGTTCTCAAAAGTGGGCAACAGGATGCTTATTTTCAACCCACCCAATCCCCAAAGGTTGCAACAGTTTATGAACATTGTGTTTTAGCTTTAGACCTTGCCATTAAACGCTGCGGACCACATGGTCTCCCTCTTATTTTAGGTGGGGATTGGAATGATGGCATGAATTTGGTCGGTGTGGAAGGAAAAGGCGAAAGCATTTGGTTAGGATGGTTTCTTGGGTACACATTACAAGCATTTATCTCTTTAGCCAAAAAACGTGGTGACAATAGCCATATGCAAATATGGAGTACGTACCTTGAACATTTAACAAAATCCCTAGAGAAAAATGGTTGGGATGGTGCTTGGTATCGACGTGGTTATTTTGATGATGGAACACCTCTTGGCTCTAAAATCAATGATGAATGTCAAATTGATACCATTGCTCAATCTTGGGCTGTCATTTCTCAAATGGCATCGCCTGAACGTCAAAAACAAGCAATGACATCAATGTTGGAACATCTCTATGATAAAAAAGGCGGACTCATTCGCCTTTTTTGGCCGCCTTTTGATAAAAGTACGCTCGAGCCTGGTTATATAAAAGGTTATCCTCCAGGAATTCGAGAAAATGGTGGTCAATACACGCATGGTGCCATTTGGAGTATTTTTGCGTTGGCTGAAATGGAACAAAACGATAAAGCTTATGCTTTATTTTCTATGATAAACCCAATTACCCACGGACAAGATCCTGAAATTTATCGTGTTGAACCTTATGTAATGGTCGCAGATATTTATGCTGTTGAACCACGATGTGGTCAAGGCGGTTGGACTTGGTATACAGGTTCAGCCGGTTGGTTTTATCGCGCCGCAACACAAGCTATTCTTGGAATACAGCGTCAGGGAGACCTATTGTTTTTGCAGCCACATTTACCCTCTATTTGGCCAAAATATGAAGCAACAATGAAGTTTTATGATGCCGTTTATTGCATTAAAGTAAAATGGGGACCTAAAAATATGCTCTATATTAATAGAAAAGAATATACCGAAGTTCATACAGGGATAAAGTTACAAAAAACAGGTCAGCATGAAATTATACGTATTGTCAAATCTTAAAGATTAAAGATGAAAAAAGAGAGCAGACTTTTTATTCTTGTCCAAAACTGTAGAGTTGTTATATTGCACCGCCTATATTAGCCGTGTTGGTGCATAATATTTTAGATTTTATGAAAATGAAAGAAAAAGGTTATGAATCATCCGGATATTGCTAGACGTGTTTACAATCACACTTGGAAACTTGATCCCATTATTCGGTCACTTCTTGATACGGATTTTTATAAGCTTCTAATGGTGCAGATGATTTGGGGGTTATATCCTAATGTTAATGTTACTTTTTCCCTCATAAATCGCTCTAAAACAATACGTCTTGTCGATGATATTGATGAGAGTGAATTGCGTGCCCAACTTGATCATGCTCTTAGTTTGCGCTTTACAAAAAAAGAAATGATTTGGCTTGCTGGTAATACATTTTATGGACGCAAACAAATTTTTGAACCGGATTTTCTTCAGTGGCTTGAGAATTTTCAACTTCCAGAATATGAACTCACCCGCAAAGATGGCCAATATATCCTTCATTTTCATGGACCCTGGGCCCATAGTTCCATGTGGGAAATTCCTGCCCTTGCTATTATTAGTGAATTACGTTCACGTGCTGCTCTCAAAAAACTAGATCGTTTTGCTCTTGATGTACTTTATGCGCGTGCTAAAGCAAAAATGTGGAGTAAAGTTGAACGTCTCAAAAAATTGCCTGATATTAAAATATCTGACTTTGGGACAAGGCGCCGCCATTCTTTTTTATGGCAGCGCTGGTGTGTGGAAGCATTAAAAGAAGGCATTGGTCATTCTTTTACTGGAACTTCTAATGTTCTTCTTGCCATGGATACGGATTTAGAAGCTCTTGGAACCAATGCACACGAATTGCCTATGGTTATTGCGGCTCTCAGCAACAACGATGATGAATTACGCAGAGCTCCGTATCAAGTCTTGCAAGATTGGAATCGTTATTATGGTGGAAATCTTCTCATTGTTTTACCTGATACCTTTGGTACAGAAGAATTTTTACGCAATGCACCAGATTGGGTCGCTGATTGGACGGGTTTCAGACCCGATAGTGCGCCTCCTATTGAAGGTGGTGAACGTATTATTCAATGGTGGAAAGAAAAAGGAAAAGATCCACGCAAAAAACTTTTAATTTTTTCTGATGCTCTTGATGTCAATACAATTGAAAAAACCTATCATCATTTCCATGGTAAAGTGCGCATGAGTTTTGGATGGGGCACGGATCTTACCAATGATTTTACAGGCTGTGCACCTCAGGAAATCGAAACTCTTGATGCTCTTTCCCTTGTTTGTAAGGTGACCTATGCCAATGGTCGACCAGCCGTAAAACTTTCAGATAATCCTGAAAAAACGATCGGTGATTCAAAAGAAGTACAACGTTATCTCAATTTTTTTGGTAATAAAAAGCGAATTGCTAGACCTATAAAAACATAGTTTCCGGTTCTTTAAAACAAGTATATTGATCCATCATATTGTTTATAAGATTGATTTTTGTCCTGCCTTAAAACGAGGATTTTTAACCTTTGCTGGTCTGTAAACAGTTCGGCTGTTTTTGAGCAGATTCTACTTGGCCTACCACGCATACGCTTCACTTACATAAGGCGCGATAGATAAGACTTAAAAATATTTACAACGCATTAAAAAAATACTTAACGTGCCAAGGAAGTTTAGCCAAGGAGATTTTCTCATTTTAACCCTGTTAAATCAAGCACACTCATCTCCTTGCATGTATGAAGGTTTTCAAGTTCTAAGGGTTATTGTTGTAGTTTGACAGTAGGTTTTATACTAAGTGGGAAGAGGTTGGATTAAGTAGGAATACGTGGTAATTTGTTGTTTTTATGTACAATTTTGACCATTCAATGCGCGTTTTATCAAAATAGATTTTGACACCTAAAATTGCAAAAATTACCGAAAATCAGAAAAAAGTGCGTTTCCATAAGTAAAAATGAGAAAAGGCTTTCAAAACCCTTTGAGAACATCTTTAAACTCTTTGAAAAAAATAAATTGGTACAAAATCTAGTGTCAAAATATACAAAACCAGATGACAAGCTATAATTGTAGCATTAGGAATTACTAAGGCAACATTGGAGGATGACAAATAGCATGGTGACTATTGGTGTGCATTTTGAAAGGCAAGGATGATGGTGCTCAAATAGATTTTATACATGTTACAGGAGATTTTACTTTATCCATGTATAGTCTGCTATTATGAAATGAGTAAAGCGTTGAGAAATGTTTCATTAAAAATAAATGTGTAAATAACATGATTTGGGAGACCTTTTGTTTTACGTGAGGGGCATGACTTCATTAAAAAACAGAGAATGCAATAATATTTTTATTTCGAATAAGCTTTATACAAAGACAGAGAAATTATTTATTCGCATATTATAATAAGAATGCGTGTATATATAAAACCATTTGAAAAACTCTGTTGTTTCTTATGAATTATTCTTAAGTTAATAACAGATGTAACATTAAAGATTGATATAATAGACCGGCTTCTTAACTGTATAAGTATAAAAATGATGGTGTTTAGTAAGCTTTGTATTATATCCTCATTAAGAGATATGAAAACAAACGAAATGTCTTTTAGAAAGAAATGACTATCATATCAATGACTTTTTAATGATGTATATGTAGAGATTCATACAAACATGCTTTACAAAAATAATGACTCTCTTCCATGAATGTGATTTATCATTGTTTACCAAGTGAGAACATTTTGAGTGTTCATAAAAATTATTTCACAAACATATTATTAATTAATTGCGTTCAAAAAGCTTGCTATTTCATATGCATTTTGGAAATGGAGAGCTTATATTCAAAACTTAAAAGTTCTCATAGTTTTTACAAATAAGTTGAAGCTAAAAAGAGTATCCCATAAAGCCTTTTTTATCATTAGGAAGATGGACGTGTTACAATATAAATGGCAATCAGCAATAATATAACCGCAACAAGTAAAGAAATCCACAAAGGAGGGTGTAGCATTACAAAAAAGGATAAAAATCCTCCTGTCATACTCATCATTGCAAAAACTTTAACGAATGGAGAGATTGCTTTTTTTTCTTCCCATCGCTTAATAGGGGGACCAAAAATACGATGATTATTCAACCATTGATGAAAACGTGGAGAAGAACGCGTAAAACACCATGAGGCAACCAATAAAAAAGGCACAGTTGGCATAATAGGTAATACGACACCGATAATACCTAATATAACCATCGCCCACCCTGCTATATAATAGCAGATACGTAAAGGGTGCGATATCTTCAAATCTTTTTTCATTTTCTCGTACTATTTTCCTCTACGCAAAACCCTATACAAAAACATTGTATCTGTTTTTTTCTGTTTACATGTCTGAGTGTACAATTACGCTCTATCCCTTCATGCGTAAGTGTCTTTGCTGTTATAAGTTCCTTGAAAATACCGAATAGCTTACACAATATTATAATCATTTTAAATGATTTCAAGAAATGAGAAAAAGTTTTAGAAAAAAATAAAAAGGCTGCAGAATAAATCAATGCAGCCTCTTAATTAAAATGCAGTGTTGGGGGGGAGAAAATTTACTGCATTCACCTGCTAGATATTAGGAGGAAAAATAATCTAGCAATCCGAACTCTAATTAAAATAAAAATGAGAAACAATATATAAAAATGCATGGCTGATATGCATGAATTTTAACACTTTCAAGTCTCTTGAACTGTGTTTCGACGAAAGAAAATCATCATGAAAATAGCCATAAAAATCAACGTCAAGATCAACACAATTGTGGAAGCAGAATCAGAGCCGATAAATAAGCTGAGATAAATCCCTAAAAAACCAGAAAAAGCTGCAACAAGTATCGCGATCATTAACATAAAAGAAAACCGCTTTGTGACAAGATAGGCAATTGCTCCTGGTGCTATCAGTAAAGAAATAACGAGTACGATACCTACAGCTTTCAAAGCCGCAACAATTGTAAGAGAAATCATCGTTAGCAGCGTATAGTGGAGTAGAGATATTGGTAACCCCATTGCACGTCCTTGAACTGTGTCAAAAATATACAGCATAAAGTCGCGCCATTTTGCTGCTAAAATAAAAGTGACAACAGCAGAAATGATTGCCGTCTGCGTTATATCAAGCCAGTTAACACCCAAGAGATTACCAAATAGAATATGATTCAAATCTAAGCTACTATAAATAGACGTGGCTAAAACAAGCCCCAAACCAAACATTGAAGAAAAGACCACACCCATCACCGTGTCCTGTTTGATACGGCTATTGCTCCCTAAAAAACCCGTTAATAGTGCACACACCATTCCTGCAACAAAAGCACCGCAAGTAATCAAAGTCATTGTAATATTCTCTGGACGCATATGCTGAAACCAAGCAAATGGCAAAGAAGTTAAAAATGCGATTACCCATGGTGTTGTCATATAACCAACAACAACACCTGGAAAAACTGCATGAGAAATGGCATCGCCTAACAGCGCCCATCCTTTCAAAATAAGAAAACAGGAAAGCATCGCCATGGGAATAGAAAGAATCATGACAATAAGCATACCCTTAAGCATAAAAGAAAACTGAAACGGAAGCAGTAATTGATCAATCATGATAATATTACACCCTTTTTTGCCGCATTTATGCGTAAGCGCGCAGCAATAAACCCATGTTTAGGAGCAAAAATAAAAGCCAAAACAAATAAAGATGCTTGAAAAAGCACTACAACCCCCCCCGTTTGTGCATTCAAAAAATAACTCACATAAACACCCAAGACACTTGTGAAGGTTCCAATTACAACTGCAATAACCAAGATGTTTACGAAACGATCACTTAAAAGATAGGCCGTTGCCCCAGGTGTCACAACAAGACAAATGACTAAGAACGCTCCAACGGTTTGCATCGCAGCAACGGTACAAGCGGCAAGCAATGTGAAAAAGAGAATCTTTAAAAATTTTACGTTTAATCCAATGGCATGCGCATGCGTTTCATCAAATAACGAAACAAGAAGATCTTTCCATTTCAAAAGCAATATAAGCAACGAAACAAAGCCGATAAAAGCCAATTGTAGAATATCTGTTGAACTCACTGCTAAAATATTTCCCAAAACAATCGTATCAATATTAACAGCCATTGGTTTTAATGATTTGAGAAACAACCCAAAGGCAAAAAAGGAAGAAAAAATGAGCCCAATAATGGTATCTTCTTTAAGCTTTGTCCGGTGGTTAAAAAAGAGCATTGCTGCTGCTGCAAGACCACCAGAAAAAAAAGCGCCGAGTGAAAAAGGTAACCCTAAAAGGTAAGCTCCTGCTACACCAGGAACAATTGAATGGGAAAGTGCATCACCAATCAATGACCAACCTTTTAACATCAAAAAAGCTGAAAGAAAGGCACAAACACACCCAACTAACCCAGAAACCCACATTGCATTCACCATATATTGATAGCTCAGTGGCTCAAGCAACCAAGAAATCATGCAACGTGCTCCACTCTTTCAATATCTTCACAAACGGCAGACTGCTTTCTTCCCATGAAAACATCATTTTTTTTTGTGGTTTGAAGATCAAAAATATGGTGATGCAAAGACCCTCCAAAAGTTTTCTCCAGATTTTCCTTTGTAAAGATTTTTTCTGTTAACCCAGAAGCTAAAACAGTACCTTTTATTAAAACTGTATGATCACAAAATTCGCGAACAGAACCCAAATTGTGAGTTGAAACCAAGATCACTGCTCCTTCTTTACGGAGATCTTGTAACAAAGCAATGATTTTATCTTCTGTTGTAACGTCAACCCCTGTAAACGGCTCATCTAATAAAATAGCTTTTGCTTTCTGTGCAAGAGCGCGCGCTAGGAAAACACGCTTTTTCTGTCCACCAGAAAGTTCTCCAATTTGGCGCTTGGCAAAAGCCAACATATCAACGCGTTCTAAGGCAATACGAACGGCTTCATAATCTTGTGTACAGGCATAGCGAAAGAAATTCATATGACCGTACCGCCCCATCAATACAACATCTTCAACCAAGACAGGAAAATTCCAATCAACATCTTCACTTTGAGGAACATAAGCAATAAGATTTTTTTTCAAAGCTATATCAACGGGCAAATCAAACATACGAATTTTTCCCTTTGAGGGGCGTACAAACCCCATAATCGCTTTAAATAACGTTGATTTACCGGATCCATTAACACCAACCAATGCCGTAATAGAACCCTTTGGACTTTCAAAATTCACTTCGCGTAAAGCTGTATGTCCATTACGATATGTTACCGTTACTCCTTGGGCAAAAATTCCACATTCCGTCATTGGTTTTTTACTCCCTCTACTAAAGCATTGCTAATACGCCCACTCGTGACACGTAATAAATCAATATAAGTGGGTACCTCACCATTTTTCTCACTTAAAGAATCAACATAGAGAACACCACCGTATTTAGCCCCTGTTTCTCTGGCAACCTGCTTAGCAGGCGCAGGGGAAATAGTGCTTTCAGAAAAAACTGCATGAATATTGTATTTGCGAACCATATCAATAACATGCTTGACTTGCTGTGGTGTTCCTTGTTGGTCAGCATTGATGGGCCATAAATAAAGTTCTTTTAGATCAAAATCACGCGCCAAATAGCTAAAAGCCCCCTCACTGGTCACAAGCCAACGCTTATCTTGCGGTACGGCTTCTAATTCAGCCCTAATTGGATCAATCGTTTCACGAATTTTCTGTTTATAAATTTCAGCATTCTGTTTATAAATTTCAGCATGTTCAGGGTCATATTTTACAAAAGCATCGCGAATATTATCAACGTAAATCAAAGCAGAGGTCGGTGACATCCACGCATGAGGATTGGGTTTACCGCTAAAGGGGCCCTCACCAATTTTAATGGGTACAATACCTTTTGAAACAACAACACTTGGAACATCCTTGATATTTTGAAAAAACTTTTCAAACCAAAGCTCTAACTCTAAACCATTCCACAATACAAGGTTAGCTCCCTGAGCACGCATAAGATCGCGTGGGGTGGGTTGATATTCATGAATTTCCGCACCTGGTTTTGTAATGGATTCAACATCAGCGGCATCACCTGCTACATTGCGTGCCATATCAGCAATGATAGTAAATGTCGTAACAGCTTTAAATTTACCAGCACACAAAGCAAAATTGGGTGTAAAAAAAATAACACTTCCCAAAACTATGGTGAAAAACGTTCTTACGTTCATTGATTCTCTCTTTTCTTTATATGCCTTCTTTTTATTGCAAATAATTTGCATTATCATTTAGCAATAGCAGTTATCTTTTACGTTTGCAATGAAGGATTAAGAGAAAAAATAACTTTTCAAGATGTTTGAAAACAGTTTTTTCATATTGAAAAAATTGATGATTTAAGCAGCTTGTTTTGGTAAGGAGGTCCCCTTTCAAGAAGTTCTATAGCTCTTGAATGCCAAACAAAAAGGGAGCACTCAAAAATGCTCCCACTTCATGTAAAATATCTCATAAAAAATGAGAATACTCAGTAGCGTAAATATGCACCTGTCATTTTGGTAACATTATCCACGATCTTTGAGGCAAGCTTTTCTAAATCTTCATCTGTTAGAGTCCGTTCTATGGGCTGAATAGTTACTTCAATTGCAACAGATTTTTTATCTTCACCAAAGCTTAAATCTTCAAAAATATCAAAAACCTGCACTGAATGAATAAGTTTTTTATCGGCTCCACTTGCCGCCCGAATAATAAGAGAAGAGGCAACAGTTTTATCCGCTATAAAGGCAAAATCACGCCGCACCATTTGAAAAGGTGAGAGTTTCAAAGGAGGACGGCTTTTGGTCGTTTTTTTCTTTGATTCTGGAATTCGATCTAGAAAAATTTCAAAGCCGCATAAAGGGCCACTGACATCTAACTTTTCTAATGTAGCAGGATGAAAAACACCAAAAAAACCAAGAATAATCTTTGATCCAAGTTTTATGACACCTGAACGACCAGGATGATACCAATCCGGTGCTCCAACTTCAATCTGCACTTTCCCAACATCCATATCGCATGCTTCTAAAATAGCTAAAGCATCTGCTTTGGCATCAAAAACATCAACGACGGTTGCATTTCCATTCCAAAAACGCCCAGCCCCTTTAAATTGCTCTGTTCCGCGACGAATTCCACTAACAACACGGTGTTGTTTATCAGGGGTGTCGCCCTCATAAATACTTGAAACTTCAAACAAAGCAAGATCGGAAAAACCACGATCAGCATTTCTTTGTGCCGCCATAATCAAGCCAGGTAAAAGGGAAGGACGCATCATTGACATATCAGCAGCAATAGGATTAACTAATTTAAGCTCTTCTTGACCTCCTCCAAAAGCAAGAGCTTGATTTTCAGAAATAAAAGACCATGTCACCGCTTCTTTCATACCACGTTGCACTAGAGCCAAACGTGTAGCACGTGAACGAATTTGTGCGCATGTTAAAATTTGATCTTTTCCTTCTGCAAAGTTTTCCAAAGGAATAGGTTTAATTTTATCTAACCCATAAATTCTCATAACCTCTTCCACCAAATCTGCTTTACCCATAATATCAGGGCGCCATGATGGTACTTTTACCGTAATAACATCTCCTTTTCCTTCAACAAAAAATCCAAGTTTTGTTAAAATAGAGATGACTTTTTCAGGTTCTATTTCCAAATTTGTTAAACGTTTAATTTCAGAAAAAGGAAAAGCGATCTGTTTGATTTCTTGTTGCTGATAGCCAACGATCCTCTTTTTAGATACTTCACCACTACAAAGACGTAAGACCAATTCTGTTGCAATCTCAAGTCCTGTGTCTATAAAAGCCGGATCAACACCTCGTTCAAATCGATAACGTGCATCACTGATAAGACCTAATGCTCTTCCTGTTTCTGCAATGCTTCGCGCATCCCAAAGCGCCGATTCAATAATAACGCGATGTGTTGTTTCATCACAACTCGTTCTTTCTCCGCCCATGATACCGGCAATCGAAACAACCCCCTCGTCATCTGCAATGACACAATTCTTAGGGCCCAGATGATAGATTTTCCCGTTCAGTGCTTGAAGCTGTTCTCCTTCACGCGCACGACGTACACACAAATTACCTTTAATTTTATCTGCATCAAAAACATGGAGCGGACGACCAAGGTCAAAACTGATGTAATTGGTCATATCAACAAGCGCATTAATCGGTCTCAGACCAATTGCATTCAAACGCTGTTGCATCCACTGTGGTGATGCACCATTTTGAACATTGCGCGCTTCACGCCAAGCAAAACCTAAACATAATGATGAATCTTGCGAAAAATCTAATGAAACATCGAGAGGTGTTTCAAAGGAAGGATCAAATTTTGACAAGGATAATTCTTTTAATTTTCCCATTTCAGCGGCAGCAAGATCACGTGCAATACCACGAACACCTGTGCAATCGGAACGATTAGGGGTCAAACCAATATCAATAACCGGATCATCTAAACCAGCATAAGCTGCAAATGAACCTCCAATAGGTGCATCTTCTGGAAGTTCAATAATCCCATCATGCTCATTTGATAATTCAAGCTCTGCTTGCGAACACATCATCCCAAAACTTTCAACACCTCGGATTTTTCCTACAGATAATGTTACATCAAGTCCTGGAATATAAGTGCCTGGTAGTGCCAGAACACCAATAAGACCTGCGCGTGCATTTGGTGCTCCACAGACAACTTGAACAGGTGTGGAAGTCCCTGTATCGACGGACAGAATCTGGAGTTTATCTGCATCAGGATGCTTTATTGCTGTTAAAACTTTTGCAATCACAAAACCTTTTAAAGAAGACCGATCATCAACGTAATCAACCTCAAGACCTATAGCGGTTAATTTTTCACAAATTTCATTCAAAGATGCATTTGTTTCTAAGTGATCTTTTAACCAGGACAATGTAAACTTCATTTTAAAACCTCACATGAAAGCGATGACTAAGATCACACATTTCTATTAGGAAAAAAAGCAGGCATATCAAAGCAACGAAAGCCATAATGGTCTAACCAACGCAGGTCAGCATCAAAAAAAGCCCGCAAATCAGGCATACCGTATTTCAACATGGCAATACGATCAATGCCCATGCCCCATGCAAAACCTTGATATTCATCTGGATCTAAACCAACATTTTTCAACACCTGGGGATGCACCATTCCGCATCCTAAAATTTCCAACCAATCCTGTCCTTCTCCGAACTTTACTTCTGAACCAGAACGATCACATTGAATATCTACCTCCATAGATGGTTCGGTAAAAGGGAAAAAAGAGGGACGAAAACGCATTTTTACAGAGGGAACTTCAAAAAATGCTTTACAAAAAGTTTCATGCAGCCACATCATATGTGCAATGGTGGAGGTTTTATCGATGACAAGACCTTCTACCTGATGGAACATGGGAGAATGTGTTGCATCCGAATCCATGCGGTAAGTTTTTCCAGGAATAATGATCCGTATCGGTGCTTTTTGTTTTTCTAGTGTGCGAATTTGTACGGGTGATGTATGGGTTCGCAATAATTTTCGTTCTCCCATTTTATCAACATCAAAAAAGAAGGTATCATGCATTTCACGCGCTGGATGCCCTTCAGGAAAATTCAATGCTGTAAAATTATAATAATCTGTTTCAATATCAGGTCCCTCTGCAAGAGAAAAACCCAACTTTGTATAAATGGCAATAATTTCCTCAATCACTTGTGAAATAGGATGAATGCGTCCCCGTTCTATAGGTGAAGAGCGAACAGGCAAGGTAACATCAACTGTTTCACGAGAAAGACGGGCATCCATTGCCTGTCTTTTCAGAAGATCACGCTTTTGTGCCCATAATTCTAAAATGCGATTTTTTAATCCATTAAGAACTGGTCCAACTTTATGGCGCTCGCCAGCATCCATTTTTCCTAATTCTTTTAATTTTTCAGAGATACTACCTTTTTTACCCAATGCTGCAATACGCACTTCTTCAAGTGCTTGTTCATCACCTGCTGCCTCTAAGGCTAAACAAATTTCTTGTTCCAGACGCTCAATATCATTCATATTTTTGCCTATTTTTTAATAAAGAAAAACCCGCACTCGCAATAGCCAGCACGGGACCTCGAATAAATGAATGCTTTAAGAGAACACGACTGGCTTATTTGACAGCGCCTTCGAAAGCATTAGGTGTCGTATCTTTTAAATATTCTAAAGCTTTTTTTGCCGAAGCTACTAAAGCAGAAAATGCTTCTGCCTCATGGATTGCTATATCTGAAAGAACCTTACGATCAACCTCAATACCGGCTTTTGATAAGCCATCAATAAAACGTCCATAAGTTAAACCTTCTGCGCGAACAGCCGCATTAATTCTCTGAATCCACAAAGCACGGAAAGTACGTTTCCTATTTTTGCGATCACGATAAGCGTATTGCTTTGAACGATCAACCGCTGCTTTAGCTGCACGAATGGTATTTTTACGACGACCGTAAAAACCTTCAGCCTGTTTAAGAACTTTTTTGTGCTTAGCGTGTGCTGTCACACCTCTTTTCACACGAGCCATATTATAATCTCCTCAAAATCAAAAGCGTAAGGTTTAAATACCATTCGGCAAATAATGCTGAATGACTTTTTTAGCATCTTGTTCACACAAAACCATTGTTCCACGTGCATCGCGAATAAATTTATTCGAACGCTTAATCATGCCGTGGCGCTTACCGGCAGCTGCTACTTTAATTTTGCCTGACGCAGTGATTTTAAACCGCTTTTTAGCGGATGATTTGGTCTTCATCTTGGGCATTTTGCTACTCCGTACATTAATTTATTCAATCAAACATTTTATTCACTCAAGCGGACCAACGCTTGAACAAGCATTTAAACAGCCACGGCATGCCCTGCCGGGCGGCTCTTAAAGACGTTTTCATAAGCTAGTATACACAAAATAGCAAGACCGTATTACAAAAAAATCGGCGCTCCATTGCCTTGAAGCTCAACCAAAGGTGCTGGAATTGCATTTGTTTTGATGGCTGCTTTACATAAATCGGCAATAATGCATTGCGTACATTGTGGTTTACGGGCTTGACAAATATAGCGACCATGTAAAATCAGCCAATGATGCGCATGGCGAATATAATGAACCGGTATAATCTTTAATAATTTTTTCTCAACAATTTCTGGTGTTTTTCCAGGCGCCAAACCAAGACGATTGCTTAAGCGAAAAATATGTGTATCTACTGCCAATGTAGGCTGACCAAAAGCAACATTCAAGACCACATTAGCCGTTTTGCGCCCCACTCCAGGAAGGGCCATGAGTGCTTCACGCGTATCGGGTACTTGACCGCCATAATAATCAATTAAACAGTTGCAAAGCGCATAAACATTACGTGCTTTTGCACGCCAAAGGCCAATTGAACGGATATGATTTGCTATTTCTTCTTCCCCTAATGCAACCATTTTTTCCGGTTGATCAGCAAGGCAAAATAATTCTTTTGTCGCTTTATTAACGCTTACATCTGTCGCTTGAGCCGAAAGCACAACGGCAACTAAAAGTGTAAAAGTATTTATGTAGTTAAGATCACTCTTAGGTGTTGGGCGTTGCACAGAAAAACGGCGAAATATTTCCGCAATTTCATCTTTATTATACAATATACTAGATAAATTTCGCACCTTTGATAATTTTATGTTACTTTGAGGCATTGAACTCTCTTAAATCTTCTCTCTTGAAGTTATCATTCACGCTCGCCATATGAGAGGAGTGCAGCGAACACTTTTATAGAGTTTGGTCAAGTAAAGCCGTTTTAAAGAGGATACTCATGAATGACACATGTGACGCCTTTCTCCAATCCTTTTCTTTTAGGGTTTGAAACCGTAGAAAAAATATTGCAACGTATCGGTAAAGCTGATGAGGCTTACCCAGCCTATAATATTGAACGTTTGCATAAAAGTGATGATGCAAATCATATCCGGATAACTTTGGCTGTTGCTGGATTTAAGATTAACCATCTTAATATTTTACTCGATGATAATCAATTGGTTATTCATGGTAAACAAACAGACAACCAAAATCATCAATATTTATATCGCGGTATAGCTGCGCGACAATTCCAGCGAACCTTTGTTCTCGCGGAAGGGATGCATGTTACAAATGCAGAGTTGAAAAATGGTCTTTTATCAATTAATCTGTATCAACCAAAATTAAAAAAAGAAATAAAACAGATTCCAATTAAAGTCAGTAGTGGTGAGTCATAAAAGTTAAGGCGTAAAGGAACAGTGAAATGGGAGAACACAAACAAAACTTGTCGTTTCAGAACACATCCTACTCTGATGCGGGACAGATTGCCTATTTAAAAAAAGTTTGTACAGATGATCTGGCTAAAAACTTTCCAGATCTTCCACCGATGACCCCAGGCATTACGATATGGGCTCTCTTTGGTGAAACAGGTTATCCTATCATTTTATCCGATGAGCGTTCTATCGCCCTTGCTGGAGCCAATGAGCATGAACTACAAATTGTAACTCTGCACTAGATTACCTTACGAGAAAAAGCTGTACTCTTTATAAATTCTATCTGTTTTTTCGTAAAGGGTGTAATGTGAGTTATAATTAGATTAAGTATTGATTTATATTCATAATTAATTTTTTACAACTGGAATGAGAGTCCCGAATATCATAAGGTTCTCTCATTTGAGGTCTTCTTATATTGAAACAATTAAAGTCACTTGCTTGATGTCATAAGCAGGGAGAGCCATGTGGATAAAAACACTTGAAGAAAGGAATAAAAATATCTCTTTTTAATTGTCTCAATTACCAAGGACGTTCACGATATGGGGATAAAAAAATGTATGATGGTGTCAGTTTTCTTCTTCATAAGTGTGAAGATGTCCCTTATAGATTTATATTATTCACGGGGGCTGTTATACCATTCATAGGCGCTATCGTGAAATGGGCTCGAGTGCATTGAAAGATGTCTCTTTAAAATGAGTATAAAGGCTATACAAGTGTATTTTGTTTGGTGTGTTTTGTTCTTCCTGAGGGGAGTAGCTCTATTGAAGAGTGTAAAAACAAAAGCATGAGATAATGCGTCATCATTATTTAAAAGATATTTTTATGAATGCGTTTGAAAGGTGTAAAGCTGAATTATAAGGAGATGATAGATTTTTATCACGATTTCTTTATATTCTTTCCAATTCCAGAAATTACGCAAACAGATAGATGCAATATGCTAACCAAATCTGGCATACAAAAATCTGGAACAGTTTGTGTCATACTGAAGCGTTTTGATATTTGTCTCAAACGTGGACTTGCACAGGGATTAGATGTTGATTAACAGGTAATAAAAAACAAAGGCTTTATGAAAAAGTTTATGCAGAGCTTTTAATTTTGTGCTTCAAATGCCGCAGTACAAGATATTTTTCTCTTTTGAATATTAAAGCTCTTGTTTTTATAATGAAGTTACAGCACAACAAGCAAAATGGAATTATTTGAGGGGAAAAAAAATAATGCCTTCTTACCGTTCAAGAATATCAACCAACGGGCGTAATATGGCAGGAGCCCGCGGACTTTGGCGTGCAACAGGGATGAAAGATACTGATTTTGGTAAACCCATTATTGCGATTGCGAATTCTTTTACACAATTTGTACCAGGGCATGTTCATTTAAAAGATCTTGGGCAATTAGTCGCACAACAGATAGCAGTTGCCGGTGGTGTTGCGAAAGAATTTAATACCATTGCTGTAGATGATGGAATTGCGATGGGGCACGATGGAATGCTCTATTCGTTGCCCTCACGTGAAATCATTGCTGATTCTGTAGAGTATATGGTTAATGCACACTGTGCAGATGCACTTATTTGTATTTCTAATTGTGACAAAATTACGCCTGGTATGTTAATGGCTGCTTTACGGTTGAATATTCCGACAATCTTTGTTTCAGGCGGTCCTATGGAAGCAGGTAAGATTAAATGGAAGGATCAAGATCTAACGGTTGATTTGGTCGATGCCATGGTTGCAGCAGCTTCAGAACAAAATTCAGAAGAAGAAGTTGCTGAAATGGAGCGTGCTGCTTGTCCTACATGTGGTTCTTGTTCAGGAATGTTTACGGCCAATTCTATGAATTGCTTAACGGAAGCATTGGGGCTTTCTCTTCCCGGAAATGGATCAATGTTAGCAACACATGCAGATCGACGAATGCTTTTTGAAGAAGCTGGAAAACAGATTGTTGCATTGGTTAAACGTTATTATGAAGAAGATGATGAAACAGTTTTGCCGCGCTCTATTGCTTCACGCAAGGCTTTTGAAAATGCAATGACCGTTGATATTGCCATGGGGGGATCAACCAATACAGTACTGCATCTTTTAGCCGCAGCGCAAGAAGGTGAGGTGGATTTTACCATGACGGATATTGATCATCTTTCACGTTGTGTTCCTGTTTTATGTAAGGTTGCTCCTGCTGTTGCAAATGTACATATGGAAGATGTTCATCGCGCTGGTGGTATTATGGGGCTTTTAGGTGAACTGGATGCGGCAGGACTCATTGATACATCAACTTATACGGTTCACGCAAAAACAATGAAAGAAGCTCTTTACCGCTGGGATGTAAAGCAAACTAATGAGCCAACAGTTCATGCATTTTATCGTGCCGCTCCAGGTGGTATTCCAACACAGACAGCTTTTAGTCAATCTTGTCGCTATGAGACCCTTGACCTTGATCGTGAAAAAGGTGTGATTCGCGATAGGGAACACGCATATTCACAAGATGGAGGATTGGCAGTTCTTTATGGGAATCTTGCAAAAGATGGCTGCATTGTAAAAACAGCAGGCGTTGATCAATCAATTTTAACTTTTAAAGGTCCGGCAAGAATTTTTGAAAGCCAAGATTCAGCTGTTTCAGCTATATTAACTGATAAGATTAAAACAGGTGAAATTGTTTTAATCCGTTATGAAGGCCCACGTGGTGGACCTGGAATGCAAGAAATGCTTTATCCAACGAGTTATCTCAAATCTAAAGGATTAGGCAAGGTTTGTGCACTTGTTACAGATGGACGTTTTTCAGGGGGAAGTTCAGGGCTCTCAATAGGACATATTTCACCAGAAGCTGCTGAAGGAGGAGAAATTGCGTTGGTGGAAGAGGGGGATATCATAGAAATTGATATTCCAAATCGTAGAATTCATATGTTGGTGGATGACGTTGAGATGAACCAGCGCCGTTCTAAGATGGAAGCAAAAGGAAAAGGCGCTTGGCAACCGATTGAGAAGCGTCAGCGTAAAGTTTCAAAGGCTCTCAAAGCCTATGCAGCGATGACCACATCTGCTGCAAAGGGTGCAGTACGTAATATTTGATGAGTTGAATAGAGATAGTGCTCTGATTTTTTGCATCTTTTGCACGATATTCTAAGCTAATTATTTTATGAGTTTATGAACTTATCAGAATATTTCGAGTCATGATGAGTATGATTAAAAAGCTATCAATACAACTAAAAACTGCGGTAGATTGCTTATTTTAGCAGCTATGTAAGACAGATACAGTATAATTACTTTTCATATCATATTCCAATCTTATATGAGATTATGATTTCTTATTACTCATAATTTATGAAAGATATTTATTGTACTGGTGGCATTATCTTGTTGTACCGTAAAAACACTGTCATTTAGAGCTGTGATATACGGCATCTTCCTTAAATATTAAGTGTGTTTTTAGTGTGTGGTGAATATTCTTAGACTTGTTTGTAAAGCTTTGAGTTTAAGAGAAGCACATGATTAGGAAGTCAAGGAAAATCCGTTAGAAGCTGGACTATTTGCAGACTTGATTCGAATGAAAATCCTTATCCATTAAGGTGTGGGAAGGAGTTGAAGGATGTTTATGAAAATAAAGTACAGCTGTGATATATCTGATTATATGTTTCATATGAAAACAGTAAAAGAGCTCTTTATAACTTAAAATGTGAAGAAAATGCGAGACCCATTATCCATGAATTTATTATGCAAAATGGGATGGTATTTCAACACCAACAGCTTTAAACTAGAAATGTTGCTATGATAACAATAATATCGATCATGAAAAAGCATAATTCACTAAATATGGCGTATTTGCAAGGTGGAGGAGATTTCATGACAATCTTTACAAAAAACGACTATCTTGTAAAAATAGTCGATATTGACCAATTTTGTGTATACGGGCCAATATTGATCTAAGGAAATATGAAATATAATGCATAGGGTTTTGCCTATAGGCAATTACACTTATCAAAATATATTATGTAGAAAAGCGATGGGAATACGATAAATAACTGTTTATGCTGTGGTATATCAAAAATGGTTACGTTATCTCCTATTAAGAAGGTTTTTTAATAAAAAATAACATCTGTTTTCTATAAAGGGTTACTCTTTTCAAGCTGTTTGAGGTGGTAAATTGCTTCTAAAGCTTGTTTAGGAGAGAGTTCATCGGGATGGATATTTTTTAAAGCTTCGTGAAGAACACAATGTTTGTTTCTTTCTTCATTGACGGGAGATGTTGCTTTAAGAGAAAAGAGAGGTAAATCATCAATGAGTTTATGTCCTTTTCCAGCCATTTCGCCTTGTTCTAATTGATGGAGTACATCTGTTGCTCGTGTAATAACGGCTGGGGGAAGTCCAGCAAGCTTTGCGACTTGTACACCATAGGAACGGTCAGCGGCTCCTGGTGTGACCTCATGAAGAAAAACTACATCACCATCCCAATTTTTGACTTTCATGGTTACATTATGCAGTCTGTCAAGTTTTTCGGTAAGTGCAGTCATTTCATGAAAATGGGTAGCAAGAATAGCACGACAATGGTTAACTTCATGGAGATATTCAACAGCAGCCCAAGCAATAGAAAGTCCATCAAAGGTTGATGTTCCACGTCCTATTTCATCAAGAATAACAAGGGAATGGTGGCTAGCATGATTGAGAATCGTTGCTGTTTCAACCATTTCCATCATAAAGGTTGAGCGCCCTCGTGCAAGATCATCGGAAGCCCCAACGCGACTAAATAGGCGATCAACGACACCAATATGTGCTGAAGTTGCTGGAACGAAGGACCCCATTTGCGCCATAATAGCAATAAGAGCATTTTGCCGCAAAAAAGTTGATTTTCCTCCCATATTAGGCCCTGTCAACAGCCAGATTGCTGCATATTGCTGATTTTCTTGCACAGAGAGATCACAATTATTGGCAATAAAAGGTTCTGCTGCTTGTTTGCGGAGTGCTTGCTCAACGACAGGATGGCGTCCTGCTGTAATATGAAAGGTAAGTGAAAGATCAATTTTAGGGCGGCAATATCCTTGTTCTTCAGCAAGATATGCTAAAGCGACAGAGACATCTAAAATAGCAAGTGCTTCAGAGGCTTTACGAATAAAATCAACTTGTTCGGTAATTTCATGAACGAGAATATCAAAAATCTCTAGTTCAAGTGTCAATGCGTGATTGGCAGCATGGGCAATACGGCTTTCAAGGTCAGCGAGCTCTGTTGTCGTAAAACGCATAGCGTTTGCCATTGTTTGCCGATGAATAAAACGTGCTTTAGCTTGTGGATTATTTGTAAGGGAAGATGCTTGTGTGCTGGTTACTTCAATGAAATAACCTAGAATATTATTATGCTTTATTTTAAGCGTCTTAATATCTGTTTCTTGGGCATATTGCGCTTGAAGCTCAGCAATGACACGGCGAGATTCATCACGTAAAGCACGCATTTCATCGAGCTCTTTATGATAATTAGAACGAATAAAACCACCATCACGTTTAAGGAGTGGGAGATCATCAGCTAATGCTTGTTCTAAATGAAAGTATAACGCTGTGGGTAATTTTGAGAACCCCTGTTGTACATCACTTATTTCTTGAGGCAGAAGCTCATTATCAAGAAGTTGATGCAATTCACGAATGATTTCAAAGCCACGCTGGATTGTCGCCATATCACGGGGACCTCCTCGTCCAAGAGCCAAACGTGAAACGGCGCGGGGCATATCTGGTCCCCCCTTTAAAATAAGCTTTATCGCTTCTGCAAGAGAAGGATTACGTAGAAAAAAATCGATAGAATCCAAACGCGTATCAATAGCTGAAGGAGTGGTGAGGGGAGCAATAAGGCGGTCAATAAGAAGGCGTGATCCTCCTCCTGTTACAGTGCGATCAATAGCTTTTAATAAACTTCCATCCCGTTGACCTGATGTCGTTCGAATAAGTTCAAGGCTTAATCTGGTTGCGGCATCAATAAAAAGAGTTGCACTTTCATTTTGGCGTTCAGGCTGCATGAGGGGAGGGCGATGCGTGATTTGTGTTTTTTCGATATAACGAATAGCAGCTACAATTGCAGAGAGTTCACAGCGTGAATAATCGGCAACGCCTTCAAGAGTTGAGAGTTTAAAATAATTGCAAATATCGCGTTCAGCGGTGAGTGCATCAAAGAGACAAGCAGGTTGAGGTGAAACGATACGATCAAGAACACTAAAAAGTGACTTGTGAGATTTATCATGAAAAAATGAATCAGAAACAATGATTTCTTGTGGATCCACACGCATAATATCTGCTAAAAGTTTTTCTTGGCGGCTCTCTGTTACACGAAATATGCCTGTTGAGATATCAATCCAAGAAAGAGCAAAATCCTCTCCATCATTGGTTTTTATACGGGAAAGTGTCATCAAATAATTTGCGCGTGTTGGATCAAGGAGTTTTTCTTCTGTTATTGTTCCAGGTGTTACAAGACGAACAACATCACGCCGAACAACAGATTTTGAGCCACGTTTTTTTGCTTCAGCAGGATCTTCTATTTGTTCACAAACAGCAACTCGGTAACCACAAGCAATCAGTTTTTGTAAGTAATCATCTGCAGCATGAACGGGAACACCACACATAGGAATATCTTGTCCTAAATGTTTTCCGCGTGCTGTGAGTGTGATTCCTAAAGCCTGAGCAGCTTCAATCGCATCATTAAAAAATAATTCATAAAAATCCCCCATTCGGTAAAAGAGAAGGGAATCATGATGGACGGCTTTGATTTCTATGTACTGCTCCATCATAGGTGTAAGACGTTCTTGAGAGGAAGCAGATGGGGAGGCAGGCTGTGGAATTAAATTATTTTTATGATTGTTTTTTTTATCCATTTGTACGAGGCCTGTTTCCTTTAAGTGAAGTTTTTACTCTTTTTTGTTTACTTCAATATCTATTTATCTCTAAATTGCAACGCATCATCAGATTTGCTAAGGCAAGCATAGCGATTTCTAATATATGAATCAAATTTAATGACTATACGCATTATCAAGCAAAATTTACACTGTTTTTGGAGAAAATAAAGTGAGATGAAAAAGAGCGAGCAGGATCAGAAAATGTCTCAAACTGTTTACAGTGCGAGCGAAAGAGAAGCTCTAGATTTTCATAGTCGTGGTCGACCAGGAAAGCTTGAGATTATTGCAACAAAGTCTATGGCAACACAGCATGATTTAGCACTTGCTTATTCACCAGGTGTTGCAGTTCCAGTTAAGGCAATTGCTCAAAATCCAGCGCTAGCTTATGATTATACAGCAAAAGGTAATCTTGTTGCTGTTATTTCAAATGGAACCGCTATTTTAGGGTTAGGCAACTTAGGGGCACTTGCCTCTAAGCCGGTCATGGAAGGCAAAGCAGTGTTGTTTAAGCGTTTTGCGGATATTGATTCCATTGATTTAGAAATTGATATAAACGATACAGAAAGTTTTATCAATTTGGTGCGCCATTTAGAACCTTCTTTTGGTGGAATTAATCTTGAAGACATTAAGGCGCCAGAGTGCTTTATGATTGAAAGCCGCCTACGCGAGGTGATGAATATACCTGTTTTTCACGATGATCAACACGGTACAGCGATTATTGTTGCTGCGGGTGTTCTCAATGCTTTGACTTTAACAGGGCGCGATATGCAAAATACGCGGTTAGTCTGTAATGGTGCTGGTTCTGCAGGGATTGCTTGTATTGAATTGATTAAAGCGATGGGCTTTCGTTCCGAAAATATCATATTATGTGACACAAAGGGTGTGGTCTATGAAGGCCGCAAAGAGGGAATGAATCAGTGGAAATCTGCGCATGCTATTCAAACAGATAAACGTACGCTTATGGAAGCAATGGAAGGTGCAGATATATTTTTTGGGGTTTCTGCTAAAGGTGCTCTTACTCCTGAAATGGTAAGATCCATGGCACCCCAGCCGATTATTTTTGCTATGGCTAATCCCGATCCAGAAATTACGCCGGAAGAGGTTATGCAAGTGCGTCATGATGCCATTGTCGCAACAGGACGTTCCGATTATCCGAATCAGATTAATAATGTTCTTTGTTTTCCTTATATATTTCGTGGTGCGCTTGATGTGCGTGCAAGAGTTATTAATGAAGACATGAAGATTGCTGCGGCAAAGGCTCTTGCTAATTTAGCGCATGAAGAAGTGCCTGACAGCGTTGCAGAAGCTTATTATGGAAAGCGATTAAAGTTTGGTCCTAACTATATCATCCCTGTTCCTTTTGATCCGCGTTTATTTACGGTTGTTTCAATAGCGGTAGCAAAAGCAGCAATGGAAAGCGGTGTTGCGCAAAAGAACATAGATGATTTAGAGGCCTATGAGCGCGATTTGAATGCGAGACGTGATCCTACTTCCTCGATGATGCGTGGGGTTTATAACCATGTTCGTCAAGCGCCAAAACAAATTGTCTTTGCAGAAGGTGAAGAAGAGCAAGTTATGCGGGCAGCCGTTTCCTATGTTCATCAAAAATTAGGACAAGCAATTTTGGTTGGTCGTGAAGAGCAAGTAAGAGAAGCGGCTGTTATCGCTGGAATTGATCTGGAGCGTGAAGGTATTTCTATTATGAATGCTAAGCTTTCTTGCCATACAGATGCTTATGCGAATTATCTTTATAAAAAAATGCAGCGTCAAGGTTGGCTGTTGCGTGATTGTCATCGTCGTATCAATAATGATCGCAATTATTTTGCTGCGTGTATGGTGGCACTAGGAGATGCTGATGCAATGGTTACAGGGGTGACACGCAATTATGAAACAGCGTTGATCGATATACGTCGTGCAATTGATGAAAAACCAAAAGAACGATTGATTGGTATTTCAATGGCTATTTGCCGTGGACGAATTGTGTTTATTACGGATACAGCCGTTTATGAAAATCCTAATGCTGAAGAACTTGCGGATATAGCTGAACAAGCAGCTTCATTTGTGCGAGGATTTGGATATCAACCACGGGTAGCATTTTTAGCATTTTCTACATTTAGTTATATGAAAGGGCAGACGACGCAGCAAATTCAGGATGCGATTAATATTTTGCATGAACGCAAAGTTGATTTTGAGTTTGATGGAGAAATGAGTGCTGATGTGGCACTCAATTCCAAATTGATGCAGCAATATCCATTTATGGGATTAACGGAGCCTGCTAACATTTTGGTTATGCCTGGATATCACGCATCTTCCATTGCAAGCAAAATGTTACAAGAACTCGGTGAAGCAACCATCATTGGTCCTATTTTAATTGGATTGGAAAAATCTGTCCAAATTGTACCGTTTAGTGGGAGCGATACAGATGTTGTCAATATTGCAATGCTTGCAGCTTATCATGCCGCAAAAGTCGTCTAAAGGAAAAAAAGCCCCTAATATACCAATAATATATCAAGGGGCTTTTTGATAGCAAAAAAAATAAATTTTTTAAGAGGGCTGTATTTGATTGTCTTTTTGCTCTTCAGAAAGACGCTTTTGGAAGAGTGCTGCAAAATCAATAGGATCAATCCACAAAGGTGGAAAACCACCACTTTGAGTAGCATCAGATATAATTTGGCGAGCAAATGGAAATAAAAGACGGGGACATTCAATAAAGACCAGTGGCATAACATGTTCTTGTGGAATGTTTTTAAGGTGGAAAACACCACCGTAAATAAGTTCTACATGAAATAAGGTTTCAGTTTCATCATTGGCTTTGACGGAGAGAGACAAAACGACATCATAATTGTCATCACCAATTGGGTTAGCATTGACGTTAATATTGATATCAATTTGTGGTGATTTTTCACGTGCACGCAATGAACGAGGAGCACTAGGGTTTTCGAATGATAAATCTTTTAAATATTGAGTTAATACAGCAAAAACCGGCTCTCCACCACTGTTATTCATTTCACCTTCGGCCATACGACAAACCTCTCTCATTATAATATGTATATTTATTTTAGATCTAAAGACCAGATTGGTTATCACGCCTTGCAAAAGGTTGCAAGAAATGCGCTCTTTATCTTGAATATTTTTTTAGTTTGTTACAGATTTTTTAGGCATTTCAATGGTTATCATCATTTTTGCGCCATGGAGATTCTGTCGTATCATGAATTGTGTAATCTTCTGCTTTAAGATCAATTATTTTTTCAGAGTTATTTTTTCTTTTAGTATTGGGATTCATTTTGTTTTTTAATGATGCAAAGAAATGCCAAGCAACAGAGCGAATTGGTTTAATAAGAAGTAATATTCCCAAGAAATCACTTACAAAGCCGGGAAGAATAAGTAAAATTGCACTAAACATGATGAAAGCATCATTAATAATATTATTCTCTAATGTGCGTCCTTGGATAAGTTCATTTTGTATATTTTTTAAAAGGCTAATCCCTTGAATTCGCAATAAAACAACCCCAACTATGGTTGTGAGAATAACCAAACTCAAGGTTGCCAAAATACCAATTTCTTGACCAACAAAGATAAAACCAGCAATCTCGATTAAAAGAATGCAAAGAAAGATAACAACAAAAAAACGAGGATTTATAGAATAAAGTTTTATCACATGAAAGTTTCCTTCTAGATGAGTAGGGGGGAGAAATTCTTAAGAGAACTCCGTTTAAATACAAAATCTATAAAAATATTTGAATGATAAGATTCCTTATTTTACATATTTATTGATAAATGGTATTGACTGCAATGTTTATTAGAGACTTAAGCTTTGGAGATTGACAGCGCCTATGGAATTTGACGTTATACTTGTCATAGCTCTTGTTGTTATGGTTGTTATTTTTGTGCAACTCCGTAATGTATTAGGGAAACGAATTGGGTTTGAAAAGCCACCCTTTGATCCTTATTCACGACGTTCTAAAAAACAAGTTGAAGCAGAAACGGCTGATAATATTGTTTCGTTCCCTCATCAGAAAAATTCACAAAAAGACGACTTTAGTGAAATTGATAAAATTTCACCGGAGGGGAGTGTTTTGAATAAAAATTTGCGGGAATTTCATAGAATTGATCCTCATTTTTCTCCTCAACTTTTTATAAAAGGTGCACAAATTGCGTATGAAATGATTGTAACAGCTTTTGCCAAAGGTGATCGCAATCAACTTAAAAGCTTGCTTTGTCAGGATGTTTTTGAGAGCTTTTGTATAGCTATTGAGCAACGAGAAAAAAATAAAGAAAGAATAGAATTCACTTTTGTTGGAATTAATAAGGCCGAATTTGTTGCGGCGGCAATACAAGAAAAAGATGAACTTTTAACGATACGTATTGTCAGTGAGATGATTTCTGTTACTTATAATGAACAGGGCGAGCGTATAGACGGTGATCCTGATGCTATTGTAGAAATCAGGGATATTTGGACTTTTGTTCGCAATAGTTTATCGTCAGATCCCAACTGGAAGCTTTTTGCTACAGAAAATGAAAATTAAAATACTTTTTGTTTTTCTTCCATAAGCATTCAATGATTTATGAGAAATTAAAATGTCCTCAAGTAAATGGAGACAAAAAAGAGATTTATTGGCTTCACAAGATCGTCTTTTATGGGAGATGGTTTGTCGTACGATAACACCGCTTCACGGTAAGATGCTCTCTTCTGCTTCAGAAACTATTGCAAATATTAATGATAAAAAACAGCCTGTAACTCAAATCTCCTCATTGTCTCAGGAAAATCAACAACCCTCGACAATTATTAAAAGAGAAAAGAGGTCAGTTACACAAGCACAAAAGATTCATTTTTTTGATCATGTTGCATATCGTAAAATTTCCCAAGGTCGTTGTCCTCTTGAGGCGCGTCTTGATCTCCATGGTTATATGCAGGAAGAAGCTTATTTTTTCTTAAAAAAATTTCTACAGTCCTCTCAGCAGAGAGGATTGCGTTATGTCCTTGTGATTACAGGAAAAGGACGATCCGTTGGGAGCGATGGAGCTTTGTATAGATTTGTTCCGTATTGGTTATCAACACCAGCTTTTCGATATTATGTCCACGCGTTTGAGCAAGCAGCGCGTCAGCATGGCGGAGAAGGTGCGCTTTATGTTTGGTTGCGCCGTTTTGTGTCGGGAGAAGGAAAGTGATGTTATTGTGGTCGCTCTAGATTTTATATTTATTTATACTTATAATTTATTGTTTTTGTATATTTCGTAAGAGCCTTGAATACAATATTCCCTTCTTTATAATTTTTTATAAAAAATTATAAAGATATTATTTTACATTCTACGTATTGCTTCACGCTTTTGTTTATCGCATTCTTTAACGGGGCACATCCCTCACGCAAAACAGAATGACATTGAATTGCATGTATTCACAGGCTTGTTTTAAAGAAACATCTCTCAACGCTCCCAAGCCTATTTTGCGACGGCATCCGTGAAGAGTATAATGATAAATCCATGAAGCACCCCCTATCTTTATACTTAATAAAAGGGCAATCTGGCATCATCGTACACTTTGCCATCTCCCAATGTTGCAACAACCCTTTAAGTCCTTGGCACTTGAAAGCATTTATAAGAGGCATGCCTTTCTTTAAGTGTTTTTAACTCTCCACAGTTCTCATCTCGCTCGTGACGCCCAAACAAAAGATTTTGATTGATTCAATATAAGAGGACTTAAAATGAGAGAGATATAAATGGATCTCATTCAGGTTGCAAAGCGATAAATTATTTTTATAAACCACAGCATTACTCTATGTAAATACACGAAGAATAAAAACATGAGAAATTGAGAAACTAGCTTATTCAAAAGATGTCACTATGGATAGTGTTAAAAGCAGTACAACTAAATTAAAGAAAATTATGAAAATAAACAGGAATATAACTTTACAACACACAGCTGCGCAATAGCACCAAAGGATACAGTTTCGTTGAATAGTTTCATGAAGAAATTTTTTCATTTATTAAAAGCTCCATTAAATTTCTTTCTCATAATAATTCGATAATTAAAATTTAATAGCGAAGCGCAGAAGGCGTAGAATACGAGATTCAATTGAGGATATTACACTCTTATCCGACGTCTTTCAGATATTGGTTGAAATGCTAGCTTAGCATGAAAGGCACAATAAGGGCTGTTTTCATCAGAATCTGCACCACAAAAATGAAAATCTGCTGATAATGGATCGCCAACCGGCCATCTACATGTATTTTCACTCAATTGTAGAAGATTAAGTTGACGTGATATAGGCACAACTACATTGGATTTTGTGGACATATCAACTTCTTTTACATCTTCCACTACAAATTCTGTCTTTAAAGCGGTTTCTTCAATACTTACAGCTGATGTGTTTATTGGCGATACCGTGGATGTGTTGCGACGCACACGTGGAGATGATGGATTGCTGCTTCCCACGGGAGTTTTTTGCGCACGCGTGCTTCCTTGTGCTGTCTTACCACGTCCTGGTAACTTTAATCGATGTACTTTGCCGATGACTGCATTTCTGCTGACCCCACCTAATTGAGCAGCAATTTGACTTGCACTTAACCCTTCACTCCAAAGCTTTTTAAGAAGCTCAACGCGTTCACATGTCCAACCCATACCAGCACTCCATTCCGATTACGTCACTAAGATGCTTTCCCCCGTTGCATCTTCAAATGTTTAAATAATGTTTTCATTACGCTGAATGAAAGAACTTTACACTCTACGTGAGCATAAAAAAATCATCCAACCTGTGGATTTACAAATCAAAACACATCATCTTGCTTATTATATTGTAAATTACAATATGCACTCACTCTATGACAAGAGTCTTTACCTCTTGAAGAGTTTATTTAGAATGTTTTCCCCAACTTGCAAATCAATCATAGGTTAAACTTTCACTTTTGTTTAAGGCTTTTTCCCAAAATGCTTATTTGTAGAACCTTCATTGACTTTTTTTCAATTGGTGTAATGATCTATTCTATAGGTGTAATCATTAATCGTAATGAAATGTTGAAAGCACCGTAACGAAATATACCATGCTGTTTTATTTGTAGTGTTGCTTTGTATATATATATATTGAAAAGACTAAAATATAAAGGAAATTATGATGGACACCATCTCTATACAATCACTTTATGAATGCTTCGCACGACGAAATTTGCATTTTGAACAAGGGCATGGTGTATGGCTTATTTCCGATAAAGGAGAACATTATCTTGATTTCACATCTGGTATTGCTGTTAACGCATTAGGGTATTCACATCCAAAATTGGTTGATACGCTCAAAATACAAGCTGAAAAACTTTGGCATATTTCTAATATTTTTCAATCTCCTGAACAGGCATCTTTTGCCACGCGGCTTTGTGCAAATAGTTTTGCGGATAAGGTTTTTTTCTGCAATTCAGGTACTGAAGCATTGGAGTGCGCATTCAAAACGGCACGCCATTATTACTATGCTGCTGGTCATTCAGAACGCATTGAAATAATTACTTTTGAAGGGGCATTTCATGGACGTACACTTGCTGCACTTGCTGCGACTGGGTATGAAAAATATCTTGAAGGCTTTGGACCTAAAGCTGGTGGATTTATTCAAGTACCTTTTTGTGATGAAGTCGCTTTGCGTAACGCTATTAATAAAAATACCGCCGCTATTCTTATTGAACCTATTCAAGGAGAAGGAGGAATACGAACGGTTTCTCATGAATATTTAAGATTTTTGCGCAAAATATGCGATGATAATGGTCTGTTATTGATTTTAGATGAAGTTCAAACAGGCATGGGACGAACAGGAAAGCTTTTTGCTTATGAATGGAGTGATATCACGCCTGATATTCTTACCCTCGCAAAAGGATTAGGAGGGGGATTTCCATTAGGTGCTTGCCTTGCAACGGATAAAGTTGCAAAAAGTATGACACCTGGGACCCATGGATCAACCTTTGGAGGCAATTTGCTTGGAATGGCTGTAGGAAATAGTATTCTTGATATTTTGTTAGAGCCAAGTTTTCTCAACCATGTTCAGCGTATGGGGGATAAATTAAAAAATGGACTTTTGCACATTCTCAATATCTATCCTGATATTATCTGCGCAGTTCAGGGGATGGGGCTTATGATGGGTATTCAGTGTGTTGTGCCTTCAAATCTTGTTGTTAATGCGTTGGAAAGTGAATATCTCTTAAGTGTTGCTGCCAACAATAACGTTGTGCGCTTATTGCCTCCTCTTATTATCAAGGAAGAAGAAATAGATGAAAGTTTGCGTCGTATTGAAAAAGCAATTTCTTATCTTTCGCAAATAAATAAGGAAAGACAAATATCACACACATGACAAATGCTCTTCGTCATTTCACGGATTTATCCATTTTAACGCCAGCAATGGCACGTGCATTAATCGATTATGCAAAAATCCTTAAAGCATCTTTTAAAGCAGGAAAAGGTTCAAAACCTTTTATAGGCAAAACACTCGCGATGATTTTTGAAAAACCATCCACACGAACTCGTATTTCATTCGATATTAGTATGCGCCAGCTTGGGGGAGACACAATTATGCTTACGGGCTCAGAGATGCAGCTTGGTCATAGTGAAACCATAGCTGACACGGCACGCGTTTTATCCCGTTTTGTAGATATTGTGATATTGCGAACAACAAAACATCAACGTATGCTCGAATTAGCACAATATGCACAAATTCCTGTCATTAATGCTCTTACAGATGATACACATCCTTGTCAAATTCTAGCAGATATCTTAACCTATGAAGAACATCGAGGGCCTATTACGGGTAAAATATTTGCATGGATGGGAGATGGTAATAATGTGCTCCATTCCTTAATTGAAGCCGCAGCTCTTTTTGATTTTCATTTGCGTATTGCTACTCCAAAGGGCAATGAACCACAGGAAAAATTTATAGATTGGGCACGGGAGCGGGGAGCGCATCTTACGATAACCCATAATCCCCAAGAAGCGGCTCAAGATGCTGATTGTATTATGACCGATACATGGGTCTCCATGGGACAAGAGTTTCGTGCTCGCAGTCATTCTATTTTTCAGTCTTATCAAGTCAATGAAGCTCTCATGAAATTAGCAAAACCGGATGCTCTTTTTATGCATTGTCTTCCTGCTCATCGTGGTGAAGAAGTGGTTGATTCTGTGATTGATGGACCGCACTCCGTTGTCTTCGATGAGGCTGAAAATCGTCTTCATGCTCAAAAAGCAATTCTTTCTTGGTGTTTACAAGATGCATTTTTCTCTCCACAATAGCCTCCCTACAACAAATTATATAAAAAAGGTAAAGCTATGAGTGAACAAGCTAAGGATGAAGCCTCTCTCAACAACAACTTCTTGCATGAAGATGATAGTGTTATTCCCTTTCAAGTTGAAGAACTTGATATCCGTGGACGTGCCGTACAACTTGGGGAAACTTTAAATTCTATTCTCACAAGACATCAATACCCTGAACCGGTTTCTTATCTTCTAGCAGAAGCTTTACTTTTAACGGTTCTGATTGGAACTTCTCTAAAACTTACGGGAAAATTTATTCTACAAACCCATTCCGATGGACCGGTTAATATGTTGGTGTGCGATTTTTCGCCTCCTTCCAGTTTACGTGGATATGCTCGTTTTGATAAGGAACAGCTTAAACAAGCCATAGACAATGGTCAAACCTCTTCAGAAATACTTTTAGGAAAAGGCACTTTAGCTTTCACAATTGATCAAGGTCCCCACATGCAACCCTATCAAGGGATAGTTGCATTAGAGGGATCAAATTTACAAGAAGCTTCTCGTATTTATTTTGATCAATCAGAGCAAATTCCTACCGATATTCGTTTGGCTGTTGCCATATTAATTAATCGTGATCAACAAGGAAAACCGCAGAAAAGCTGGCGAGCTGGAGGTATTTTGACCCAACTTTTACCCCAAGAATCGTCTCATCATAAAATAGATGCTCCTCATCAAAAGCGAGAAGAAAAGAAAACCAACACCCAATTGAATAACCAATGGCATGAAGCTAAAATACTCATGAAAACGATTGAAAGTTCAGAATTAACAGATCCCCAAGTGGGTAGTAAACAGTTATTGTTTCGTCTTTTTCATGAACAAGGTGTTAGAGTTTTTAATTCTTTTTCTCTTGTCGATCAATGTTCTTGTTCATGCGAAAAAATTAAAGGAATCCTAGAAGGATTTCCTATTGATGAACGCAATAAAATGGTTAAAGATAACTATATTTCAGTCACATGTGAATTTTGCTCAAAAACGTATCGTTTTACACCGCAAGAATTTCTAGAAGAAAAAACATAATCAAATATTTTTCATAAAAAATGATGATTGCAACAAAAGCCTATTTTATTTGCGTCATAAAAGTTTACGCATAAGCTCATATGAACTTCTAGAATATTTCTTGTTTTAGAGTTTTTTTTAGTGTATACGAGTGATCGTTCTGTTGAGATCAGTAATTACGTCATAGAGTGCTTAAAAAAGAGTTCTCTGTAAAATATATTTTCTCCTCTCGAAAAAGCTTCTTGTGTACTTTTTACATCTCAAAAGTTTATTTCTTACAATGAATTCTTTTATAATGTTCATTGATAAATTGATTATGTACTCATAACTTATCTTCTCTGTTAAATGAGACTTTTTGATTGTAGTCATATTTTCTTACTCGAATTTATCTTATTAAGACTCAATCAAGCTTATTAGTTATAACCATAAGGGAAATTATCGAGAGAATAAGAATGTATAGATTCAATATAGACTTTATGGAGTCTATTACGAACAGATAAGTGTAATGGGAATAAATATAACAATGACGCTGCAAAAGAGCAGATTTATTATTTTATAAAGATGAGAATAGTGGTGAAGTCCCCTCATAACAATGTATATTTCAGATAAAAAAGCGGAGAAAAAATACTATATGATTTTGAAAACAATAGTTGGTTGCTGTCACTAAGCTAACAATGGTTCTATAGCAATATTGTTTTGTCCAAATAATCAAAAATAAAGCTCCCAAACAGATATTTAATCTCTAAAGAAAAATGAAAACTACTTAAAATTTTTGTCATATTTTGGAGGTTTGTTCTACAGATATTTCTTTACACATGTTTTTGAATCAACAATGATAATACTCTTGTCAAATTTTTCTGAGAGGAATAAGTGGCCGTATAAATAAAATAGCATACATAGCATGATAAAACGTTATGTTTTTACAAACCTGCATTATTTTTCTTCTGTCATAATCGCTTGTTCAATTTTTGGTAGAATTTTTTTTTGATAAATTTGCCATGTTAAGGGACCAACATGTTTGGCAATAATGATGCTCTCTTTATTCAAGAGAAAGGTTTCTGGAGGTCCATATATTCC
This sequence comes from Bartonella sp. CM86QHHN, assembly GCF_042194695.1. NCBI lineage: Bacteria > Pseudomonadati > Pseudomonadota > Alphaproteobacteria > Hyphomicrobiales > Bartonellaceae > Bartonella > Bartonella sp. CM86QHHN. Next base: position 274,477 of record NZ_JBHIND010000060.1, read on the forward strand.
CCAATCAATGGCTGTATATCCTGAATCATCAAAGCCAATAAATTTAAAAGGATTACCAAAACTGTTTAAAAAGCGCAGGGCGTTTGTTTTATTGTCTTTGTAATTAATACCAATCAGATCAAAACGTTTATCTTGTGCAATTTGCATAAGAATAGGATGCTCTTCGCGACAGGGCAAACACCAAGAGCCCCAAAAATTGACCAATGTAACACGTCCTTTAAACTGTTTTGAATTGAGATAACTTTCTTTATCAAGAAGAGGAAGATGAATATTGGGGGCAGGTTTTTCAGCCAATGCATTTGGGAGAAGAGAAGAATCTTGAAGGTATTTTTTACCCATAAAGTTGAAAAAAAACATCATGAGAAGAAGAAAAAGCACAAATGGTCCCAAAAAAACAAGCAGAACAGGTAAAGATATATTTTTTTTAAGTTTTGGAGGGATGTTTTTCATTATACTTTTCTTTTTGGGACAGCTCTTTTTTGTTTAGCTGTTGGAGAATTTTTTTTTGGTATAGGGCTTTGCAAAGAATATATCCAATAAGACATAAGAGGCATATTGCAGAAAGCACATAGCTTAAAACAACAATTTGCTCGTGTTTAAGGGTGCTCAGGAAAAAATCAATTTTCTGAGATAGATTTCCTAAAAGTCCGCCGTGGATGCCATTTAGGTCGAGCATGATGAAGCGTCCTGTTGTTGTGCACGACGGGATTTTTTAATCTGAAGTATTCGGATATAATGACGATTGATTTCATTTCGCATAGCCATCAAATAAAGAGCAATAAACATAAAGATGAAACAAAAGAGCATTGTTATAAGGGGCCATAACATAGCATTGTCGATTGTTGATCCTCCAGCACGTAACAATGATGCTGGTTGATGCAATGTATTCCACCAATTAACGGAAAATTTAATAACAGGGATATTAACAAATCCAACAAGTGTAAGAATTGCAGTAGCACGAGCGGCTTTTACTTGGTTGTCAAAAGCACGCCCAAGCAGGATAATGGAGAGATAGATAAAAAGCAGAATTAAAACTGATGTTAATCGTGCATCCCAAACCCACCATGTTCCCCATGTAGGTCGCCCCCAAAGCGCTCCTGTCATGAGAGCCAAGGCGGTAAAAATTGCCCCAATAGGCGCTCCACATTTAAGTGCTACATCAGCAAGATGATATTTCCAAATCAGGTTTCCTAAAGCCGCTGCACTCATCGTTACATAGCAGAATGTAGACAACCACGCAAAGGGTACATGAAGGTACATAATCTTAACAGTAATGCCTTGTTGATAGTCATCAGGGGAATGCATCACTAGAATAAGCCCTAAGATAAGGAAACACAATGTTATGCCGGCCAACCAAGGTAAGACGACTCTGCTTATTTTCATGAAAAGGGTGAAACTTGCAGGGAGTAACCTGATTTTATATGTACGAGATAGTTTATTCATAAAATTCATAATAGGCAGAGTTTTGCTATGCGGCAATCATCTTTTATTATTCTGATAAAAGTTTAAGCGTTATCGCAGCAACAAAAGAGCTAAAGAGACTCAAAAGAAGTGAAAAAGCGCTGAGAAGAGCTAGAGAAGTGAGAAAAGAGGTATTTGGGTTTATTGGGGCTGTAGCAGCGGAAACACCAAAAATCATAATTGGAATGATCCACGGCAAGATAATGATAAAAATAAGCAAAGTACTGTGCAACAATGAGGTTGCGAGTGCAGCGCCTATAGCACCAATAAAAATAATAGCTGGTGTTCCGCATAAAAGGGTAAGTATTGTTGTAAAAGTTATTACTACATCTAAATGGAGCATGAGGGCTAAAATAGGTGTGGCAAAAATAAGAGGAAGCATTGTTCCTACCCAATGGGCAAGACATTTTGTAAAGACAATTAGTGTAAAACTTTGTCTTTTTCCTGAAAGGATAAATTGGTCGAGATTACCATCATCGCGATCGATTTGGAAAAGTTTGTTCAGATTGAGGAGTCCTGCAAGAAGGGCTCCAAACCACAATATACCTGGTCCTATTTGTGCAAGAGTTTTGGGATCTGGTCCAATGGCAAAGGGGGTTATGACAACAACAGCGATAAAAAACAATAATCCTGTTAGTGAAGTGGCTTGTAGCGCTAATAATAGTTTAAGATCACGCCAGAACAGTGCTTTCATTTTATTCTCTCCTAGAGAGGTAAAAATTTTTCCAGAGCGATTTTATGGTTTTCTGGAATGCCTATGGAATTATGAGTTGCAGCGATAATCATACCTCCTTGATTGAGATGACGCTGGAAAATACGAGCAAGGAGTTTTTGAGCATGGTTATCAAGCCCAGATATTGGTTCATCTAAAATCCAAAGAGGACGATAGGAGAGCAAAAGGCGCGCAATAGCTACGCGTCTTTGTTGTCCAGTTGACAGGGCGTTAAAGGGTAAATGTTCAAGGTTAGAAAGACCAATATCGGCAAGAGCTTCATGCGCAAAACGTAAATGTTGACCGTAAAAATCTGCCCAAAATTGCAAATTATCAATGACAGATAAGAGAGGTTTCATAGCATTTTGAGGACCAAGATAATGACAAGCAGTTGCAACAGTGTATATTTGATCATGGTCTTTAAGTATTATATGACCTTCAGCAGCCTCAAGAAGACCGACAATGATTCGGAGTAATGTAGACTTTCCGATACCATTAGGACCGGTGATTGTCATAAGTTGCTGTGAAAATAAACAAAAAGAAAGACCTTGAAACAGAATTTCCTCGTTTCTGTAAGCGGCTAAATCTTTGCCTGATAACACCATGTGATTGCCTATTTTGTTTTTATTTTCATATTCTTTATTGCATTATAGAATAAAAAACACATTTTTTATGCAATTGTACCTAGAATAGTTCTAGAAATAGTTCTATAAGGGATACCTTACATCAATATCTGGTGTAAAATGGTTTCTGGCGCTGATTTCCGCATTATGCCTAGAGGGTGGAGGGGGAAATGGATGGCGGAGGTAATTGCGTCTGCGCTCAAGCTGCGACCTTGACTCGTAGTTTGTGTTGTTCATTCCTGGAAATTGGGTAGTTATAGTATGAGGGTGGACAGTCATGACTCAAATTGATAGCTTTAATTGTCGTAGAGTATTAAATGTTGGTGGCAAAGAATATACTTATTATAGCTTGATTGAAGCGGAGAAGAACGGACTTGAAGGTGTTTCTCGTTTACCGTTTTCGATGAAAGTTATTCTCGAAAATTTATTGCGATTCGAAGATGGGCGCATAGTTAAAAAAGAGGATATCTTCAATGTTGCTAAGTGGTTAAACGACAAAGGGAGCGCTGGGGCAGAAATTGCTTACCGTCCTGCACGTGTTCTTATGCAGGATTTTACAGGTGTTCCAGCAGTTGTTGATCTTTCTGCAATGCGTGATGCTATGGTTAAACTTGGCGGTAACGCTGAAAAAATCAATCCTCTCATTCCCGTTGATCTCATCATTGATCACTCAGTTATTGTTGATGCTTTTGGCAATTCCATGGCTTTTAAGGAAAACGTTGAGCATGAATATGAACGCAATGGTGAACGCTATCGTTTCCTTAAATGGGGGCAACAAGCCTTTCAAAATTTTCGCGTTGTTCCTCCAGGAACAGGGATTTGTCATCAGGTTAACTTAGAATATTTAGCACAATGTGTATGGATGAAGAATGAAGAGGGCTGTGAGACGATTTATCCTGACACCTGTGTGGGAACTGATTCGCATACGACTATGGTAAATGGTTTAGGGGTTTTAGGTTGGGGTGTGGGTGGTATTGAAGCAGAAGCAGCAATGTTAGGCCAACCTGTTTCTATGTTGTTACCTGAAGTGATTGGTTTTCGTCTAACAGGTAAACTTAAGGAAGGTGTAACAGCCACCGATCTCGTATTAACGGTGACCCAAATGCTACGTCGGAAGGGTGTTGTCGGTAAATTTGTTGAGTTTTTTGGTCCTGGTTTGGAGCATATGACGCTTGCTGATCGGGCAACGATTGGAAATATGGCACCTGAATATGGAGCAACGTGTGGTTTTTTCCCAATTGATAAGGAGACAGTGCGTTATCTCAATATGACAGGGCGTGATGAAAGTCGGATTGCCTTAGTGGAGGCTTACACCAAAGCACAAGGGATGTGGCATGATGAAATGGTGGCTCATCCCATTTTTAGTGATACAATTGAATTAGATATGGGAACCGTTGTCCCTTCTATGGCTGGTCCTAAACGTCCTGAAGGACGTATTGCATTGGAAAATGTTGGGCAGGGTTTTGAGAAGGCATTGGTCGAAGACTATAAGATGACTTCTGGACAAGATAAGCGTTATCAGGTTGAGGGTGAAGAATATACGCTTGGTCACGGTGATGTGGTGATCGCTGCGATTACGTCGTGTACGAATACATCGAATCCAAGTGTTCTTATTGCAGCGGGGCTTTTGGCACGAAATGCTGTGGCAAAGGGTCTTAAGAGTAAACCATGGGTAAAAACTTCTCTTGCACCTGGTTCACAAGTCGTTGAAGCTTACCTTCAAAATTCGGGTCTGCAAAAAGATTTAGATGCATTAGGATTTAACTTAGTAGGATTTGGGTGCACAACATGTATTGGGAATTCTGGTCCTTTGCATCCAGCTATTTCCAAAACGATTAATGACAATGGTATAATTGCATCTGCGGTTCTTTCAGGAAATCGTAATTTTGAAGGGCGTGTTTCCCCTGATGTGCAAGCGAATTATTTAGCTTCACCACCGTTAGTTGTTGCACATGCGCTCATCGGGACGGTGTGTAAAGATTTAACCAAGGAGCCTCTAGGTGAAGATTCAAATGGCCACCCCATTTATTTGAGAGATATTTGGCCAACTTCTCAAGAAATACAGGAGTTTATCGAAAAAAATGTCACGCGGAAGGTTTTTGCCGAAAAGTATGCAGATGTTTTTAAGGGAGATGAAAATTGGCAAAAAGTTCAGATTCCTACGGGTTCTACCTATTCTTGGGATGAGCAATCCACCTATGTACGCAATCCACCTTATTTCGATGATATGCAGAAAACACCTGATATCTTACCAGATATTAAAGATGCACGGATTTTAGGTTTATTTGGTGATAAAATCACGACGGATCATATTTCTCCTGCTGGTTCTATTAAAGCAGCTTCTCCTGCCGGAAAATATTTAATGGATCATGGTGTTAAAGTGGCTGATTTTAATCAGTATGGAACGCGTCGTGGGAATCATGAAGTTATGGTGCGTGGGACCTTTGCCAATATTCGCATTCGTAATTTCATGTTAGGGGAAAATGGTCGAGAAGGAGGTTATACGGTTCATTATCCGTCAGCGGTAGAACAAACCATTTACGATGCAGCAATGGCGTATAAACAAGAAGGTATTCCACTCGTTGTTTTTGCAGGTATTGAATATGGTAATGGATCATCTCGCGATTGGGCTGCCAAGGGGACCAATCTTCTTGGTGTCAAAGCAGTGATTGTGCAGTCTTTTGAAAGGATTCATCGCTCTAATCTTGTTGGTATGGGCATTGTCCCTTTTGTTTTTGAGGAGGGGCTAAGTTGGAAATCTTTAGGCTTAAAGGGAGATGAAAAGGTGACAATTGAAGGGATTCATAACTTGAAACCTCGTCAAAAGACTGTAGCGAAAATTACTTTTTCTGATGGTACGGTAAAAACCGTTCCATTATTATGCCGTGTTGATACTGAAGATGAGCTAGATTATTTGCATCATGGTGGAATTTTGCAATATGTCTTGCGTAAGTTAGCCGTTTAAATTCTTTTGTTTGTTAAGGAATATCTATTATTAAGCTATAAAGTTGCGGATCAAAGAGTTTGGCTTCGTTTTTTTATGGCTATCTTTGAAAATCTAATTGACGTTAGCTTTAGGATTGCGCTATAACCCACACGGTTATAGGCAGCTTTATAGTTTTGCTTGGGTTAGATTTATTTATATTGGTAGAGTTATTATTGAGACTCATTTTACCAAGGTGTTGAAAGAGAGATTATATTTATGGCGAATACACCTTCTGCTCGAAAAGCGGTGCGCAAGGTTGCGGCGCGCGCACAGGTTAATAAGGCCCGCCGTTCACGCGTTCGTACTTTTATACGTAAGTTTGATGATGCTTTAGCGGGTGGCGATAAGGCATCTGCAGAGATTGCATTTAAGAATTTTGAGCCTGAAATTATGCGTGCAGTTTCTAAAGGGGTTTTTCATAAAAATGCTGCTGCGAGGAAAGTATCGCGTTTAGCTAAACGTTTGAAGGCTCTCAGCGTTTAAGCTTTTTCTCCTTTAATTGAGAACAAAGCCAGTATCCATAAGGATGCTGGCTTTTTGTTTATTATTTCAAAAAGTTTCTATTGAAAATAAGAATCGATAATGATTCTCCACTTGAAAAAGGAGAGAAAGTTTATAGAGGGAGGTATGGTTATCCACAAGCTTTGTGGATTTGTACAGAGTCTTTTTTGTCAAGCATTTTATTTTTTTTTAAATCTGAAGAGATTCTTTAATTATTGGTAAATTTAGAGAAAAAAAATGAATTGAATCAATATTTTTTTCAGTCCTCATTAATATAAGCATTTTTTTCGGGTTTTTTGATTTTATTTTGACCTCTTGCATTTTACCTCTGCTGTTTTGTATGGTTCTTATGAAGACTAAGAAGCATGAAGGGGTCACATCAGCGCATTATTCTGTATTTTGTTGAATACAAGATGTTTTGATTTAGGCTTTTCGAAACTTTTGTGTTGGAGAGGTTTTCTGACGGTTTTTTAGTTTTCTTAATGGATATGTTTACCATTTTAGAAGGGTGGGTCATATCATGAGTGCAAGTAAATCTTATTGGTCATCTTTGTTAGTAGGGTTGTGATGAGGCTATCCTAGGGGAGGGTGAGTAATCTTATTTGGGGTAGGGCGTTTTGCCTTCGCTAGATTTATTTTAGTTGTTTGGCAGGACAAAATTTTATTTTTATCAGGATGGAAGATGGTGGATAAATTGAACTCTAAAGCTAGTTCCTTTAAAAGGGTTTCGGTAAATATCCTGTCGGCAGAGAACATAATAAAGAATAGGATGACGGAAAGTGATGAGAACGTTTGTAGAAATGCTTCTATAGGGCATTCTATTGTTTCAGAGGAGGAAAGTGAGGCGGCTTTTATACGTGTTATGGCGCAATTAAAGGTGCAGGTTGGTGTTGAGGCTTATACCAGTTGGTTTGGACGTGTGAAGCTTGCTGAATATAGTCATACTCTTGTAAAACTTTCTGTTCCTACTGCTTTTTTACGTTCATGGATTAATAATCACTATGGTTCTCTTTTGACTCATTTATGGAAACAAGAGAATTCAGCAATTCTTCGTGTTGAAGTTATTGTTCGTGGTATGGAACGCGTTTCAAGAGATGTCGTTTGTAAAAGAAGTGTTCCTCCTGTTGTGCTAGAGGAGCAGGCGACTTCATCTTTTGTTGAAAGTTGCGCAGAGCATTCAGTTAAGAATTCTCAAACGGGAGTTTTTGGATCTCCACTTGATTCTCGCTATACTTTTGAAAGTTTTGTTGAGGGGGCTTCTAATCGTGTTGCTTTAGCAGCTGCGCGTTCCATTGCAGAGGGGCATAAAAGTGCCTTACGTTTTAATCCTCTTTTTATTCACGCATCTGTTGGCTTAGGAAAAACACATTTGCTTCAAGCGATTGCTGCTTCTGCATTGAAGCGTTTAACGTCTGCGCGCGTTATTTATTTAACTGCTGAATATTTTATGTGGCGTTTTGCAACAGCTATTCGTGATAATGATGCTCTTTCTTTTAAAGAACAGCTTCGTGATATCGACCTTTTGATTATTGATGATATGCAGTTTTTGCAGGGTAAGTCGATACAACATGAGTTTTGCCATTTGCTTAATATGTTGCTTGATAGTGCAAAACAGGTTGTTGTCGCTGCAGATCGTCCACCAGCAGAATTAGAATCGCTTGATCTTCGCGTTCGCTCTCGTCTTCAGGGAGGGGTAGCTCTTGAAATTGAAGCACCAGATTATGAAATGCGTTTGCAAATGTTGCGCCAGCGGTTGAAGGTGGCACAACAAGATGATGGCATGGTATCAATTTCTGATGATATCTTGGAATATATTGCGAAAACGGTTTTAGGGTCGGGGCGTGATATTGAAGGTGCGTTTAATCAGCTCTTGTTTCGTCAATCTTTTGAGTCTGATTTATCTTTAGAGCGGATTGATGAGTTATTAGGTCATTTGACACGTCCTGGTGAACCTAAGCGTATTCGGATTGAAGAAATTCAGCGTACGGTAGCACGCCATTATAATGTTTCTAAACAGGACTTGTTATCTAATCGTCGAACACGTACGGTTGTGAAGCCACGGCAAGTTGCAATGTATTTAGCAAAAGTATTAACTCCTCGCTCATTACCAGAAATTGGGCGCCGTTTTGGTGGGCGTGATCATACAACAGTTTTACACGCTGTGCGTAAAATTGAAGATTTGGTTTGTGGTGATCAGACCTTGGCTAAGGAACTTGAGTTGCTTAAGCGGTTGATTGGAGAACAGGCTGTATAGTGTTTATCGTTTCTTTCTTTGGAGAGACTTTAAAGAATTTAATGAAAAGATTTATTTTTTCTTATGCAGGAGTGACTTGCCATTTTAAGAGAGGTTTAATAAACTCTAGCAGGCGATTCTCTAAAGGGATCTATTCTTTAATTCTAAGGAATTCTTATAGTTTTTAGTAAATCATACGGGGCTTTTATGCGTATTACAGTTGATCGCAGTCAATTTCTCAAGTCTCTTGGTCGGGTTCACCGTGTGGTAGAGCGCCGTAATACTGTTCCTATTTTATCGAATGTGTTGATTGATGCAGAAAATGGCCGTGTACAGTTAAAAGCAACAGACCTTGATTTAGAGGTTATGGAATCTTTTGCAGTTAATGTTAAACAAGCTGGAGCAACAACTGTTCCGGCACATTTGCTCTATGATATCATTCGAAAACTTCCTGATAGCAATGAAGTTGTATTATCCCTCGATGAGAATCAAGCAGGTACAATGTCCGTTGTTTCGGGTTGTGCACATTTTCAGCTTCAATGTCTTCCGAAGGCAGACTTTCCGGAGTCGCTTCCTGGGCAATTTGGTTATCGTTTTTCTCTATCAGCATCAGGCTTAAAACATTTACTTGATTGTACACAATTTGCTATTTCTACCGAAGAAACCCGTTATTATCTTAATGGTATTTATTTCCATATTATTAATGATGGTGTTTTGAAATTGCGTTTGGTTGCAACTGATGGTCATCGTTTGGCACAAGTTGAGATGGAAGCTCCTTCGGGAGTTGAGGGAATGCCTGGTGTTATTGTTCCCCGTAAAGCTGTAGGAGAATTGCAAAAACTTCTTTCAGAAGAAAATGATAGCGATGTATGTATAGAGCTTTCGGAGACAAAAATTCGTTTTTCTATAGGCTCTGTGATTTTTACATCAAAATTAATTGATGGAACATTTCCAGATTATCAACGTGTTATCCCTCTTGGAAATGATAAAGAATTAATTGTTAATAGGCAGGACTTTTCTTCTGCAGTTGATCGTGTTTCAACGATTTCAAGTGATCGGGGGCGTGCAGTTAAATTAACGATTGAGCATGGACAGTTAAGGCTTGTTGTTAATAGCCCAGATTCGGGCAGTGCAGAAGATCAATTATCAGTAACTTATGCATCTGAACCGCTTGAGATAGGATTTAATTCACGTTATCTTTTGGATATTGCTGGGCAGCTTTCAAGTGATGAGATGGTTTTTATGTTGGCTGAGGCTGGAGCACCAGCTCTGATTCGTGATAATGATGATGCGAATGTGCTCTATGTACTAATGCCTATTCGCGTTTAGGGGCAGTTGTTTTGCAATGCATGGCCAGTCATGTGCACAAAGTGGCAGTGAGGCAGCTGAAGCTTTTACGTTATCGCAATTATTCTTTTTTCAATATTCATTTTTCTGGTCAGCATGTGGTTTTTACTGGCCATAATGGTGCTGGTAAGACGAACCTTTTAGAGGCGTTATCTTTTCTTTCTCCTGGTCGTGGTTTGCGGCGTGCTGTTTATTCTGACGTTAGCTTTGTAGATGGTGGTGGTGGAGGATTTGTTGTATTTGCGCGTCTTGAATGCGCTCTTTATGGTGAAGTAAAGATTGGTACAGCTTTTGAGGTTAGCGATAACAGTCGAAAGGTCCATATTAATGGTGTGAATGAGTCGAGTGATTGCCTAACAGATTATTGTCATATTAGTGTCCTAACACCGTCTATGGATGGTCTTTTTACAGGTCCTTCACTTGAGCGCCGTAGTTTTTTGGACCGTATGGTTTTGGCGATTGATCCCTTGCATAGGCGTCGCATAGCCGATTATGATAGAGCTATGCGCGCACGTAATCGTTTGTTTTTAGATGGAAATGAAGATTGTGCTTGGTTTGATGCTTTAGAAAAGCAAATGGCAGAATTGGCGACAGCTATTTCTGCGGCGCGTGTTGATGTTATTCGTCTTTTAAATGACATGTTTACACAAATGCCCTCACAGATACCTTTTCCACGAGCTTTTTTGCAAATTGATGGTTTTTTAGAAACAGCTCTTAGTGAAATATCAGCAACTGAAGTTGAAGAACAATTTTGTGATCGATTGCGGCATAATCGCGCAATGGATCGTGCTGCTGGTCGGACGTTAGAAGGACCACATCGTGCAGATTTGCAGGTTTTTTATGCTGATAAAAATAGAGCAGCAACATCTTGTTCAACAGGTGAACAAAAAGCGCTGCTAACAGGTTTAGTTTTGTGTCATGCACGTCTAACAGGTATGATGTCGGAAAGATCTCCCATTCTTCTTCTTGATGAAATGGCTGCCCATCTTGATTCGCATCGACGTGCTGCTCTATTTGATATTCTTGATGATTTAGCTGTACAAACATTTATGACAGGAACAGATCGTCTTTTATTTGATGACTTAAAAGGACGCGCAGAATTCTTTGAGATTAAGGATGGAGCTTTATTGCCGTAAAAACATGCTAAATATTTTTTTAATAAGTGATAGGTCTGAAAGAAAAGGCTTGCTATGTCAGAGATAATAACGATTTTAAATGGTCCTAATTTAAATTTTCTAGGTCAACGTGAGCCAGAAATTTATGGAACTGAAACTCTAGAAGATATTGAAAAAAGATGCAGAGAATGGGCAAAAAAAAATGATATTATAATAAATTTTTATCAAAGTAACTATGAAGGGCAATTAGTGGCATGGATACAAGAAGCAATAGAGGCAAGTTCTGGATTGATCATTAACCCAGCGGCTTACAGTCATACATCTGTTGCACTTCTTGATGCCCTAAAAATGTTTTCAGGGCCGAAAGTAGAAGTTCATTTATCTCATATTTATCAGCGTGAAGCTTTTCGTCACCATTCTTATACATCTGCAGGTGTAGACGCTATCATAACTGGGTGTGGAGGTGATGGATATCGGTTTGCACTTGAGTATATTGCAAAACAATTAAGCAAAACAATTAAATTGTGATAGGTAAAGAGTAAGCGTTTAATAAGAGTAATATAGGCATTTAATTCTCTTGATAATTATTTTCAAATCTGTACAATGTGAGGTATATATTTATGACAGTTTTTAGTGCGTATGACGGGGGTAAATAGAGATGAAAAGCTTTGTTAGACAATTAGAAATGCTTGTGATTTTAGGGGGAGCACTGCTTTTGTCTGGTTGTAAAATTGATGTTATGCAGCCATCAGGTTATGTTGCACGTCAACAGCTCATTTTGATCGTTGTTTGTGTGGTGGTGATGCTTTGTATTGTTATCCCAGTTATGGTGAGTGTGGTATTTTTAGCTATAAAATATCGTGCATCGAATATGAAAGCGGACTATTCTCCTGATTGGGCACATTCAAATAAAATTGAAGCATTGATGTGGGGTATTCCAGTTGTAATTGTAATGGTTTTAGGTTCATTAACAGCTTATTATACCTATAAGCTTGAACCTACAAATCCTCTTCCAGTGGAAGTTGTAGGTGAAGGAAAGCCATTACAGATTGATGCTGTTGCTCTTGATTGGAAATGGCTTTTTATTTATCCTGAATACGGTGTTGCATCGATTAATGAGATTTATGCGCCTGAAGGACGTCAAGTTTTATTGCAATTGACGTCAGAGAATTCTGTCAATGCTTTTTGGGTTCCCAAATTGGGTACAGTTCTTTACGCTATGCCGCAGATGAATGCTAAGTTGCATTTGGTCGCTGAAGAGCAAGGAGTATTCAAAGGAGCCTCAGCAAATTATAGTGGTGATGGTTTTTCGGGTATGCGGTTTAAGTGGCATTCTGTGTCTTTGCAGGATTTTGAGGATTGGATTGTAAAAGCTCGGGCTAATGGTCGAGTACTTGATCGTTCATCTTATCGTCAACTTTCTATTGCGCCTCGTATGGGTGATATTGCTGCGAAGGAAAAAGATGCTGAAGTTCGTTATTTTGCACCTGTTGAGAAGCGGCTTTACTATCGTGTTGTTAATCGATGTGTCGATGAAAAGACGGTATGTAATGAAGATTTAATGAAACGTGCTGCTGCTCAGACGCTATGGGGTGCACTATGTTCAGTATTTGATCCTGATGTTATTTAACAGAGTCAATAAAGTAAAGAGCCCTTTTAACAAAGGTTTCTTTTAAACTTGAATTTCATTTGAAATGGGTTGAGAAATGTTTGGAAGACTTACAGATCCTACGGCAGGTGCTTTTCATGCGCTTGCACATGAACCGATCGTTTTGTATACATGTATTGCGATTGTTTTGGTTGGTTTAATTGCTGTTATTGCTCTAACAGTACTTGGGTGGTGGGGGATTCTATGGCGAAATTGGATTACAACGGTTGACCATAAACGCATAGGTATTATGTACATCGTTCTTGGAATTATTATGCTTGTTCGCGGTTTTGCGGACGCACTTATGATGCGAACGCATCAAGCTTTAGCTCTTGGGAGTGAAACAGCAGGTTATTTGCCCCCTGAGCATTTTGATCAAATTTTTTCGGCGCATGGTACGATCATGATTTTTTTCATGGCCACGCCTATTTTATTTGGTCTTTTTAATTATCTTATACCACTTCAAATTGGTGCGCGTGATGTTGCTTTTCCCTTTGCAAATAATCTAGGTTTTTGGATTACGGCTGCAGGGGCGATATTGATTAACATATCCCTAGGTGTTGGGAATTTTGGTCGTGGTGGTTGGTTGATGTATCCACCTTTTACAGAATTGCAAACGAGTCCAGATACAGGGGTAGATTATTATTTATGGTCACTTCAGCTTTCTGGTATTGCAACAACAATGGGATCAGTGAATTTTATTGCAACGATGATTAAAATGCGTGCTCCTGGAATGACAATGATGAGAATGCCTATTTTTTGTTGGAGTGCTTTTGTCAGCAATGTTCTTATTGTAGTCATTTATCCTGTTTTGGCTGTAGCATTTGCACTCTTGGCATGTGATCGTTATTTGAACATGAATTTCTTTACCAATGTTGGTGGCGGAAATCCGATGGTATGGATTAACTATGTTTGGGTTTTTGGTCATCCTGAGGTTTATGTTTTGGTTGTTCCTGCTTTTGGAATTGTTTCTGAAGTTGTATCAACTTTTTCTTCAAAACGCCTCTTTGGTTATACTTCAATGATATGGGCCATGTTGGTTATTTTGATTCTTTCGCTTCTTGTTTGGGGCCATCATTTCTTCACAATGGGTGGGGGTGAAGCTGTAAATACCTTCTTTAGTATTGCTACGATGATTATTGCAGTTCCAACCGGTGTAAAAGTTTTTAATTGGCTGCTTACGATGTATAGAGGTCGGATTCGCTTTGAGCCTCCTATGCTTTGGTGCATGGGTATGATCTTTACATTTGTTGGTGGTGGATTAACAGGTGTTTTATTATCTATTGTTCCTGCTGATTGGCAGTTTCATAATTCGCTCTTTTTGATAGCACATTTCCATCATACAATTATTGGAGGTGTGGTTTTTGCGTACTTAGCGGGGATTGCATTTTGGTTTCCAAAAGTTTTTGGTTATAAACCAAATCGCATACTAGGTATTACATCTTTTTGGTGTTGGTTTATTGGTTTTTACCTTGCCTTTTTCCCCGTTTATGCGCTTGGTTTAATGGGGGCGACGCGTCGTCTTCAGCATTACATGGAACCTAGTTGGCAGCCGATGTTTATTATTGCTGCATTGGGTGCTTGTATTATCTTACTTGGTATCCTTTGTTTTGTGCTACAGGTTGTTTTGGCGATTTGGTACGGTATTAAGCATAAAGGGCACTTACCGGTAACATTAAATGATTCTTGGGGTGATGCACGTACACTTGAATGGTTTACCTCTTCACCGCCTCCTTCTTATAATTTTGCCCTCCTTCCAAAGATACAGTCTGATGATGCTTATTGGAATATGAAGAAAAGTGGTTATCAACGGCCGACAAGTGGATTTACAAAAATTCATATGCCATCGAATACATCGGCTGGAATTATTGCTGGCTTCTTCTCATTAGTTGTTGGTTTTGCGCTTGTTTGGCATATTTGGTGGCTTGTTGCGGTTGGACTGGTTGGTTTTATTGCAACGCTTGTGTGTCATTCATTAACAGGTGATCATCATGGTTACTATATTCCAGCTGAAGAAGTGCAAAAAACTGAAGATGCCTTTACGGCTGTTCTTAAAGAACAAGGAGTGACAGTATGAGTGCTGTAACAATGAATAACGCGAGTACTATAGATGAACTTCACCACGATAGTAGCTCGGTAATGACGTTTGGTTTTTGGGTCTATATTCTTTCAGACTTAATCCTGTTTTCGACACTGTTTTCAAGTTTTGCTGTATTTTCTGCTTCTTATGGTGGTGGTAAAGCGGGCAGTGAGTTTATAGATTTAAAGTTTGTTTTGGTTGAGACTGCTTTCTTGTTGTTTTCGTCCGTCACTTATGGCTTTGCAATGGTACAAGCACATAAAAATAACATCAGTGGTGTGCGTTTATGGATGGCTATTACCTTTGGATTGGGGTGTTGCTTCATTGGTATGGAACTTTACGAATTTCATGAACTTTTGAGTGAGGTTTTTTATTTTGATCCAAATGCTTATGCGGGTATTGATCCTGCAACAGGTTTACAGCTTTTTGGACGGGAAATTCTCTCTGCTTATTGGTCAGCATTTTTTGCTTTGGTTGGCACCCATGGACTTCACGTAAGTGTTGGCCTTCTTTGGATGGTTGTGATGTTTTTTCATCTTCGTCGTAATGGCTTGGATCAGAACAATAAAACACGTTTAGCATGTCTTTCCATTTTTTGGCATTTACTTGATATTGTATGGATTGGTGTTTTCACCATGGTTTATCTATTAGGAGCGTTGTGATGAGCGTGCAAAATGAAACACATGGTCCCAGTACTGGTTCCTATTTGGTTGGTTTTATTCTGGCTGTATTTTTCACTTTGGGTTCTTTTATTCCTGTGATGTATGGAATGATGGAAAGTTGGGCAGTTAGTACAAAGGTTGCGTATCTTATTGGGATGGCGATTATTCAGATTATAGTACAAATTGTTTTCTTTTTGCACTTGAATTCTGGTCCAGACGCCAAGTGGAATTTAAGCGCGTTGTGGTTTGCTGCTATTTGCGTTTTTGTTATTATTGGGGGAACTTGGTGGGCTATTTCTCATTTGAATTATAATATGATGGGTGGTTCAGGACGTGTTATTGAACCGGAAATATCAAGTAGAGATGATTCTTCAGTGTCTGAGCAGTTATCAAACAAAGATATATCCGTAAGAAAACAGCCAGAAAAGATACAGGGCTCAGAGGTTTCGATGGAGCAAGGTGCAAGTACGCAAACTCCTGTAGATCAAGCACTTGGTTCAGAAATGCCCATGGGGCAGGGTCTAAGTACGCAAACTCCTGTAGATCAAGCACCTGGTTCAGAAATGCCTATGGGGCAGGGTCTAGGTACACAAACTCCTGTAGATCAAGCACCTGGTTCAGAAATGCCTATGGGGCAGGGTCTAAGTACGCAAACTCCTGTAGATCAAGCACCTGGTTCAGAAATGCCCATGGAGCAAGGTCCAAATACGCAGTTTCCTGTGGAGTAGTTGTTAGAAATATCTACGGAGCTGATGCGGCATGTATCAGCTTCGTAGAAGAAATTTGTAGGATATAAAGCAGGAGATAAGTACAAGATATCAGTGGAATGAGTATCATTATTTTGAATATACTTTTAATTTAAAAGAGAAAGTCCGTGGGGTATTTAGCCAATCTTTAATTTTTGAGACAAATAGCTATTTGTAGAATATACAAAAAGTGATGTTTGTAAAATTTACTACAAAGAAAGAGAATGTGCGAAACAAATTTTTATATTGTGTGAGATAAAAAAGCTACGAAGCAGTAATATTTTTAGATTTAAAGAATTTATATTAAAGATAGCATTAAAATTATTTGTAATAATAATATGCAATTGAAATCAAAAATTTAGAGAATAATCAGAAAATTTAATGAAAACCGTTGCAATGACAGTTATAGGTGCTGGTTCTTTTGGTACTGCATTAGCGATAGCTCTTGCCCGTAATGGTCATAATGTTTTACTTTGGGGATATAGTCCTCAACATATCAAAGAATTACAGGAACAACGTTGTAATCAAGTATATTTACCCGATGTTCGATTTCCTGAAAATTTATTACTTGAAGCTTCCCTTGAAACTGCAATAACGGCAAGTCACAATATATTAATCGCTGTTCCAAGCCATGTATTTCATCAAGTTTTGTATAATATTCAGCCTTATTTAGATCAGCATTCACGCGTTATTTGGGCTACAAAAGGTTTAGAACATGGTACTGGACGTTTCTTACAAGAGGTTGCTCGTGAGATTTTAGGTGAAAAAATTCCTTTAGCTGTTTTTTCTGGACCAACTTTTGCTCAAGAACTAGCTATTGGTTGGCCTACTGCAATGACGATAGCAGCTTCTGATGTTGAGTTTGGTAAAGAATTGCAGCAACTTTTTCATTGTGACAAAAGTTTTAGAGTTTATAAAAGTTCAGATATGATTGGTGTTCAATTAGGGGGGGCAGTCAAAAATGTTATTGCTATTGGTGCAGGAATATCAGATGGCATAGGTTTTGGGGCAAATGCACGAATAGCTCTTATCACACGAGGACTAGCTGAAATCAGTCGTTTAGGGGAGGCTATGGGTGCTGAGCTTTCCACATTTATGGGAATGACAGGCTTAGGTGATCTGGTTTTGACATGTACTGATAATCAGTCGCGTAATCGCCGTTTTGGAATACTTCTTGGTAAAGGAATAGATATAAAAGAAGCAGAAAAACAAATTGGTCAGGTTGTGGAAGGATACTTAAATACCAAGGAAGTATATACGTTGGCGCAGCGTATTGGGGTAGAAATGCCCATTGTAGAACAAATTTATCAAATTCTCTATTGTGGTAAAAATATAACTGAAGCGGCAAACACATTACTAAGCCGCGCTCTCAAGGACGAAATTCAATAATATCCTGTTTTTTAATAATTCCAATCGTAAAAAATAGAAACATGCTAATAGACATATAAAATAGATTTTATTGATGGTTGTATAAGGCAGTCATATTCCAGAAAATTATAGATTCATATCATTCGATTCTTTATGAAACATGGCTGAAATATAAAAGTTTTGGCTTTTGTCTAAGAGCTATCTCTTTTAAGATAAATTATCGTTTCCACTTACACATGTTTATGTAATGTAATGAACAAGATATTTTTATTGTCTCTTAAATTCATCTCACAATGATATTTGCAAACAGAATAATACAAGACTCATTAGGTAGAAGCATCTTATTTATGTAACGTATAAGCTAAGAATATCGGGGCAGGGATATTGTGAATCTCTGTTTTTGTAATTCTTTAAAACAAGAAGACAATCTAATTTGGGAAGAAGATGAAATTTTAAAGCTGAAAATCTGTTCCCATTTCTACAATCATTTTTAAATTCAGTTTTACGTTATCTAAAGCAATATCTTTTAAATAATGGAGATTATCTCACACCTTTATTTTTCTCATTTTCTAATGAAAGCATTTCTCTGATGTGTCAGGTAAAATAGAACGCCCAAAAAAACACGATTGCTGTTATATATTCACGTGCTTGTTTTAAAGAGACCTCTCTTAAAACTTCCAAGTCCACTTCGCGACGGTGACCGTGAATAGTGTAACCGATAAAGCCATTGTGCACATCCCCATCTTTATATTTATGAAGGAGGAAGACGAGCATCATTACACCCCCAAATGTTGTGAGACAGCTCTTGGCACTTGAAGCTGTTCAGTAGAGATATTTAAGCCTTTTATTTTCTCACATGTCAATTCTGTTTTTTATATGCAAGAAATGATTTTTGGAATTATAACTTTGAAAGTCTAAGATTGAAAAAATGTTATTGTACTTGTTTGTGGCTGTCATTTAAACTGAAAAATAATGTCATTATAAAGATAAAAAATTGATTTATATAAATGATTCATTTTATTTTTGTATTGAGTTAATTAAAAATATATGTTTGCTTGTCACAAGCGGGTTAGTATGTGGATAAAAATTATTAAAGATACTTCTAATGAATCATCTCAAGTGTCAAGGGTTGTTTCAATATTAGAACATGGCAAGTAAAATGACGGTGTCGGTTTGTCATCTGTATAAACATTAAAATGGTGGTAAAAAAAGGATTTTATGTACTTCACAAGGATTTTTTATACGTTCTACAGGTACCATTGTGAAATGGAATGGCGTGCATTGAGAGATATCTTTAAAAAATGCATGAAGGAGAAACAGCTATAGTGTTTTTGGGTGTTCTATTTTACCTGACACATCAGAGCAATGCTTTCATTAAAGAACAATAGTAAGATTAATGATTGATTTCTTTACGCCTTCATATTCATCCTAAATTAGATTGTATTTGCGTTTCAAGAATAAATCAAACGGTAGGAATATTTTTTTCAATTTGCTACACAAAAGCTGAAACTAAGGGTTTTAATAATTCTCTAATCTCTGTTTCAAACTGCGGTGGCATGAGGGTTGGATATTGATTTATAAGCAATGGCAAAAGCGTATGCTTTAGTAAGGTAAATAACGTCATAAAATACACACTTTATCAACCATGGATTGAAGAAATATTCCGGCTTTTATAAAATATTTTGCGAAACAAGGCATCGTACATCTGGTTTTGTATTGACTTATTCTTACAAACATTTGCACATATTCCTTACGTCATATTATTATAAGTCAATACACTATTATATAGCTGAGAAAGTACTCAATACCCGATTAAAGCACTATGTACATGATTGATTTTCTTTTTTAATGCAATGAAATAAATTTTATTCTTCTTGGGAATCGTCACTTTTTTTCAGTTCTTCAAGTATTGGCATAGACATGATGTTATAGCCTGAATCAACATAATGGATTTCACCTGTAACACCTGATGATAAGTCAGAGAGTAGATAAAGAGCAGATTTTCCAATTTCATGAATATCTACGGTACGCCGTAATGGGGCATTACGGCGTTGATGTGAAAATATTGCCCGTGCAGCTGCAATACCATTACCTGCTAAAGTTCTAACAGGACCAGCGGAAATCGCATTGACACGAATATTTTGAGGACCAAAGTCCGCTGCTAAATAACGTACCATAGCTTCTAAAGCTGCTTTAGCAACACCCATGATGTTATAATTAGGCACAACTTGCTGTGAAGCACCATAGGTAAGAGTTAAAAGTGTTCCTCCTTTGGGCATAAGCTTACCCGCGCGCTGGGCAATTTCAGTAAAGGAATAAGCTGAAATAACCATCGTGCGTTGAAAGTTTTCACGTGTTGTAACATCAACGTAACGCCCTTTTAGCTGAGTTTTATCTGAAAAACCAATGGCATGGACAATAAAATCAATTGTTTTCCATTCTTTTTCAAGTTGCTCAAAGACGTAATCAATATTTTCACTTTTTTCAACGTCACACTCTAGCACTAATTTGCAGCCAAGTTTATCTGCTAGGGGATGAACACGTTTTCCAAAAGCATTTCCTTGATAAGTCAACGCTAATTCCGCTCCTGCTTGTGCGAGCTGACAGGCAATGCCCCAAGCAATTGAATGGTCATTCGCAATTCCCATAATAAGGCCGCGTTTGCCCTCCATCAAACCTTTCATATTATTCTCCGTAAGACCGTACTTTTTTCAATTACTAAGAGCTTTTGTTTATACATAACGTTGGAAAACAAGCGTTGCATTGGTACCGCCAAAGCCAAAAGTATTCGACAATACGGTATTCAGTTGTTGATGATCACGTCGTTCACGAACGATTGGCATATCAGCAAAAGCTGGATCAAGTTCTTCAATATGGGCACTTTCACAAATAAAATTATGATTCATCATTAACAATGTATAGATTGCTTCGTGAACACCTGCTGCTCCCAAGGAATGTCCTGTTAGAGACTTGGTAGCGGAAATGGGGGGGCATTGATCACCTGCTCCAAAGACACGACGGATAGCTTCTATCTCAGGAGGATCACCAACAGGAGTTGCTGTCGCATGGGGATTGATATAATCAATTTTATTATCGACTGTTGCAAGGGCCATGCGCATGCATCGTTCTGCTCCCTCTCCTGATGGGGCAACCATATCATGTCCATCGGATGTCGCACCGTATCCAACGATTTCTCCGTAGATTTTTGCACCACGTGCTTTAGCAAGTTCTAAATCTTCAAGGACTAAAACGCCAGCACCTCCAGCAATGACAAAACCATCACGATTAACATCATAAGCACGTGAAGCTTTGTGAGGAATGTCATTATATCTGCTGGACATAGCGCCCATGGCATCGAATAAAACAGATAGTGTCCAATCCAAATCTTCGCAGCCACCGGCAAAGATGCGCTTCTGTTTACCATATTGTATCATTTCGTAAGCATTACCAATACAATGATTGGAGGTAGCACAAGCTGAAGAGATTGAATAATTGATCCCCTTTATTTTAAAGAAAGTTGCTAATGTTGCAGATGCTGTGGAACTCATCGCTTTAGGGACAACAAAAGGTCCAACACGTTTTGGACCTTTTTGGCGTGTAATGTCAGCAGCTTCTACGATTGAATGTGTTGAAGCACCTCCAGAACCCATAATAATACCCGTGTGTTCGTTCGATACTTCATGCGGTTCTAGACCCGCATCAGCAATTGCTTGATCCATGGCGATGTGATTCCATGCTGTTCCACGCCCATGAAAACGTAGAGCACGTCGATCTACGAGTTCTTCTATATTAATATCGGGCTTGCCATAAACTCTGCTACGAAAGCCTAATTCAGCATATTGAGGTGCGTAAGAAATTCCGGATTTTGCTTCACGTAAACTGGTTAAAACAGCTCCAGGATTATTTCCAATTGCGGAGACAATTCCCATTCCGGTTACAACAACTCGACGCATTCATACCTCCTCGTTCCATACAGAATAGTGAAAAGTTCTTTCTGACGGAAATAACGTTCAATCTTCTTTGAATAAAGCAACGCGTAAATCGTTCGCCTTATAAATAGTCTCTCCATCTGCTTTTAGCCACCCATCAGCTATTCCTAAGACTAAATTTCCACGTCGAATACGCTTAAAATCTATTTCATATTCAAGAATTTTGGTTTGTGGAGTTACCATCCCTGATAACTTTACTTCACCTGTTGATATTGCTCTTCCTTTGCCTGGTTCGCCTAGCCAACCAAGAAAAAAACCTGTTAATTGCCACATACCATCCAGTCCGAGACATCCTGGCATGACGGGATCGCCTATAAAGTGACAATTAAAGAACCACATGTCTGGTGTAATGTCAAATTCGGCGCGAACCATTCCTTTATCGTATTTACCATCAGTTTCACTAATTTGAGTGATTCGATGAATCATTAACATTGGCGGTGCTGGCAATTGCGCATTACCTCTACCAAACATTTCGCCGCGAGCGCAGCTTAGAAGCTCTTCATATGTGTAGCGAGACTTTTGTTCAGCCATTGTTACTCCATTTATTTGCATATATCTTTATTTCTGCGCTTTTCCCAACCTACTTTTAGAGCAAATTTTAAAGAGAGGGAAATGATTTTATATCATTTTTAATGACAAAAGCCTTTTTTTATGTATTCTACATAGGTAATTATTTAAAAATGGAATACAAGATTACACCATACTATTCCCATTTTTTTGTATTTTGATCTTATTTAGCAGGAATATATTTGGGTTTGTAATTATGTCAGTGAGTGCAGACAATTTAGATATGAATGAAGAGCAGCAGTTCACAAAAGAGTGTGGAAAAATTGTGCAATATTATTCCATTTCTATGTTAGAAAAACATTTGCGTCAAAATGGTCTGCGTCCAACACGTCAGCGGTTGGAACTTGCACATATGATTTTTTCTCAAGGAAATCGTCATATTACTGCTGAAGAGCTCTATGAGGAAGCGGTGAGGGCAGGTGTACCTGTATCTTTAGCAACGGTTTATAATACGCTTCATCAATTTACGGAAGCGGGATTATTACGGATTATTGCCGTAGAAGGCTCAAAAACTTGGTTTGATACCAATACCTCTGATCACTACCATTTTTATATAGAAGGCGAAAATCGTATTCTTGATATTCCTTATAATTTGGAAGAAGCTCCCATTATTAGAAATTTGCCTAAGCCACCAGAAGGTATGGAAATTTCACATGTTGATTTAATCGTGCGATTGAAACCAAAAAATCAATCTTGTGATAGGCAGTGAGGATATTCAATGAGGAATAAAAATTAAACTTGTTGAGTTTGAGTATTCACCAACCTTTTACTTTTTCATCAGGATAGATTCCCCATAACTGGGGTTGCTGAAGCCATCCGCGCGTATTATTAATGTTTAGTTCGCACCATTGTCCATCACATTGGCGGATGTTACCAATGACGTTAGGTTCTACTTCCGCCACAAGTTCTGCGTTGTCGGTGGGGTTTTTTCGTAGCATCAGCCTTTTTGTTTTATCTTTTTGCCATGGAATAGTTATAGCAGTTCGCTTTCCCGATAAAAGCGATTGATACACCCATCCCTCATCGCCTTCTGCATCACGAATTTTGCGCCATTGATCATATTCTTGAATGATTTCAATAGGTAAGCCCTTCTTTTTGTAGGTGAAAATGATTGAATAGTTGCTTCCTGGTCCGACGCGTACATTAACGCTGGTGGGTTTAATCGAAGCAAATCGCGGAAGTGGTAAACCACTGGGCCCTAAATTTTGATTAAATGTTTGTGCATGCAACAAATGAGATGAACCCAATACAATGACTATTGCTATTAAGATACATGATATGAGTATTGAAACGCGAAACCAACGAGAATTTTGCACACCGAACTCCTTTATTTCGTCATATATTGGAAATTTAAAATCTGAAAGATAAGACTGGAAACTGATAAAAAGTATGACACATTGCTCGTTAAAGAGATCTAAACGATGAAAAAATTGCTACAAAAATATCAAAATAAGGAAAACAAAAGGTTTGTATTTCTTAGTGCTTATCTTGTTTATGAGGGGGTAGATATAAATAAACATTAGATTTTTATGTAGCTGTAAGCGTGATAAAACAGTAAAGTATATTGGAGCCATAGGCAGTTTTTGTACAGGAAATTAGGGCTAAAGTATTGCATCTCTTTTTTGAGTTTGTTTCTCAAAGTAAAAGTGCATGTATGCATACTATGAACAAAGAGCTGTTCAGAAAGGGATTATTGTGTGGCTTGAAAAGAAGTTTTGAATGAACAAAATAATACGATAAATAAAACATTTAAGCGTAAAAATATGAGCAACATTATAGAGTAGATTGATATATGAAGGGCTAATTTTAACAGGACACTTTTTCGTGATAATTCATTTATAAAATTTTCTACACTCTAATCTTATGCCATGATAATGCTTATCCGTATGGTAGATAAGCTGGCTCCATCGTTCTATTTACCAGCTTTCAATGTTATGCAGTTCCTATTATTCATAGTGTTTATAAGAAGCATTTTTGTTTTTTCTTAAATAGCTTTTATTCTATTTGCATACGAATCCCGCTTATGATGTACAAGAAAATAATCTTGATTGATTCAATATGAGAAAGTGTTGAGAAACTTTACGTTATTCAGAATTATTACTTAATATGAAAAACGATTACTTATAATAATAAATCTCCGCGTTAAAAACTTTAACTCGTTATTTAAATTTTAAAAACATTTCCATCAAAAATGGTAATAAAAGGCACATTCATCCATATTAAAATACAGTGTTTTCTCTGTTTATTGTCAATTTTCTTTTTCTCTAACTCAGTATAGAAGAAAGTTGAATGAAATAGAAAGGCTTATTCGATACACTGATGAGGGTAATTACATAAGTGATGAATAGAAGAAATTTATCAAGAAAAAAGAATCTATAGTGCAGTGGTTGAAATTCGTCATCCTTTAGAGAGACAGAATCAAGAGATATAAAAAGTTATGGAATTATATCGTTTCGTTACATAACTGAAGGGAAAGAGGATTATGAATTTGATATTATATTTTACACACAATCGCATATTGCGATAGTTATTTTTGTTTTGTAATCAGACCTAGAATGATCGAAAGATGTAGAATATTTAATGACAAAAAAGAAGTTCATCATGAAATTTGTACATAAGAAGCAGTGATGTAAGAGATATCCAGAAGGAGAAAATTATAGCGAAAAGTGATAATAAAACACCCCGCACTCAATTTACATAGGAAAAAGTCGCTTAAATATCTCAAGTGTAGTTTGTTATCTATTTTTAAAATATAAGAGTGAAATAAAAACCACCTCTATGATAGAAACCTTATTATTTTCAAATAACTAACATATTAGATAACATTGTACATAAAAACCTACACAAGCAATTCATCGCAATTGCCTATGAAGATAAAATTTTCTAGTAGCTTACTATCTATTGCTTATGCAATTATATTATATCATAAAGTATATTACTTTACCGCAACAGTTCGTCCGTTACTAACAAAACCTTCTCTTTGTGCACGCTTACGAGCAAGCTTGCGTGTACGACGAATAGCTTCAGCTTTTTCACGAGCACGCTTCTCAGATGGCTTCTCATAATAACTACGCATTTTCATTTCACGGAAGATACCTTCACGCTGCATCTTTTTTTTCAACGCGCGGAGCGCTTGATCAACATTATTATCACGAACGAGTACTTGCACTATTTATCCTGCTTTTTTCAGTGTCACAAATAATAGGAAAACCTACGTCCTTTTAAAGGCATATCCAAAAGGACAGAAACTTATACCATATAAATAAGACATTTGTCTATATCGCTTTTAAAAATTCTATTTTTTTTGTAATAAAATGCTTTTTATAATGAATGATAGATTTCATGATTATAAACTTATGAAAGTCCTTGTATTTGATCATTTTCGTCAAGATGAATTTTTTCAGCCGTGGGATAATGGGGTAGTCCCGGCATGGTCATAACATCTCCACAAATGACAACAATAAAGCCGGCTCCCGCACAGAGACGAACTTCTCGTATGGGAATTTCAAAATCAACAGGAGCTCCGTATTGCTTGGGATCAGAAGAAAAAGAATAAGGTGTTTTGGCCATACAAATAGGGTAGACGCCAAAACCTTCTTTTTCCCAAGTTTCAAGTTGTTTGAGAATAGGGGCTGAGATGATGGCGCCACGTCCACCGTATAGCTTTGTTATAATACAATTAATTTTTTGAACGAGTGGAATATCATCTTGATAGAGAACTTTAAAATCAGAATCGTGCTTTTCAATCAAGGTAACGAGTTCTTGTGCAAGTTCTATAGCGCCTTTTCCACCTTGTTCCCAATGCTTACAGATAATAGCTTTGTGTCCAGTTGTTGCAACTATTTTTTGTAATGTTTTTATTTCAGCATCGCTATCGCTGTCAAAATGATTGATAGCCACAACACAAGGAATACCGTAGTGCTTCATATTTTTTATGTGTCGTAAAAGATTGGCAGCTCCTTTTTCTAAAGCGGTGATATTTTCTTCTGTCAGGTTATTTTTATCCAGACCACCATTCATTTTTAATGCACGAATAGTTGCGACGATCACTGTAGCATTTGGTACAATACCTGCTTGCCTACATTTGATATTGAAGAACTTTTCTGCTCCAAGATCTGCTCCAAACCCTGCTTCTGTGACAACATAATCAGCAAGTTTTAAAGCAGTTTTTGTTGCTATAACTGAATTGCAACCATGAGCAATGTTGGCAAAAGGTCCTCCATGAACGAGAACAGGATTATTTTCAATTGTCTGTACGAGATTGGGTTGTATAGCATCTTTGAGAAGAACTGCCATTGCACCTTCCGCATTGAGATCAGCAACGGTGATGGGCGTTTTATCATAACGATAAGCAACAATAATTTTTTTGAGTCTTTGTGTAAGGTTTTCTAAATTTTCAGAGAGACAAAGAAGCGCCATAATTTCTGATGCAACAGTAATATCAAAACCTGTTTGACGTGGAAAACCATTTGTTATGCCCCCCAATGAAATGACAATATCGCGCAATACACGGTCATTCATATCAAGAACGCGCTTCCAAACAATGCGACGTGGATCAATGTTTAGAGTATTTCCCCAATAAAGATGATTATCTATCATTGCGGCAAGAAGATTATGAGCAGATGTAATAGCATGAAAATCACCGGTAAAATGTAAATTAAGGTCATCCATTGGAATGACTTGCGCATAACCACCACCAGCAGCACCACCTTTTATACCAAAACAGGGACCTAAAGATGGTTCTCTCAAGGTAGCTATTGTTTTTTTACCAATAAGATTAAGAGCATCACTTAGTCCAACTGTTGTTGTTGTTTTGCCTTCTCCGGCAGGTGTGGGATTGATAGCTGTGACAAGGATAAGTTTACCATCTGGATTTTTATTAAGCGATTTTATGTATTCAGAAGAAATTTTAGCTTTATCATGACCATAGGGAATGAGATTTTCATGTGAAATACCAATTTTTTGTGCAATTTCAATAATATGTTGCTTTTTAGCAGTGCGAGCAATTTCAATATCAGTTTTAGGCATGGAAAAATTCTTTAAATTCAGCTTTTATTAATGTTTGAGATCTGTACTCCATGGATTAATTAGAAAAATTCATAGAGAACAGAAAAATATTAAGATATCATAGAAATCGATGATATGCCATGCAAGAGATAATGCTAAAGAAGCACAAGAAGAGTTTTATTGTTTTTTAGGAAAAAGAATCTTTTTGCTTTTAAGCAGTAAAAATACGTTTAATTCAATTAAAAATATTGCGAAAAGAAGCTTTGGTTTGCAACAAATGCTGATGACATTAATGGATACCATAAGTGTTTCATAGTAGTACGTTTGAGAAGTAGTTTATTTATTCTTTCTAACAACACACTGAAAAAGTTTCACATGGTGGTAAACCGGAATTTATGGCGACACATCTGAAGTCCCTCTTAAGATGGGACTGCTAGGAATAAAATATCCAGAAACATCCAGTTATGGAACAATTAGAAATAAGCACGTAAAAAATTACCTAACTGAGTAGAGAGTATAATCCGGAAGAGACCAAAAACAAGCGCATAGATTGAAAAAAGAAAACAACAACATACGCTACTCATGCAATCGCTACGATTATAAGCTAATAAAAGCAACTTAGAGCTGAATTGAAGGACTCGTAACATCTTATTCTAGCAAAATGGCTAAAGAAACGACTCACAACAGAATGAAATAACAAAATACAAAGATAGGTAAAAATAAATCACAAAATAAAGAATTTAAAAAGTCTGACTTTATAAGTAAGATATTGATAGATGGCGCACCCGAAGAGATTCGAACTCCTGACCCCCAGATTCGTAGTCTGGTGCTCTATCCAGCTGAGCTACGGGTGCATACATTTCAATTTTTTACATTGTCTAAGACAAAAGGGTTCCTAATCGTTTCATTAAAGAAATGCAAGTGAAACTTGAGTCGTCATAAAAAAAATCTCTCTTTTTTTATGATATATTTTAAAAAAGGATATAATATATTATGGCTTCAGTTGGTTTTGATATGAACATTTTTTTGTCATGACTATACAAAGCAATATGAACGATAGTTAACTTGACGTTTTAATCTATGAAAGATAGTCAAGCAGAGATGAGATGTGTTTTTTGCGGTGGGGGTAAGATATATACACCCGCTGTTGGGTTTTTGTGTAAAACGCCGATACTACTGTTGAAAACTATTTCAGATGAACATGACACAGCAAGGGCGGATGTATGGCGTTATTAAAAAAGAGCTTTCCATTAGTGTTTTTAATCGTTGTTTTAACGGTTACTTATTGGGCTGGAAAAAAGAGTGCAGACCAACCCATTTCTATGGTGGATAAAACAAGAGTATCGGATAAAGCTTCAAATGAAAAAATGGGAAGGCCACCGGTAAATGTTGTCGTTGATCTTGTAAAAGTTCAAGATCTTTATGAACAACTTAACGTTCTTGGGAGTGGAAAAGCTCTTGCAGAAGTCGAGCTTACCCCTTTATCCTCAGGTGTTATTGATAAGCTTTTTGTATCAGCGGGTACAAAAGTACAAGCTGATGATGTGATTGCAAAGCTTGATTCTAAAAAAGAAGAAATAGCGGCTGCAAAAGCAAAAGTGCAACGTGATAACAATGCGTTGACGCTTTCGCGTATTCTTAAATTACGCGCCAGCAATACGGCAACGGAAGTTCAAGAAATTATGGCACGCTTAGAGTTGGATAACGCAAATTTAGTTTTGCGTAATGCTGAATTAGATCTCGATCGGCGAACAATTCGAGCACCGATTCCTGGAGTTGTTGGTATTTTGCCCGTTGATGCGGGGAATAACGTGACCCTTAATACTGTAATAGGCCGTATTGAGAATAGAGAACGTATTTTGGTCGATATATGGGCCCCTGAACGATATGTGTCGCGCATCCATAAAGGAGATGAGGTAACGGCAACGTTAATCGCGCAGCCAGATAGATCTTTTGTTGGTCATATTTATGCGATTGATAATATCGTTGATCCAGAAAGTCGCACACTTCATGTTCAGGTTGAAATCAATAATGAAAAAGATACGCTCATGTCTGGTATGTCCTTTTCTGTTTCCTTGCAGTTTCATGGTGGTTCTTTTCCTGTCGTTAATCCTCTTGCAGTTCAATGGAATAGTAAAGGGTCATTCGTTTGGCGTGTGAGAGAAGGAAAAGTAGAGGCTATACCCGTATCAATTATTCAGCATAAAGCCGATCATGTTTTCGTGAAAGCTCCCCTAGAAAATGGTGATCAAGTTGTCATTCAAGGGGTGCAAATGCTTTATCCAGGAAGTAAGGTAACTATTGATGATCCAAAGTCTCATCAACAGCAATTATCAGTAGGTTATGGAACGGATATACAATGAGCCAAGAATTGAGCACAAAACAGCCTATGTCAAAGGTGGAGCAAGGTGGTCTCATTACCTTATTTATTCGCAGACCGGTTTTTACTCTTGTTTTGAATGCTATGATCATCATTGCAGGATTTGCAGCATGGTTAAATGTTGATGTAAGAGAATTACCCGATGTTGATACTCCTGTAACAACGATTGTGACGATGTTTTCTGGTGCATCGGCAGAAACAATTGATCGTGAAGTTACAAAAGTTATAGAAGATGCTGTTTCTCGTGTTTCAGGTGTTAAGACGATTTCTTCAACGTCTTCTTTTGGACGCTCCCGTGTGAAGATTAACTTTAATGTCGGTGTTGATTTGAATGTTGCAGCATCTGATATTCGTGATGCTCTCTCTCGTGTTACCTATTCTTTACCGAAAGATGCGGATTCGCCTTTGATTATTAAAGCAGATTCGAATGCTGCTGCCATGATGTATTTGGTTGTGACGTCACCAACAATGAGTGTTGATGATTTAACCACGATTGTAAACGATCAGATTGTTGATGCTATTTCTGCTGTTGATGGTGTTGGTGATGTACAGGTCGATAGTGCTCGCACAAAGATTTTTCAGATTGATATAGATCAAGCAAAACTTGCAAGTTATGGATTAACTGTAGCAGATATTTCACGTGTTCTTGCTGATATGACAACAGATGTGCCAGTAGGGTCATTACGCAATTCTAAGCAAACTTTAGTTGTACGTGCTACTGCACGTTTAACAACACCAGAATCTTTTGAACAAGTTGTTTTAAAGCCTCATGTGCATCTTGGTGATGTTGCGCATGTTACTTTATCGCCGGATATAGAAACAGTTATTCTTCGTATCAATGGAAAGACAGGTATTGGATTAGGTATCGTGCGTAAAGCACAATCCAACACTCTTAATATTTCTGAAGGTGTGAGAGCCGTTGTTGATAATCTCAAAAGTATTGTTCCTTCTTCTGTAAATATAGACGTTATTAATGACGATGCAATTTTTATTAAAAGCGCTCTTCATGAGGTTGAAGTTGCGTTGGTCATTGCTATTTTGAGCGTTATCTTGGTCATTTTTCTTTTTCTCAGAGACATTCGTGTAACGCTGATACCTGCTTTATCTCTTCCTGTCGCTTTGATTGGTACCATTGCGGCTATTTATCTTGTAGGGTTTTCATTGAATATTCTCACATTTTTAGGACTTGTTTTAGCAACAGGGCTTGTTGTGGATGATGCCATTGTTGTTCTTGAGAATATTGTTCGGTGGCGCAATATGGGATTAGGTTCCAGAGCAGCAGCGGTGATAGGAACACGTGAAGTGTTTTTTGCTGTTTTAGCAACAACATTGACATTAGTGGCTGTGTTTGTTCCTATTTCCTTTCTTCCTGGGCAAGTTGGAGGTCTTTTTAGAGAATTTGGTTTTGTTTTGGCAATTTCTATTTTGCTTTCTTCAGTTGTTGCCTTAACGCTTTGTCCAATGTTGGCTTCGCGTTTTCTCAAAGAACATATTGAGGAAAAAGAGGAAAAGTCCCATCATTTTGCTTTTTTATATAAATTAGGTAATTTTTTTCATAAGGCATATACTTACAGTTTGCATAAGTGTTTAGAAAAGCCTTGGGCTGTTGTTTTTGCTTCACTTATTTTTGCGGGTCTTTGTGTTGGAGGCTATACGAAGCTACAACAGGAATTAACGCCAGCAGAAGACAGAGCTGTGATCTTTTTGGTTATTAATGGACCACAAGGTATTTCAACACAATATTTGAACGAGCAAATAGAGCAAATTGAAGCAAGTCTACAGCCATTACGTGATGCAGGGGAGATTGCTAACAGTTACTCTATTGCGGGTGCTGGCGGTTCACCCAATACTGCTTTTTTGATTTTATTGCTTTCATCTTGGGATAAACGTTTACGGAGTCAGCAAGAAATCGTGAAAGATATTAATGCAAAGGTTAAACAGTTTCCCGCAGTTTTTGTGTTTGCTGCGCAGGGAAATTCTCTAGGTGTGAGCGGAACTGGGCAAGGGTTGCAATTTGCAATTCTTGGCAATGATTATGCAATATTACAACCCATTGCTGATAAGCTGGTAAGTGCTTTACAAGATGATCCGCGTTTTATTCGCCCACGCCTTACTGTTGATGCAACACAACCGCAATTTTTTATTGAAATCAATCGAAAAAAAGCCTCCGATTTAGGGATTGATATCACCAATTTGGGCGATACATTACAAACAATGTTGGATGGTAAAAAGATTGGTTCCATTAACGTGGATGATCATTCTTACGATGTTAAATTGATATCGCGTACAAATTCTATGAAGAGTCCTAGCGATTTAGAAAATATTTTTTTAAAAACCAAAGACAATCGATATGTTCCTTTATCGGTTATTGCGCGTTTACATGAAAAAGCTATTGCTCCTCAATTAAAACGGGAAAAACGCATGAGTGCTGTTATTTTAAGCGCAAATCTTACTCCAGATATCGCTTTAGGGGAAGCTTACCAAACTGTACAGAAAATTGCTTCTCCTTTGTTATCAAAAGGAACCTATTTGGTTCCCTTAGGGGAAGCCGAAACGCTTAATGAAACATCTTCCAATTTTATGATTGTTTTTGGCATTGCCTTTTTGATTATTTTATTGATTTTGGCTGCTCAGTTTGAAAGCTTTATTTCAGGATTCATTATTATGGCCACTGTCCCATTAGGGATTGGTTGTGCTGTAATTGCTATGCTATTAAGTGGTGTAAGTCTTAATATTTACAGCCAAATTGGATTAATTTTGTTAATTGGTGTTATGGCAAAAAATGGTATTCTCATTGTTGAATTTGCAGATCAATTACGCGATCAGGGAAGAAGCGTGCGTGAAGCCGTAGAAGAAGCAGCAAACATTCGCCTTCGTCCAGTTTGTATGACAATGATTTGTGCCATTTTAGGAGGTATTCCTTTGGTTTTGGCCAAAGGTGCTGGCGCAGAAGCTCGTATAGCCTTAGGTTGGGTTATCGTTGGTGGCTTAGGTTTAGCAACTATTTTTACGCTTTATGTCACACCGGTTGTTTATCTTTTTTTAGGGCGTTTTATAAGACCAAAAGCAGAAGAAGATTTACGTTTAACAAAAGAACTCAATCAAGTTAAATGATGTATATGATAGAAAAGATTTGAAAGTTTATTCTTGTAAAAATATCATTTTCGGATCTTATCCTTTTATTTTGTATATTCCTTCATTTTTATGTGAGCAGTGAAAATAGCGAGCAATAAAGGAGGTGTTTTCTGCTTTGTTATTGTTTGGGCATAGATTTCATTATCAATAACCGTATAGGATAAGCTTATGGGAGATAGCTTTTCGATTCGAAATGAAATGGCTTTTGAAGCCACATTAAAAGCTTTAAGAAACCATGCCGCAAAGGATGGGGTCTATGATATTCGTCGGCATTTTGTAGAAGATGAACAGCGTTTTTCCCATTTTTCCCTCAGACTTGATGATCTTCTTTTCGATTTTTCAAAATGTGGTGTGACATTTAAAACATTGCAACTTCTAGATGATTTAGCGGTCGCAGCAGATGTGTTAGGCCGGCGTGATGCAATGTTTTCTGGTAAGGCGATTAATACAACTGAAAAACGCTCAGTTCTTCATATTGCATTACGTTTACCTGCTGATGAAATTTTCATGTTGGATGGTCATAATCTTATTCGCGATATTCAAGACGTCCTTGAAGATATGGAAAGATTTTCTGAAAAGGTGCGTGATGGAAGCTATAAGGGAAGCAGTGGCGAGAGAATAAGTGATATTGTCAATATTGGTATTGGTGGTTCTGATCTTGGTCCTGCAATGGTCACATATGCTTTAAAACCTTATCATGATGGTCCACAGTGTCATTTTGTTTCGAATGCTGACAGTGCCCATATTTCTGATACTCTCTCTATTTTGAATCCAGCAACAACGCTGTTTGTCATTGCTTCTAAAACTTTTACAACGGCTGAAACAATGGTCAATGCTCAAGTTGCACGTCAGTGGATTTGTTCACATTTAGGAGAAGAAGCCGTTTGTACGCATTTTGTTGCTGTTTCAAGTGCGCTTGATAAAGTGGCAGAATTTGGCATAGATTCCACAAGAGTTTTTAAATTTTGGAATTGGGTTGGAGGACGTTATTCAATTTGGTCAGCCATTGGACTTGTTGTTATGTTTGCAATAGGTGGTGGAAATTTTCGCCAATTTCTCAATGGTGCTTTGCAAATGGATCAACATTTTAAAACTATGCCTTTGCATAAAAATATTCCTATTCGTTTTGCTCTTTTAGGATTCTGGCATCGTGTTATTTGTGGTTATTCATCACGTTCGATCATTCCTTATGCACAGCGTTTAATACATTTTCCAGCTTATTTACAACAGCTTGATATGGAATCAAATGGTAAACAAGTCTCGCTGGATGGAAAACCATTAAGTTTTTCAAGTGGTTCAATTGTTTGGGGGGATTCAGGAACAAATAGTCAACATGCTTTTTTTCAGCTTCTGCATCAAGGAACAGATATTATTCCTGTAGAATTTATTTTATTTATAAAAGGGCATGAGAAAAAATTACATTCTATGTATGAGATGTTGCTAGCAAACGGTTTAGCACAATCAAAAGCCTTGATGAAGGGGCGTAGTCTTGAAGATGCTCGGCATATCTTGATAAAAAATGGAGTTGATGAGGGTGAAGCAGACCATTTAGCACGTCATAGAAGTTTTAAAGGAAACCGTCCCAGCATTACGCTGGTTCAAGATTCATTAACACCTTTTGCACTCGGTCGTCTTATTGCGCTTTATGAACATCGCACTTTTGTTGAAGGGATTTTAATGAATATTAATTCATTTGATCAATGGGGTGTTGAACTTGGTAAAGAATTAGCAAACGAGTTACTACCAATTCTTCGTGGAGAAAGTAAAGCGGATAATCGTGATAGTTCAACATTAGGGTTGCTAGCACATATTCAAGCAAGACGTGCAAAATAATATAATTTTACAGTAGGTTTTGTACTAACTAAGCAAAAGTAGAAGGAGGAGAAATATGAGATAATTCTTTAATTTTACTATGCCTTCTCTTATTATCTGGATTAGATTTATGTAACAGAAAATCAAAAAAGTGCAAAAATTGTAAAAATGAGAATTTATTCGCAAAAACGATAAAGACCTTTGAGAGGTCTTTGAAGACCCTTTGAGCCCCCCCTTAAAATCCTTCGAAAAAAATAAATTGGTACAAAACCTGTGTAGTTTGACACTAGGTTTTGTACTAAGTGGGAAAAGGTGGGATTAGGTAGGAATACGTGGTAATTTGTTGTTTTTATGTATAAAATTTAGCATTCAATGCGCGTTTTGTCAAAATAGATTTTGACACCTAAAATTGTAAAAAAGAGCGAAAAAGAGTGAAAATCAGAAAAAAGTGCGTTTTCATGGTAAAAATGAAAGAAGGTTTTGAAAGGTCTTTGAAAACCCTGTGAAAAATTTTGAAAAGTCTGTGAAAGCCCAGAAAACCGCCTTTGAAGACCCTGTGAAAAAAATTCGGTAAATTGTGAAGCTCACTCCAAAATCAGCCAAAAATAACCAAAAAAGCAAAAAAGATTTTCACCTATTGATGATTATCTATTTTTAGAGGCAATATATACTTATTAATCAAATAGTTATATTATTTTTTTAATGTAAAAAGATTTTCATATCGATTTTTCATATTAAAGAGGCATTAAGCTATATCTTATGTAGTTTCTAGATGTACTCTTTCAGCTTCTATTTGACGCTTTAAATGAATTTTAAGAAGAGGGAAAGTTGCTTCGACCTCTTCCGTGTCGTTGATGTCTTGAACAAGCTCTTGCAACTTTATACAAAGCTCTGCCGCTAATTCCGCTATATCTTCAGGGGGGAGTTTTATATTTGCATCGCGATAGGTTGTATAAGCTATGCGACCAAGCTTTTTCATGAGACCAGCAGGGATGGTTGGTGCTTTAAAACCTGCTGCTTTCGCTTTTGCCATGTCACTAAACATTTCGCCTTCACCAGTGACAAGCCAATGAGGATTAATGTTATAGGCTGTATAATAGGCGTTAATTACTGAGGATGGAGGCTCATGTGCTCCGATTTCATAATTGGCAAGGGTATTGCGTTGTAAATTAAGGCGTTGCGCAAAAATGCCCCGCTCTTCGTTTCCGAGTATTCGTCGTACTTCACGCAAGCGTTTTGCCAGTTCTGTTTTTGGTTCTACTTCTGGACGTGCCAAAAAAAAATCACCTCTATACAAAATAAATTGTTTACAACACAAAATATTTGGTATATATATCTAATTACCGCCCGATATAGAGGGCAGATATTTTACAATTAACCCCACAAAAAACGGATGGTTTGAGCATCCGTTTGAAGCAGGAGCGAAAGTTATGACAACCACCCAAACATGCATCCAAGTATGGGATCGCCATAGTATTTTAGCCGAGCTACGCCGCCGTAATATGACCTTGGCGGAGCTCGCGAAAGCATATCAACTATCGTCATCCAGTGTTCAACATATCTGGACACGGTCTAACGAGAAAGCCGAACGTGCTATTGCCGATTTTATCGGTTTGCCCGTTGAGCAGGTTTTTAGCGACCGCTACCCCAAAAGTCGCCGTCGCATTTTTAAAGCAGCAAAACATGCCAATACAGATTCGGCAACACAGTCCGCATTGCGCGGTAATGCTGCTTGAACTTCGTTACACGGCTTTGCGTGTATCATACGCATTTGCCATGAATTTAAATACCATAAGATAAAAAGGTTTATCAATGTCTAAAGATCAGTACGAAATAGGCAAGATAAATTGCATAGAGTTGCATCATAGAACAGCCGTTTGCATGGGTTGGTTCTGGCGATTAGATGGTGGTCATATTGTTTTTATAGGGGGTGGTTATGGTTGCTGCTTGTAATTTATGGACCCCAGATGTCAGAAACGATATCGTTAATCCTTATTCAGAAGTTGAACGTTTACAGGTGATGCTTTCCTGTTCTTTAAAAGCCGTGAGTAGTGGATTTAAGCATCTGCCGATCCGGTATATTATTGACCCCCCGCATGGCTTATTTGATGCGGCGTTAGCACGACAGATTGTTATTCATATTTTGCATTATCAGTTTGAGGTGCCACGGCGGCGTATTGTTGCGATACAGGCACGTCAGCGGACTTCTATTTCTCTATCTATGCAAGTGATTAACCGGCGTTTGGAAGAACCCGTTTTTGCGAAAGCTTATCGAAGATGGGCGGGGCGTGCGATGGATTTATTCTTTAAAGAGATC